>SHZB01000199.1 GCA_009692485.1 Myxococcales bacterium
CGCGCAACGCGGGCACGTCATCACGCTGCGCGAGATGCGCTATGTGGATTTCGCCCGGATAGAGACACTCGAAAAGCAGATCGCCGCGCGCTTCGAGGCGGTAAGTCGAGAGACTGGCAAGTTCTTGCTTGGCAAGAGCGCGCTCGAGCCGCTAATCGCTGAGCTCACGCTCACCATCGGCAAGGTGCCCGGCTGCCAAAAGTCGACCGAGCTTCAGCCGCTGCGTAAGAAGGTCGACGCCACGGCCGACGGCCTCGGCGCGCTGAGCGAGGTGTTCGGCAATTTGCCAATCGCAGATCCGACCCAACGGACGCAGATCTTGTCCCATATTGGCGACGTATTCGCGCAGGTCAATCGCACGAAGGCCGCGCTCGAAGGACGGCGCAAAGAGCTCGCCGCGTCGGAAGGAAGAGCAGAGTTTTCCGCCCAATTTGCGCTGCTCGGCCAGAGCGTCGCGAGCGCCATCGCTTCGTGTGACACGCCCGAGCGCTGCGACGAACAGCTCTCGCGCGTGATGGTGCAGCTCGAGGAACTCGAGGGTAAATTCAGCGAGCTCGACGAGTTTTTGGGGCAGCTCACCGAGAAGCGGGAGGACGTCGCGGATGCCTTCGGGGCGCGGCGCCAACAGCTGCTCGATGAACGGCAGCGGCGCATCGACAACGTGTCGTCGGCCCTCGACCGCATCCTCGAAGGCGTGGGCCGCCGCGCCCGTAGCATGAAGAGCACCGAGGAGCTGAATGCCTATTTCGCGTCGGACGCGATGATCGAGAAGGCGCAGTCGTTGGCGGCCGATCTCGCGAAGCTCGGCGATACCGTGAAGAGCGACGCCTTCATCGCCAAGCTGAAGAGCGCGCGCCAGGACTCGCTGCGGGGATTGCGCGACAAACTCGAGCTCTTCGACGGCGGCACGGATCTGGTGCGCTTTGGCCAACATCGCTTCAGCGTGAACACGCAGCCGCTCGAGCTGACGATGGTCCCGCGTGGCGACGGGCTCGCGCTGCATTTGACCGGCACCAATTATTTCGCGCCGCTCGAGGACCGCGCGTTTCTCGAGACGCAACGCTTCTGGCGCCGCGATTTACCGAGCGAGAGCCCCGAGATCTATCGGTCTGAATACCTCGCCTACACGATTCTGCTCGCGGCCGAGCGGGGAGATAGTGGCCAATCGTTCGCCCTCCTGCGCGAGAAGATCCGCAATGGCGAGCTCTTGCGGCTCGTGGAAGACGTGGCGCAGAAACGCTACGACGAGGGCTACGACCGCGGCGTCCACGACCAGGACGCGGCGCGCCTCTTGGAGAAGTACGTCGAGCTCTACGACGCCGCGGGACTCATGCGTTATCCGGCCGGGGCGCGCGCGCTCGCGACGGTGTTTTACGCGCACGGGGGCGAGGCGAAGGCCCTGTTCGAGCTGCGCGCGCGAAGTCTCGGGCGGCTGCGCGATGGGCTCGGCGATGGTGCGGCGCTGGCGGCGCTGGCGGGCGAAATCGCCAAGGCGATTGCGAGCTTCATCGCGGCGCAGTCGCTCGAAGGTAATTTTGCCGCCGAGCATGCACCGGCGGCAGCGGCATATCTGGTCGAAGAATTGGCGAAAGATCCACCTCGCTTCATCACCAGCCACGACGCCGAGGAGATCACCCGCGCGCTCCTCGAGGTGCTGGACCGAAGCGGCCGGCGCAGCGCGTTCGAGCAAGATCTACGCGGGCTCGACGGTCGCCTTCGCGAGCAGCTCACCCTGGCGCGCGCGTGGGTCGATGCCTTCGTCACGAGCCGCCCCGAGCTTGCGAAACACGCCCATCTTGCTGTCGAGGCGGCGGTCCTCTTGTGTCGTCTAGCGATCGATCGCCACAGTTCGGCGGCGCTCGCGGCGCTCGAACTACAGGGGCTCATTGGCCAACACGGGCGCGTCAGCGGCGGCAAACTAGAGCTCCGGATCGACGAGATTCTCGGCAGGCTCGGCGACTACCACGCACGCGAGGTGCCGCAATATCGCGCATATCGAAAGCTGCGGCATGAGCTGCTGGAGCGGGAGCGCGAGGGGCTGCGGCTCGGCGAGTACGTGCCAAAGGTGATGACGGCGTTCGTCCGCAACAAACTGATTACCGAGGTTTATCTGCCGCTCATTGGCAATAACCTCGCAAAGCAGATTGGGGCCGCGGGGGCCGCGAAGCGCACCGATCTCATGGGGTTATTGCTGCTGATATCGCCCCCCGGCTATGGCAAGACGACGCTGATGGAATACGTCGCGAGCCGCCTTGGGCTCGTGTTCGTGAAGGTGAACGGTCCGGCTCTGGGCCACGAGGTCAGCTCGCTCGATCCGGCGAACGCGCCCAACGCGACGGCGCGTCAAGAGGTTGAGAAGATCAACTTCGCCTTCGAGATGGGCGACAACGTGATGCTGTATCTGGACGATATTCAGCATACGAACCCGGAGCTGTTGCAGAAGTTCATCAGCCTCTGCGATGCCCAGCGTCGCGTAGAGGGGGTCTGGCGCGGCAAGACGCAGACCTACGATTTCCGCGGGCGCAAATTCTGTGTGGTCATGGCGGGCAATCCCTACACGGAGAGCGGCGAGAAATTCCGCATTCCGGACATGCTCGCGAACCGCGCGGACACCTACAACCTTGGCGACGTCTTGAGCGGCAAAGAGGACGCGTTCGCGCTCAGCTATATCGAAAATACGCTGACCTCCAATCCCGCGCTTCAGCCGCTCGCGACGCGGGAGCAGGCTGACGTCTACAAGCTCGTCCGCATGGCCAGAGGCGAAGAGGTGGCCACGTCGGAGCTGTCTTATGGCTATTCCGGCGTGGAGCTGGAAGAGATCCTGAGCGTCATTCGACACCTGTTTCGGGTGCAGAAGACGCTTGGGGCCGTCAACATGGCGTACATCGCGTCCGCCTCGCAGGACGAGCGCTTCCGCACCGAGCCGCGATTTCTGCTTCAGGGCAGCTACCGCAATATGAACCGAATGGCGGAGAAGATCGCCGCGGCTATGAACGAGGCGGAGGTCGACCAGCTTGTCACTGACCACTACGCGAGCGAGTCGCAGAACCTCACGACTGGAGCGGAGGCCAACCTGCTCAAGCTCGCAGAGCTGCGCGGGCGACTTGAAGGCGAGGCGAAGCAGCGCTGGCTCGACATCAAGAGTGAATACGTGCGGCAGAAGCGCATGGGCGGCAGCGGCGACGATCCGGTGAGCCGCGTGACCGGAACCTTGAGCGGACTCTCGGCCGATCTGGCAGGCATCAAGGACGTGCTCGCGGCCGGCAGCAATCAGGGTCTCGACCAACGCCTCGACCTGCTCGCGACGCGGCTCGGCGAGCTGGCGGGCATCAAGGATGTGCTCGCAGCCGGCAGCCATCAGGGCCTCGACCAACGCCTCGACCTGCTCGGAGCGCGCCTCGGCGAGCGGCTCGGCGACATTCACGGCGCCCTGTCGAACGTGGCTGCTGCGGCGGCTACATCGGCGACGGCGGCGGCGACAGCACAGACAGCGGCTGCGGCGCGGCCTCGACCGGACAGCGAGGACGACGAACCCGCGAGCGCGGATGGGGACAAGAACCCGCGGGTCGCGCGTGCCGCCAAGCTCGCCGGCAGACAGCAGTGGATGAAGCCCTATCTCTTGCGGCTCGAGGCGGCGCTCGAGGCGCTCAGTCATCCGAAGTTGGAGGTCGAGCTCAAGGCGCCCGACGACATACGCATGCTCTTGTTGCAGCAGCAGGAGCTGATCGAGCGCGCCCTCATCCCGATGGTGAATGCGGCGACCGCTCGCAATGGCGATAACGACGCGGTGTTGCAGGCGCTCAGCGAAGTGCGCGCGCTGCTGACACCCATGCGCGGCCGCAAATAGCGAGGCGGCGCAGGCGCTATTGCCAATAGCAGCGAGGCGGGCGCAGGCGCTATTGCCAATAGAGGCGGGCGCAGGCGCTATTGCCAATAGTGGCGAGGCGCGGGCGCTATTGCCAATACCAGCGAGGCGCGGGCGCTATTGCCAATAGCAGCGAGACGCGTCAATGCGAGGGACGGGCGGCGGCCTCACGGTAGACTTCGAGGTGACGGGCGGCGCAGTCGTCCCAACTGAATTGGGCGGCACGCTGGAGGCCGAGGGCCCCAAGCTCGGCGCGTCGCGAGGGCTCGCCGCCGATGCGTGACATGGCAAGAGCCAGGCCCGGGATGTCGCCGAGAGGCACGCGAATTCCGGCGTTTTCGACGATCTCGGCGAGGGCGGGCGTGTCGCTGACGATGACCGGGGTAGCGCAGGCCATGGCCTCGAGGGCCGGCATGCCGAAGCCCTCGATGCGCGAATACTGGATGAGGCCGAGAGCCGATTGCAGGAGCGCGAGAGCAAGCTCGGGCTCGGCGCCGGCGAGCCACACGACGCGCGCCGCGATGCCGAGGCGCTCTGCCTGCAAGGCCAGCGAGCCACCCGGATTGAGGCGCTGCACGAATACGAGCTTCGTGTCGCGCTCGAGTTTGGCCGCGGCGAAGGCCTCGAGGACCGCGCCGTGATTCTTGTAAGGGGCGTTCTGTCCCATCGCGAGATAGAAGGGTCCGCGCACGCCTGCCTCTACACACGCGGCGCGGGCAGCCGAGGCGTCGATCGCGGGGCGAAAGCGCGACTCGACGCCGTGGTGAATGACGGCCATGCGCGACGCGGCTGCGGGAAGTGCGCGGCGGATCGCAGCGGCGGTGGCCTCGGAAATGGCGATGATGCGACTCGCGTTGCGAAGCGCCATAAGGATCCCGGCGCGATAAAACGGCGCTTGATAGGCACGCCGCCATGGGCTCGCCTCACACTCCGAAGGGTCCGTGAGCCACATGATGTCGTGAACCGTGACGACCGTGGCGCACGAGACTCCGCGTCCCAAAATGTTGTAGGGCATATGCAGAACATCGACGTCAGCAAGCGGCACGAGGCGGGCGGGCCAGGCGAGCGTCGGCAGGTGATTGGCCTCTACGCGGACAAGGGTCTCGTCGACGTTGGACGCGTGCGAGAGCGGCAGTGTCGCTTGCGGGCTTGCCCAAAGGTGAAAGCGGTCCGCGGGGGCCCGCGCCGGCAGCCTGTCGATGAGCGCCCGCACATAAGTGCCAATCCCGCTCGGGCGTTCGCGAAGATAACGGCAGTCGATCGACACTCGCACGGCGGCGATTCTGGCACGACGATGCGCGAGGTGGTGACATGCGCGAGGTAGTGCATTGACACCCAGCACGCGGGGGCGCATTTGCCATGGGTGATTGGACGCATCGCCCGCATGCTCACGGCCGTCGTCGCCGTCGGGGGCGCGGTATTGGGTTGTCGCCCGTCGTCGCCGGCGCTGGTGGTCGGGGACGCCGCGCCCGAGTTCGTGCTACCCGGCAGCGACGGCGCGACGCACCGGCTCTCGGACTATCGCGGCCGCGTCGTCGTGCTGGCGTGGTTTCCGAAGGCGTTCACGGGCGGGTGAACGGCAGAGTGCAAGTCGCTCCGGGTGAGCGGTGACGCCTTACGCGAATACGACGTCGCCTATTTTGGGGCCAGCGTGGACTCGCCCGCGACGAACAAAGAGTTCGCGGAGTCGCTCGCGCTCGATTACCCGCTGCTCAGCGACGCCGACAAGAGCGTGACCGCGGCTTACGGCGTACTCGGCACCTTCGGTGTGGCATCGCGCACGACGTTTTACATCGGCAAGGAAGGCAAGCTCCTCTTCGTCGATCGCGACGTGAGCACCGCGACGCACGGCAAGGCAATCGTCGCCCGCCTGGCCACGCTCGGAGTGGCAAAGAGCCGCACCGCGCCGACGACGACGCGGTGAGCTTGGGGCGAGGAGGTCGCCCGTTTCGTGGTAGCGTCCGCTCGCGATGAATAGCCCTCATATCGGCGAGTTTTCACGTGGTTTCGCCTGGCCGCTTTTCGTCGTTGCCGTGGCTGCCGCGCTCGGTTGCTCGGAGCCCTTCCGCCCCGGAAAGAGCGCGGGCGCGGCAACGGGAACGGGCGGCTCCGCTGGCGAAGGCGGCAGCACCGGCTCGATGGGCACTGGCGGCTCGACGGGCAGCACGAGTTCGGTCGGCGGCAGCGGGGGCGAGGGCGGAGCGGCCTCGGTGTGCGGAGACGGTAACGTCGATGCCGGCGAACAGTGCGACGACGGCAATAGCGTCAGCGGCGACGGGTGCAGCTCCGGGTGCACCTTGCCGGTGTGCGGCGACGCGATCTTCGATCCGGGGGAGTTCTGCTTTGAGCAACCGCCCGTTAGTTTCTCGCCACAGGTCATTCCTTTGGCCGGGCTCTTGACCTTCGACTGCGGCAGCGTCGATGCCGGCATCGACGTCATTGCAAGCGGCATCGCAACATCGGCTGCGGATCTCGAGAAGGCCATTGTCGCCTGGAGCATGAAGATTGGGTCCCGGTACGCCGTCACGACGTCCCACGGGGTGACCGGGACGGCGACCGCGATGGCCGCGGGCGAGCTCGACGGCAATGGCAGCTATATGGATCTCGCGGTCGCCCACATTGGCAAGTTCAACATTCTGAAGGGCACGGGTAATTGCCAGTTCGCGTTGCACGATGGCGGGCCGCTGACAGGCGAAGGGCGCGACATCGTGACCCTCAATCTGGACAAGACCGGCAAGACCGACGTCGCGGCAGTGAGCTGGGAGACCACGGGCAAAAGTGGGTATCTCAACTGGAAGCTCGGGGACGGCTCTACGACCTCGAAAGTGGGGATCTCCGGCTCGTCGTACGCCTTGGCAGCCGGCGATCTGGACGGCGACGGGGACGACGATTTGGCCTACACGACGAAGGACACGCAGGGCTCGCGGCTCGTGGTCCTGACGACTTCGTTTGCCAACAACGTCGTCTCCTTTGCGACCTTCGCCCAGTTTACGCTCACGGCCGAGGCCATGGACATTCAGCTTGCCGACCTTAGCGGCGACGGCAAGCTCGATATCCTAGTGGCCAGTCCCCTCGGCAAGGACGTGCGGGTCTTTATCAACAACGGCAACGCGTTCGCAGGATTGATGCCCGTGGCGATCGCTGGTGGCAGTCCCACTGGCATCGCGGTCGCGGATTTCGACGGTGACGGCGACAAGGACGTCGCGCTCTCCGTCGCACAGGGTCCAATCGATGACGTGCAGCTCTATGCCAATAACGGCCAAGGCGTGCTCACGGCGGCTGGCGCGATCGACATCGCTCAAAACTCCCCACTCGCCATCGCCGCTCACATCGCGGCCGCGGACATGAGCGGGGACGGTCGCCCGGACCTGGTCATCGATACCCAAACCGAGATCCACGTGTTGTTGCGTGCGCCCTGAGCGTGAGAAATGCTATCCGCGAGGCGGCGGCTTCTTCGGCGGAGGCACGGCGTCGAGTCCGCGGATTTCGACGTTGACCTTGAGCTCCGCGCCTTCGCGATAAGGGCAATGGCGACAGCCCTTGTTGCAGCATGAACCGCGCTTCAAGAGGTAGTGCGCAGTGAACACGAGGTTGGGCCCCTCCATCGTGTAGTCCACGCCCTGGACCAGCTGTGGCTCCCTCGGCGACGTCACGCGACCTCAGGATAGCTCAGCCCGTGGCAGATTGCGGCGACGGGTGGACGCCCCCCTCCCCGACCTTCCCCCGCTGCGCGGGTGGAGGGGGCTGAGGCGCATAGGTGTTAGCAGCTCTCCAGCCGCGTCGTGACGGCGGCTGCGGGCAGGTCGGCGCGGAACTTTGGTATCTGTTTCGGCCCTGGTGGTGGATGTAAGGGCATCGAAGGCATCAAGTCGGTCAGCAATGGCGGGTAGTTTGGAGATGAGTTCAGGCAGTACCATGGGCATAAGCGCTGCGATGATGGCGGGCCAGAGGATCGATGTGATCTTCCACGGCTGTCGTGCGAGGGTGCGTGTCTGGTGGCTTACCACCGGAGCGGCGGCGGCCGTCGCGTCGCGCGAATCGGTCCGGGGGGAAAACCTCCTTCGCGGAGGATGCCATGCGGTCCATCAGGAGTCCGAGCAAGACCTTCGTGTACAGCCACGCGAGGATCGTGTCGTCACGGTAGTTCGGAAGCTCATCGAAGTTGCACAGCGACTTCCATCGTTTGAACTGCAATTCGATCTGCCAGCGCAACTGGTAGGCATCAAGGCACCGTTGGGTGGACATCCGACGGCGTGGCACCGTCGTGAAGAGGGCAACAAAGCTCGCAGCTTCGAGTTGTTCTGCGGTCGTTTCGCTACCGTACTCTCGCCGCACTCGCTGGCGCGCTTCC
>SHZB01000200.1 GCA_009692485.1 Myxococcales bacterium
GGGATGCAAAACCAATATCGGTTTCTCCCAGACCAATACACGGACTTCCCATTTCCGGTCTTCGCGGAAGAATGGGGCTTTGCTGGCGTCGTCGTGCTGATTGGGCTCTATCTTTTCTTGACGCTATGGTCCGTGCGGATTGCCTCTCAGGCGCGCGATCGCTTCGGCGCCGTCGTGGCAGTCGGCTGCGGTGCCATGATCTTCTGGCACGCGATCATCAACCTCGGAATGGTGAGCGGCATGCTCCCCGTCGTCGGAATGCCGCTTCCGCTCTTCAGCTACGGCGGCTCGAGCGTGTTCACTAACTTGTTCGCGGTCGCGCTCCTCATGAGCATCTCGATCCGCCGGCGAGTCGGCTTCTCCGCGCTCGGCCGCCTATGACGCTGGCGCAGAGCCGCCCCAGAGATTGAGCGGCCCGGGAGAGATTGAGCGGCCCGGGAGAAATTGAGGCCCAGGAGAGATTGAGGCGGGGTGGACGGGACTCGAACCCGCGGCCTCCGGCGTGACAGGCCGGCGTTATAACCGACTTAACTACCACCCCATTAGGGAAGTGCGACCGCCTTCTACTTCATGGATTCGCGCTCGACAAGGGGGTCTCGGCACACCGAACCCGACCGCTCTGCCGCCGCGAGCGGTCTTGGGCCTTCCGGCGGTGCGTGAAACGTCGCCAATCGTCACTGCGTGTGACGATTCAGTTGTCGACGCGACGGCGAGCGCAGGGATTCGCGGTAGGCGGGACAGGGCTTGAACCTGCGACCACCGGCTTGTAAGGCCAGCGCTCTACCACTGAGCTACCCGCCTGGGTGACGTCACACTTCGCCGTGATTTGCTCGCACGTCAAGCCACGGTGAACGAGCGGAAAAGGAGCCGCGAGCCCGTGAGAACTCGCTCAGCTGAGGTCGAGCGCCGAACGCGAACCACGCAGCGCAAGAGCCATCTTCCCGGCTGTGCGTGTGCGTCGCTGAACGCCGCAACCGCCATCAGAACGGGAGATCGCGGACGATTGCGCTGCCCTTCTTGCCGCCGTCGGACTTGGCGCCACCCTTCTTCCCGGGTTTCGCTTCGGTCTTTTTCGCTTCGGTCTTTTTCGCTTCGGTCTTTTTCGCGGCTCCTTGCTTCGCGGACTTCGCTTCGGCCTTCGGCTCTGCCTTCGCGGCTCGGGCCGGCGCCGCTTCGGCGAGATCCGGTGCGGGCGGGGCTGGCACGTCAGCGGCAATACTCGCCGCGGTGGGTGGCGCGGTGGGTGGCGCGGCGAGGGCCGTGGCGGCGGCGGCGTCGATCGGCAGCTCGGCTGTGGCGAGCGCGGCACCGTCCGCGGTCGGCGCGGCGACCACAGGTGGCACCGGAATGGCCAGGGCCGTGGCGGTTGGCGCGGGTGCTTTCGCTGCCGCGTCTGCGGCCGCAGTCACGCCGAGCTGCGCGGACTCGTCCGTCGATTTGGCGCCGCGTGAAGTGAAGAACATGACCGCACCGATGAGGAGACCGCACCCCGCGACTCCGGCGGCGATCTTGCCCCACGGCAGCGAGTTCGTCGGCAGCTTGATCGGCTGAGCGTAATCAGGAGAGTCGTCGCTCACCGGCTCGGCGTCGCGCCGGTGCGACTGCCTACGCCGACTGTCGAACGCATCATCGGACTCGTGCGGTGCGGCCTTCCCCGCGCGGCGGCTCGAGCTCGCTTCACGCACAGGGGGCTCACTCTCGCGAACCGGATCGGCGCGGTTCGAGGCCTTGATTGGCGGGCTTTTCTGCTGCGTCGGCTCGTCGCCATCGGTGGACCGCGACGGGTCGGCTGCCGGCTTCCGCGGTGGACCCACGCGGCGGCTCACTGCCGGACTGTCCGTCGATGCTGCGGCCACGACATCGTGCTCGGGGGCGATCACGAGCTTGGCCGGGACATCGGGCTTGGTCACGACATCGGGCTTGGTCACGGCATCGGACTTGGCCACGACATCGGGCTTGGCCTGCACGCCGGCCCTTGTACGAAGATCGGACTTGTCCTGCGCGCGCGCCCCGCCGTCATGGGTGGCGCTCGAGCCGGCGGCGCTGGCGCGAGAGACTGTTTTCACAGCTGTGTCACCGGCGGAATGCGCGTCGAGCTTGGCGTTCGCGGCGCGGCTCACTGCGGCTGCGACCGAAGGGTCACCGAGCAGGCGGCTCAACGGCAGCGCGCCGGTCACCTCGGTCTCGGACCCGCGGCTCACGCGAAAAATGTGGTCCCACGAGGCGCGCAGCGTCAGAGCTAGCTGATCTGCCTCGTCGGAGCTGAGCCCGCGTGGCAGCTCGATCATGTTTCGCTTTCCGTGATCGGCTTCACCCGTGTGCGTCGTAGTCGTGGCCATGCGTGCCCTCACGCTAGCACTCACCTTTCGGCGCTCGCCAGTTCAAATCCGACCGCAACTTGCCCGCGATGCCCACGGAATTCGGCGCAATTCTCTGGGAGTGTGCGAAGTTCCGCTCCCCATGGTGGCTCGTACGTCTCAGGTCGCGCTTTGCATCTGTGCCGGCCTCGCCGCGCTCGTGGTGAACGGTTGCGCCGATGGCACCGCGGGCCAACAAGCCCTGCCGAGCGCCACGGCCTCGAGCACGCCGAGTGATCGCGAGCGAGCGGCCCGCCTCGATGTCGCGACCGAGCCGCTGCCATCGCGTGCGGAGGTCGTCGCGCTCACGGACAGGCTCGCGATAGCGGCGTCGGAATACGGAAACGCCTCAGGGAAAGCCAGTGAATCAGCCGAACTTGCGTTTCTTGCCGCGAAGCTGCGCGAGCGGTTGTGGCGTCATGATGGCGTCGTCACGGATGCCCGCGAGGCCGGAGAACTCTACCTCGCGGTGCTCGACACGGCGCCAGGGACGGCGATCTCGTGCGAGGCGGACCTGCGTCGCGCGTTGCTCGCCGGAGAGCTGGTGCGCGATGGAGCGGCAAGCTATCGCGAGCTCTACCTTGCCCACCAGCGGCATCGTATGAGCCCTTCCCGCACGGAATGCGCGAGCCGGATCGCAGTGCGACTCGAGACGGCGCGCGCGTTTCGGCCCGAGGGCGCCGCGTGGGTCGCGCTCGAGGAGCATGGCCGAGTCGAGGCAGCAAGCTTCGCGGCTGCGATCGCTGCGGCCGAGGCTGCCAACGATGGCGTCGCCGCTTCGTCAGCATCGGCACCGGCGAGCGGTGGAAGCATCGCCGCGGCTGGTGCAAAGCCCGCCTCCGCCGCGGGGCAAGGCACGGGCGCGCCGGCGCTGCCGAGTGCGAGCGCGATCGGCGGGCTCGACGTCGTCGTGCGACCCGATGCGTCGGCCGTGAAGGACAGCGCCGAGCTCACGAAGCTCGAGCCCTACAGCTGGCCTGGCGGCGGGCGCCTCGTCTTGTCCTTGAGCGCGCCCATCCGCTTCGATGTCGGCACCGTCGCACCCGACGCGGCGGCGCAACGCGGCCACCGACTCTACCTCGATCTCGAGGGCGCGGTAGCCAAGGGCGTGAAGCCAGAGCTCACGACCGCGGGGCTCGTCTCGGGGATTCGACTCGGCGCGCGCGGCAAGGGAGTGCGCGTCGTCATCGATCTCGTCGAAGCAGCTTTTCACCGCGTTTTCTACTTGCCGGACCCATTCCGCGTCGTCGTCGATTTGAGCCCTCGGGTCGCCACGACCGCCACCGCACCGGGCCGTTCGGGAACGCGGGTCGTGCGTCGCGTCGCGCTCGATCCAGGGCATGGAGGCGCGGACTCCGGTGCGCTTGGGCCGACCGGGCTCATGGAAAAGGACGTCGTCCTGGACGTGGCCCATCGCGCCGCGCCGGCTCTCGCGCACGAGCTTGGTGTCGAGACGATGCTGACCCGTGATAGCGACGCGTACGTCCCACTCGAGGAGCGTACGGCTCGCGCGAACGCCTTCCACGCGGACCTGTTCATCTCGATCCACTGCAACGCCACCGAGGACGGCAACGCGAAGGGGCTGGAGGTCTACATTCTCGACCCGACGCGCGAGATGGACGCGCTGTCACGACGCAGCGTGATGCGTGAAAACCACCTCAGCAGCGAGCGCGGAAAATTCCTCGATCCGAGCGCGCTCGATGCCCAGATCGCCAGCATCGCAAGCGGCCTTAACCTTGGCGCTACCACCGACGGCTCGCGCCTGTTCGCGCAGCTCTTGCGACGCTCCGCCGTGGCGTCCCTGGCTCAGCGATACGGCGAGCCGAACGACCACGGCGTCAAGACCGCGGCCTTCTTCGTCCTGTTGGGGGCCGAGATGCCGGCGACGCTCTTCGAGACCGCCTTCATTTCGAATCCTGCGGACGAGGCGCGGCTCGGCACCGCGGATTTTCGCCAGAAGCTCGCCGATTCCATCGTCAACGCCGTGCGCGCCTACCGTGAAGGCGTGAAGTAACGACGGGTCTTGACGCGAGCCGCTCTTCTCACGGCCGCTCTTCTCACGGCCGCTATTCTCACGCCGGCTCTTCGCTGAGGAACTTTCCGTCGCGAAGTACGAAGCGCGTCGGGCCGGCGATGCGACGCTCCGCGATCTCGTGGAGTGGATCGCCCGGCAACACGAGCATCGGCGGGTCGGCGGCGACGAAGCGCGGGCATATCGGCTCGAGGGACTGGCGACCGGCGAGCTCTACCGCCGCTTCATAGGTCGTGATGCCGCGCAGCAGCTCGAAGCATCGCAGCGTCGGCGGAGCGAGGAAGACGTCGCCGCGCTCGAACGCCGCGAGCATCTCGCTCGGAGTCGCCCACACGCCGCTGGTCGTCTCGTGGGCATCGTGCTGGCCACGCTGACCCTCCGGCGCGCGCGCGAGGAAGAAACGCGCATCGTATCGGCGGCTCTCTGCGGCCGGCGTGACCCAGCGCGAAAACGGCACGAGCGCGCTCGTCATGAGGCGATGGTTCGCGAGCCTGTCGGCGAAGAGCGCAGCGAGCGTGACACCTTGCGTGAGGGCGGCGCGCGCGAGCATCACGGTGGCGTCGTCGATGGCCGGCGCGGTTTGGCAGAGCCCGGCCTCTTCGAGCGCCTCGCGGCATGCGCAGACAGCGAGGCCGACGGCGTGCTCGCGATTGGACACGAGCTCGTGCACGCGCTCGACGACCCCGTCCGCCGACGCGAACGCGCAGTCGGCTGGGTCCAACTTGCCGCCAGGAAATACGACCGCACCCCCGAGGAATGGGCTCGCCGCGTGGCGCCTCACGCAAAAAATACGAAGCTCCGCCTCGCCCGCGACGGCGTCGGTTTCGGCCGGATCTCCCTGAAAAACCGGTTCTCCGTGCAAAACGGGCTCGCCATGAAAAACGGACTCGCGGAGAAAAAGCACCGTGGCCGAGTCGCGCGGCTCGGCCGGTGCGGCGAGCTCTTCGGTAGCGTCGAAGCGCAACATTTGGGGGGTTCGACCGTAATACGGCGCGCTGGTCCTCGGCGTTTCATTCCTTGAAGAGAGCCACGCAATTCCGCTCGCTCCGGGAGACCATCCGAAGCGGCTCAGCTCGCGCCGAGGCTCGCCGTTCACATTTTGGTGCTTCGGCACTTGACGATGCAGCGACGCATCCACTCTAATGCTGCGCCGTTGCAGTCGGCAGTGAGTTCCTTGGGAGCGTCGAGAGGGGTTCGCACATGAACAAGACCCAATTCAAGAAGTTCAAGACACTGCTCGAAATCAAGCGCGAGGAGATCGTCAAGAAGGCGCAGCAGACGCTGAGCGAGGACATGACGCTCGACGCGAATGAGCTGCCCGACGAGATGGACCAAGCGTCGACTGAATATTTGCAGTCGTTCACGTTTCGGTTGCGCGGCCGTGAGAAGTCGTTCTTGACGAAGATCGACCGCGCGCTCGAGAAGATCAACGACGGTAGCTTCGGCGACTGCGAGACGTGCGGAGAAGAGATCCAGGACAAGCGCCTCGAAGCGCGTCCGGAGACGACTCTCTGCATTCGCTGCAAAGAAGAGCAAGAGCGCGAAGAGAAAGACTTCGCGTGACTGGGCTCAGCTTCGCGTGACTGGGCTCACCTTCGCGTGACTGGGCTCACCTTCGCGTGACTGGGCTCAACTTCGCGTGACTGGGCTCACCTTCGCGTGACTGGGCTCACCTTCGCGTGACTGGGCTCACCTTCGCGTGACTGGGCTCACATCGGCGGCTTGATTTCGCAGAAGCCGTTGATGCACACGACACCGCTGCTGAAGTCACAGCAGTCGAAGTCGTCGTCGCACACGCCGCTGCCTGTTGGGATGCAGTCGCCACCGTCGGGCGGCTTGCAGATGTACGTCATCTGACCGTCGTCCCAGATGCAGCTCTTGTTGCAGCACTCGATGCCGTGCTCGCACTCTTCTCCGTCCTTTTTGCACGGGTCGAGCGCGTAGTAGGCATTCTCGCTCTTGCCGCAGAGCGCCTGGCCACGCACGAAAAATGGCGGGCTCGATGGGTCCGCGCCTGGCACCGGCGGGTCTTGAATCGCGGTCA
Organism: Myxococcales bacterium; assembly: GCA_009692485.1. Taxonomy (GTDB): domain Bacteria; phylum Myxococcota_A; class Polyangia; order Polyangiales; family Polyangiaceae; genus SYFR01. Next base: position 6,434 of record SHZB01000200.1, read on the forward strand.
TCCACAGCTGTTGTCGGTTTGCGCCGAGCAGCTTGTGGCCATAATTGCGCCGCGAAATGAAGACGATCCACGTGTAGCCGCCCGCCGATTTGGGCGCGAATACCGGGTTGAAGCTTTGATTGTCGCTGCTCGCGTTCTTGAGCTCGACGGGATTTTTTCCCGAGTTCTCGACCATCCAAAGCGTGCCGTTGCCGCTTGTGCGTGAGCCGGAGGTCGGCCGCCCGAAGGCGAGGTGCTTCGAGTCGGGCGTGAAGGTCGGGTAGGCGGGTCGCCCCGGAAGGCCGCCTTGCTGCACGATCATCTGCGAGCCCATGACCTGGTTCTGCGCAAGGTTGAGCTGATTGACGATCAACGCGCCCGACGACGAGTCGAAGGTCCAGCCGCCGTCCGTGAGTCCGCAGATCCCGGCGATCATCGTGCCGTCCGGTGACCAGGCGGGCTCACCGCAGCCGGCCGGCATCGCGTTCGACAACACCGCGGCGCCGTTGGCGGAGTTGATGATGTGCAACGCCGCGGATCCCGCCGGCTTCGTGCCGCTGGAATTGTCGGAGTACAGAATCTTGGTGCCGTCGTCGTTGTATGCGGCGTAGACGCCCGTGATGCCCGTTGCCTGGGTGATCGTGTCGAACTGCGACGGCGTCGTGTCGAGCTTGATCGTCTGGAGCGGAAAGCCATTGGCGCTGCCGGTCTCGAAGGTCGCCATCATCCGCGTGCCGTCGCGACTGACCGTGTGGCAGCCCCAGCACTCGCCGGGCTGGAAGAACTCATCCGGGGTCGTCGAACTCGGCTTGATGCGGAGAATTTTTCCGTTGCCGTCGCCGCCGCAGGCGTCCGGCAATTGCCAGTAATAGACGCTGCCGTAGACGATGCCTTGGGCGATTCGCAGCTCGAGCAATTTGGCTTGGTACGCGACGCCCCCGGAGAGGCGGGCGATCTCGAATTTCAGTGGATCGCTGAGCGGTCCGAGCCCTGAAAACTGGATGTTCTCCCAAGCTTGCTGATCGATCGTGTAGACGCCGGGGATCGGGGAGGTCACGAACTCGGTGTAGGTGATGTGCTTGGAGGTGAACCGGACGCGATAGATGTCCCCGCCCGCGCCGCCGACCCACTGAATTTCAGGCGCGAGGACGCGCAGCGGCATCACCGTCTTGTCGAACGGGTAAACGATCTGGAGCGTCGGATCGGGCCCGCTCGGCGCGTCGAACTGCATCTCTTGCTGGGGTTGGACCCCGGCCGTGTTGACGGTCTTGACCACCGTGACGGTCGCGAGCGCCTCGCCCTCTTTGTCTTGGAAGCTCGCGAGGACCTTGCCGGTGCCGCCTACGTTGCCGGTGGGAAGGAAGACGCCGCCGGGCTGCATCGAGCCGACGTCGGGCTTCTCGAAGATCCATTTGACCTTGTCGCTGACGTCGATGCCGTCGATCTCCGCTTTGAAGGTCGCGGTCGGGATGCTGCCGTTCGCGACCGTGAGCTCGGCCGTCGCCGGCGTGACCAGGAGCGTCCCGATCGGGAGGCCGCCACCGGTTTGGCCGGTGCAAAAGACGCACTCGCCGCCCGCTCCCCCAGCGCTGATGCCGAAACCGGAGTCCGAGCCCGACGAGCCGAGCGTGGCTCCTGTCGCCGCGCATCCCTGTGAGGAGACGACGGCGAGCGCGAGACTTGTGAACAGCGATGCGAAAAGCCAGCGACTC
>SHZB01000009.1 GCA_009692485.1 Myxococcales bacterium
GAGCCGAACGCGCCTCGCCCGTGGACGTTTCGCCAGCCGGTCGAGCTGCCGCCATAGCCACCCAGCGGATTGCCACCCACGGGATTGGCAAACAGCGGATTGCCACCCACGGGATTGGCAAACAGCAGATTGCCACCCACGGGATTGGCAAACAGCAGATTGCCACACAGCGGATTGGCAAACAGCAGATTGCCACACAGCGGATTGCCGCATAGCGGATTGCCGCATAGCGGATTACCACCCACGGGATTGGCACATACGGGATTGGCCACTTCGCTATTTTATCAACTCGATGAGCTCGCCGACGCCGACCCAAACGGCCTCGCCGGTGTCGATGTGACGCACCTTGATCTCGTGCAAGACCGTCGTCATCACGGCCATGTCCGGCGTGTTGCCGAAGCTATCGACGAACACGAAAGAATGCACCTTTCCGGGCTGGCGCGCCGCGAGCGCAAGTGCCAGTTGGTCCAGGACGGTGACGGCGTCTTCGGGGCTGAAGCTGCAGTTCATTGGCGGCGGAACGCCCGCGGCGATCTCGGCAGCGCACTCGAGCGCGGCGGCCGTAGGCACCAACAACAGGCCAGTCTTCGCGTGCGTGGTCCAGTTCGAGCCAGCCTCCGCGTACCACGGCGTCATCTGCCCTTCGAGCGTGGCGGGGTAGACGTCGTGGCAGAGCGTCGGGCTCGTGCAGCCTGCCGCATCACCCGGATCGCTGAGCGATAAGAGGCAATACTCTACCATGGCGGTCGCGGCCTCGTAGCCCACCTCGAGCACCGCTCCGACCCAATCGACCTTCGAGCACGTGTTCGATACGTGCAGCGCCGTGACGCCAAGCGAGTCGATGGCCGACTTCTGTTTGGCAAGCTCTGTGACCATATCCGCATAGCTGTAATTGGGATTGTTCGGCACGTAGCCGACGCCATTGGCATGTAGGCCAATCGCATCACCGGTGTCTTCGAGCTCTTTGAGGATGTTGACCTTGTAGGCAATACTCTTGAGGACGATCTCCGCTCCCTCCCAGGTCGGGATCGCCCCGTGCGCGTGAAAGAGCTTTGACAGCGCGCGGATCTCAGTGACGTATTTGTCGAAGGCCGCCTTCGTCGCAACGAGCTTCTCCCCTTCGAGGTGATAGCTGAACCCAAGCCGCAGCGGCAAGAGCTCGCTGGACGCGCTACCCCCCGACCCGCCCGCGCCGCCCGTCGTCGCACTGCCGCTCGTCGTGGCACTGCCGCTCGTCGTGGCACTGCCGCTCGTCGTGGCACTGCCGGTCGTCGAGGCACTGCCGGTCGTGCTGCTGTCGCTCGAGCCGCAGGCCGCGATGGCCAGCGAGCCCATGGTCATGATCCAGTGACGCATCTGTGATGTTCCTCGATTCATTCCTGATGTTCTTCGGTGCATTTCTGATGTTGCTCGACTTTCGGAGTCTACAATGTTTCGGGACTCTATCGCACTGCGCTCCGTCGTCTGCAGGCTCACTCGGCGGCGAGGCGGGTCAGCGTCGCCTGCATGACGTCGCGCACGCGGGCATCGCACTCGGCCACGTAGCCCTCGTCCTCGGCACCGCCGACTCGCGCCGTGAAGTGCACCGGCTCGAGCGCCTCGACCACGATGCGTGCAGGCAACGGAATGTACGGCGGCACGAAGCCGATCGTCAGTCCCCACGGCACGCTCAACGCAAGCGGTAATGCCTTGAGTCGCATCCAGCGATCGGTGCCAAGCGCGCGCGCGAGCCAGCGCATGTCATCGAGCACGATGAGCGTGGAGTGTGCGCCCGCCGCCACCACCGGAACGATCGGCACGCGGGCTCGAAGCGCCAGCCGGATGTAGCCACACCGGTCGCCGAATACGATGCGGTTGCGCTCGCGATACGGGCGCAGCGAGTCCAGCTCGCCCCCCGGATACACGAGGACTTTGCTGCCGCGGGCGAGGATCCGCATGGCGTTTTCGTGGCTCGCGCGCACTGCCCCAAGCGGCGACACCAAGTGGCGGAGCCCGGGCATCCGCAAGAACACTTCATGGGCGAGCGCGTAAGGTACCGCGTCGAGGCCGTGGGCGACGAACGCCTCGGAGAAGAACAAGAAGGTGTCGCCCGAATAGGGTCCGCCGCTGTGATTTCCGACGTAGAGCGCCGCCCCCGATGGAATGCGTTCGAGCCCGCGGGCCTCGGCCCTGTGCCACGGCTTCATCACGCTGAGCACCCACCGCGCCGCTTGGGCGATGCGCGCCGGATCGCGATGCTCGAGGCTGTCGATGTCGTACGCCATTCGCGGCCGTTCGCTCGCAGCTCACGAGTCGGCGAGCATGGCGGTGACGTCGCCGGCGCGACCGCGAGGGCCGCTCTCGAAGTAGATCTCGATCGCGTAGCTGTCCGGATCGAGCGTGCTGAAGGTGTAATAGCCGCCGTAGTCCTGGGGCCCATGCACGATCTCTGCGCCGCGCTCACGCAGACGCGCAAGCCACGCATCGACCTCTTCACGCGTGTCGACGCGAAAGCCAAAATGGAAGCGCCGGTGGATGAGCGGCTGGCCCTTCACGAGCGCAAGATCCGACGTCCCGCACGAGAGAAACACGAAGTCGCCCTCGCGAAATGCGAGCTCCATACCGAAGGTCTCTTGGTAATAGCGGGCGGCCTCATCGACGTCGCTCACGACGAGGTTCACGTGGTTCAGCGCGCGCATCTTCATCGCGCAAAGCTAACACGGGCTCCTCCGGCGCCGGCCCCGAACCACCCGAAGAGACGGCTACGCGTACCACGCCGAGAGGCGGCTATGCGTACCGCGCCGAGAGGCGGCTATGCGTACCGCGCCGAGAGGCGGCTATGCGTAATAGCGCCCGAAGCGGTTCTCGATGAACTCTTTGTAGTTCACGTCCTCTTGCCGGACGAAGCCCTTTTGCGGAAGCTTGCCCTCGAGCAAGAGGTCCAGGACGCCGCAGAGCCCGGCCGCCGTCGTGATCTGGATCGCCGACCAGTTCTCGCCGTAGATGGTCTGGTGATGGACCGTGCGAGCATAGGTGTACTCGACGAAATTGTTTTTCCACCGACCTTGCGCGGACACATAGACGACGACTTGATCTTGATAGGTCGTCGGCAGGGCGCGCTCGAAGATCTCTTTCAGCGTGTCCTGGTAGCGATTCATGCGGAGATCTTTCATCAAGAGGCGCATGAACTGGCAGTGTCCCGGGTAGCGAATGGACTTGTAGTCCACGTTCTTCACCCGACCCTGCATGGTGCGGCAGAGACTGCCGAGCCCGCCCGAGGTGTTGAAGGCCTCGTACTCGACGCCGTCGACCGTGATGTTCTCGAGGCCCTCCAGCGGCTCGACCATCCCGATGACGCCGTCCTTCAGGGACTCGCACGAGTTTGCGTACTCGTTGATGAGACCCTCCGTGCTCCAGGTGAGGTTGTACTTGAGCATGTTCGACGGAAAGCGCGGCAACGCCCCGACCCGCATCTTGAGGGTCTCCACCTCGTCCATGCGATTGGCCAGATGCAGCGCCGTGATCGTGATGAAGCCGGGCGCGAGCCCGCACTGTGGAATGAGCGCTTTCTTCGACTGCGGCTCGAGCGCCAAGACCTTGCGCGTGGTCTCGATGTCCTCGGTCAAATCGAGGTAGTGGAGATCGTATTGGATGGCCTGCGCTGCGATGAAGGGGTTCGACTCGAAGGGGCAGCAGCTCAAGACCGCGGTCGCGCCGGCGAGCACCGGCTCGAGCGTGCGCTCATCCGCAAAATCGATGCGATGGCCGGTGGCCGCCCCGCCGACGCGGCTCGCCAGCTCCAACGCGGCCTCCTCGCGAACGTCGCCGATGCGGACCTCGTAGTCCCCGGAACGACCCAGAAAATGGGCCACCATGCGGCCGATCTTGCCTGCGCCGAGTACAGCAATCTTGGTCATGGCGGCGCTCGTACAACACTTACGCCCCGCGCGGGAGTCGGCGTCGCACCACGCTCGCCGAGCGCGCTATTCGCACGGGGAGCCGCCGTTCGCCGCCGCGGGCACCACCGGCGCACCCTTCGCAAGACCAGCGAGAAAACAGGCATAGGCGTGCTTGGGCGACGCGGTTTGAAACACGACCTCGTGTCCGTCCTCGAGGCCATCTTCCAACGTCTGGGCCACGACCGCCGTGGCGGGCTCGCCCTTCGCCGATGCCGTGTTGTGGAGCTGGGGCAGGTCGATGGCGCCTCGCTTCACGAGAGCAAGCAGCGAGGCGATCGGGGCGAGGCCCGCGAGCTCGGCCGACTGTTCGTCAAGTGCGTCGCCGGCAAGATCGAGCCCGAACGCCAGACTCATCGCGTTGGCAATGGGCGCCATGATGTAATCGTCCACGACCCCCTGCATCATGAGCACGTGCCGAGGGCCGCCCACGATGGGCTCATGGACGACGTGACGGCCATAGGCGGGTGGGTCCGCGGGCTCGCTCGCCCACTGCAACAGCGACAGAATCGGCGAGCCCCGGTCGAGGGAGTGCCCCGCCCCGGTGAGGCCGAGCAAGAGTTCCGCGAAGGGCTTGATGTGCAGTGGCTTTTGTTTGTGGAGCACATTCTCGAGGTAGCGGCAGCCGCGTGAGCCGCCTTGCTCATGCCCGCAGGGACGGCCCCCGAGAGCATGGCCGTCACGGCATCGGAGACACCCAGAGGGGCGCCCGCGGCGTCACGAATCGCGCGCGTGAGGACTACCGCATAGCGGTATGGGCCCGCAACGGAATGCCCTGCAGCGGTACGCCGCTCACCGCGAAGGCCCGCGCCCGGCTTTCTCACCTGTTTTGGGGGTGGCTATGTCGCATCCGGAAGTGCGGGGGCGGACAAGCTTCCGCGACCGTGGCTGCCACGCGGGCTCGCGCTCACCGATGCCGAAGGTGCTGGCGAGGTGCAGACCCCGCTCATGGGCTCGGCGTGCGACGGCGTGGCCCTCGGCGAGCCGGTCTTTTTCCGCGCCGCGAAGGCCGGAGAGCTGATGGAGCGCTTCACCGAAGTATTGCTGGTCTCGCGTACAGGCGAGGTCGAGCGCGTGCCCACCTACCGCGGCGAAGGCTGGTCATTCGGCTAGTGGCCATTCCGCTAGTGGCCATTCCGCTAACGGCCATTCGGCTATTGGCCATGAAGGGCCGCTGCTATTCGGTAGTCACCCAGCTTCGATTCAGGAGCGACGCCGCCCCGCTATGGAGCAGACACGCAGCTCATCGGCAAGCTGCACTGGTTGTCGAGGCCTGGCCAGCATTCGGCGCCAGCCTTGCTCGTGTCGATGCACTTGCCGTGCACGCACTCAACGCCGGAGTGCACGTCAAAGGGCTGCCAGCCGCACTCATTGCCATTCTGACAAGACTGGCCGACGCCGAGATTCTTCTTGCATACTAGCTTGGCGAGATCGCAGTACGCGCCCTTGACGCAGTCGCCGCCGCCACACTTGCCGCCGAGCGACACGGGCTTGCCGCAGCGCCCGTCGATGGCGGGATCTGCGTCGATGCGGCACACGAGGCCGTCGGCGCACTCTTTCGTGGAGAAGCCGCAGAGCTCGCCCGCCTTGGGAAATGGCACACACTTGATCGTGAGGCGTTGGCAAGTGAGGTCCGGCCCGCAAGCATCGAGACCGAGATAGCCGTCGCACGAGTCGCCCGACTTCGGAAGCGCGGAGCACTTTCCGATGACTACCGATGACATCGCGCAGAGCTGCTTTGCGGGACAATCCGTCGCTGGTGGATTGCAGATTGCCCCCGACGGATTGCCCTGTTGGCAGACATCATTCGCATCGCAATTGAGGAGGTAGCAAGTCCCGTCTTGCGGGACCTGCTTGCAGGCGAGGCCCGCCACGCAGTCCTCTGCCGCCTCGCACGCGCCGCCGAGCGCGATCCGCGGCTCGCAGGTCCCGACGGTGCCCGAATTCGATTCGGTGCAATAGAGCCCGCTGGCGCAACCGTCGCTCGTGCCGCAGGCCTGTCCGACCGTGCGCGGCGCGTCACAGACGTATTGCAAGCCGGGGCCTCCGCCCGACCAGGGACCCGCCACCGGCCCGCAATCAGCCACGGCACCGACGAGCAAGAAAAGCGGAAATGCCAAGAAAAGGCTCCGAAGAATGCGTGGATGACGATTCATGGGCGACCTATGCGTGAAGTTGGCGAGGGGATGGAACGAGTATCCAAGGAGACGCGGCGCGTGTAGCATAGAGTAGTACCCGTGGCTACACTAACCGGGCCGAGCATGAATAAGAAAGCATTGAGTCTTCATGGCGCGCTGTTCGTACTTGCGGCTGGCGTTGCCGCAGCGGTAATCGGTTGCGAGGGCGCGGCTCAGCAGCTGTTGCCCGGTGAGGGCGGCGGGCCGGTGGCGTGCGGCGGGGGCTGTCCCGCAGAGCAGAAGTGTCACTTCGCAGATGGCCAATGCATCTATGGCGGAATTGCCAATTGCGGGCCGTGTGCCGAGGGCGCGCAGTGTTCGCCCGCATTCCCCGAGCCGACCTGCGTCATTGGCACTTGCTCGGCGCCGACAGACTTCAGCGCGACCGTGTTGAAGCTCGTCTCGCTCGCCGTCGCCCCGCGTGAGAGCGGCTGCGATCTCGATGGCGATGGAAACCCCAACAACAGCCTCGCGTCGGTGCTCGCGGATGTCGATCTGAACGCGGAGATCGCCATCGCGGTCGCCTCCGATCGGGCGAGCGTGCTGCTCGAGGCGACCGACGCGGGTTGGGGCGAATTGGGGTCTCCCTTCGATGTCTCGCTGTGGTTTGGGACGCTCGCGCAAGAAAGCGCGAAGTGCTCGCCGGCAAACCCCGAGGCGTTTTGCACCTATACGGTAGCGCGCGCGAGCTACGACCCCGCGACCCTAAAGACCACCTGCGAGACGTGGCTGCGCTTCGACGGCGTCCAGCGAACGGGTGAGATCGTAGCGTCGCCGTCGCCCGGCTCGGCGCTCGACATGGTGGTGCCGGTCACGGTCGGAAGCTGGCTCCTGCAATTGCTCGGCGCGCGCTTCGACGCGACCGCGACCGCCTCCGCCGGAACGGATCCACCAAGCGGCCCAGCGCTCGAGGGGCGGCTCTGCGCGGCGGTGCCCAAATCGGATCTGCTGCTCGCGGTGGACACTTTGCCAGCAGACGTCCTGGCCAAATTTGGCGGTCGTAACTTCGTCCGCAATGTCCTCGACGGCGCGCTCGAGGCGGACATCGACGCCGATGGCGATGGCGTGGGCGAAAGCGTCTCGGCCGCGATGAGCTGGCACGCCGTACCCGCGCGCATCGTCGGCTACAGTCCCACGGAGTGAGCGGTGGAGTGAGCGGTGCGGATGGACGCATTCCGCGTGAGCACCTGCATCCGCGGCCGCTCGGCGCTTGCGGAGTACCGTCGTCGGCATCGAGCTACTAGGCTCGCGCGATGGCGCTCACGATCCGCGGCGGACGCGTATTTCACGGGGATCCCGTCATCGAGCGCTTCGGTGAGCTTGTCCTCGACGCGGGCGTCGTGAGCGCCGGCGAGCCTCGCGTGGGCCTCGAGCACGCGGAGATCCTCGAGGCCGAGGGCTGCATCGTGTTGCCCGGCTTCGTGATCGCGCATCACCATCTCTACTCGGCGCTTGCGCGTGGCATGCCCGGGCCGAGGGTGCCTCCGCGATCTTTCGTCGAGGTGCTCGAGCGCGTTTGGTGGCGGCTCGATCGGGCGCTCGATGCCGACCTCGTCGAGCAGTCCGCGTTGGCCGGGACGCTCGAGGCGCTGATGTGCGGAGTCACGGGTATTGTCGACCATCACGCATCGCCGTCGTTCATCGACACGAGCCTCGACTGCATTGCACGCGGCGTTGAGCGGGCCGGCGGGCGCGCGGTCGTTTGCTACGAGGCCACGGATCGGCACGGCGATGAGGGCTTCGCGATGGGCCTCGCGGAGAACGCCCGCATGCTCGCGTGCGTGCGGGACGGCACGGCCGGGGCACGGCTAAGGGCGATGGTGGGCGGACACGCGCCGTTCACGCTTTCGGACACGCACCTCGAGGAACTTGCGCGGCTCGCGGCAAAGCACGACGTCGCGGTCCATCTTCACGTCGCGGAAGACGTGCACGACCAACTGGATGCGCGAGCGCGCGGGGCGAGCCATGTCACCGAGCGGCTCGTGCGCGCCGGAGTGCTCAGTGGCAGAGCGTTGATCGCGCACGGAGTCCACTTGTCGGAGGCCGAGCTCGAACTCCTCATGGCGTCACGCGCGACGCTTACCCATCAGCCGCGCTCCAACATGAACAACCATGTTGGGTATCTCGGTCACGCGCGGATAATGGCCAATCGAGTGGCGCTCGGGACCGACGGCATCAATGGCGACATCTTCGACGAGGCGCACGCGGCCTTCTTCCGATTGCGCGAACACGACGCGGCGGGCGCAGCCGAGACCGTGTGGTCGTGGCTGGCGGGCGGTTGGCGCGTGCTCTCGCGCGCCTTTGGACTCGAGCCCGAGCGCGGCTTCGGGTGGCTCTATCCGGGCTGCCCCGCAGACGTCATCGTGCTCGACTACGACAGCGCGACTCCCATTCACGCGGACAGCCTGCCTTGGCATCTCGCCTTTGGCATGAGCGCCCGCAACGTGCGCGACGTGGTCGTCGGCGGCGAAGTGGTGGTGCGCGATCGCGAGCCCGTCAAGCTACGACGCGCCGAGACGCTGCGCGAGAGTCGAAGCGCCGCCGAGCGCCTATGGGCAAGAATGGCCGAGCTCGAATAGCCGCCACGCATGCCCTATTAGCAGCCAGGCCAGCCCGAATAGCAGTCATCCTAGGATAGAGTGCGCGCCATGTCGGTAGCGCTCGCCGCGGCCTGGAAAAAGCTAGCGATCGACGTCGATGGCCTGAGGCCCGACAAGGGCGGCACGCTGCGCGGAACCGTCGATGTCGGCTTGGCTTCGACGGAACACGCGAACTCTCCCGGGCCTGCCAATGCCGCACGTCCGGCGACACTGGACGGCGTGTTGCTCGGCGCGACGCTCGGCGAGGGCGGGATGGGAGTGGTGTGCCTCGGCGAGCAAGTCGCGCTGAGGCGGCAGGTCGCCGTCAAACAACCCAGGCCGGAGCGCCAGCGCGCGCAGGACGTCGATGCCTTGGTGCGTGAAGCGTGGGTCGCTGGCAACCTCGAACATCCGAATATCGTGCCGATCCACACCCTCGTTTTTCGCGAGGCCGTGCCGCTCCTCGTGATGAAGCGCATCGAGGGAAAGAGCTGGTCGGAGGTCCTCGCCAACCCGGACGGCGCCGGCATCCCGACGGAGCCCGAGCGTCGCCTCGAATGGCACATAGAAGTGGCGATGCAGGTGTGTCGCGCGGTGCATTTTGCTCACTCGCGTGGGGTGCTCCACCTCGACATCAAGCCCGATAACGTCATGGTGGGTGCGTTCGGAGAGGTCTATCTCGTGGACTGGGGCATAGCGGCTGGCATCGGTCCGGAGCGGCCTGAGTGGCTGCCGGATTCGCGCTTGATCGCCTCGATTACGGGCACGCCCGCATTTCTCTCACCGGAGCAGGCCGAGGGTGCCGGAGCGCGACTCGGCCACCACACCGACGTCTACCTCCTCGGAGCGACGCTGCATGCGGTCGTCACCGGCGCGCCGCTCCGCACGGGCCGGGCCCTTCGCATGATGCTCATACAGGCCTTCGAGTCCAAGCCGTTTGACTACGACCCGAGCGTCCCGCGCGAGCTCGCCAACATCCTTCATCGCGCGACGGCACGCGAACCGGCAGACCGCTATCCGAACGCCGAGGCGTTGCGGCAAGCGCTCGAGGCCTACCTGCGCCACCGCACCTCGCACCAGCTGGCTGCCGAGGCCCTCATCGCGCTGCGGCGCATCAAGAGCGCGGACGGCATTGACTTCGAGAGGACCGTCGGGGTCATTGAAATTCAGCGCGAAATCGCCGAGTGCCGCTTTGCGTTTCGCCACGCACTGAAGATATGGGGCGAGAATCCGGACGCGCTGCGAGGTCGCCAAGAGCTCGCCAGGTTGGTGGTCCTTCGTGCCCTCGCGCAACGTGATTTGCCACGCGCCCGGGAAGCGCTATCGGAGCTGACCGAGAGGGATGAACGGCTCGCGCAGCAAGTGGACCGTTTGCGCGAAGAGCTTCGCCGCGATGCCGGAGCCGTCGAGGCCTTGCGTGATCTGGGCCGGCAAGTCGATCTGGAGACGCATCGCGACCTGAGGAGCCGATTTGCCTTGTTCACGGGGGTCGGGTGGCTTTTTTGGAACACGGTCTGTGGCGTGCTGCACCGCACGGGGACTCTGCACTTCACCCAGACGGTCATGCTCGTAAACGCGCTCTGTGCCTTGAGCTTGTATGGCGCGATGCTCTATCGGGTACGTCGAAATCTGCTCGACACGCGCGTCAACCGTCAGGCGCTGATGCTGGTCTTCGCGGGCGTGTGCAGCGCGCCGGTGTTGTGGCTCGGCGGAGCGGCGCTCAAAATTGGAGTGCTCGAGAGCGTCGCGATGTCAGGCTGCCTCTACGTGTTCACGGCCGTTGCGCTAGCCGGCATCGTCGATCGGCGCGCCAGCTGGACGGTGGCTCCGGCTGCCGGCTCGACGGCCCTGGCGGCGCTGTTGCCACGCTACGCGTTCGAGTTCATCGGCATGGCGGGATTTTCGATCGCAGCCGGTCTCGCCTGGGCGTGGCGCCGCCCGACCGCTGGCGCTGAAACTGCGAAAGATACGCGAGCCAACCCTGGCCAACGTCACGAGCTGGGCAGACCGAAAGGGCAACTTGGCAATAAGCCCAAGGGACACCAACCCGAAAGGACGATAGACCGGTAGGACACCAAAAACGGTAGGACGCCAAAACGATAGGGCGATATGGCAATAGGCCAACATCGCGCAGCGGCTCCATGGGGATGGGGGACCAGCATCGCCCCCATCACTGTTAGCAGCTCTCCAGCCCTGTGGTGACGGCGGCTCCGCGGAGGTCGGCTCGGAACTGTAGAAACGCGCGCCCGCCTCGTCCTTGGCATCGACGACGATCGCATAGGCGGCGACCGACTCGGCGACTGAAAGCACGCGCTTCACCGCATTTGCTACCAGCAGGTCGCCTACGCCGGTGCCGCGCGCGCGCTGGTGACGAGCGAGCCTGCCGATGAGTGCGGCGGGGATTGCCTCTCCTGGCTCGCGCGATTCCGGAACCAATCATCGAGGGCCGCTTGCCCGCACGAGAACGCGTTGCGGTCATGGCGGCGACCTAGCAGTTCGAAGCGCAGAGCGTCAGGCGATCGGTCCAGGTTCCGACGAGGATGCGCGCTCCGCCTAACCAGTTGGCGCGGGCCGCGAGGTCGGGTGGCCCCCGGTCGCAGCGAATCGCGGGCGCGCTGCGTCCTTCGCACGGCGGGGACTGGCGATGCCGAGAAACGCCGACCGGCCCTCACCCTCCAGAGCGGCCTGAAAAAGTTGGGAAGAAGAGCTTTTAAGGAAAAAGTCGAGCGGACAAATCACTTGTCAACAACACCCGATTATCCATAGCGTGCCGCCGCTGCGTAGGAGGGTGAGGGGCTCGGTTACCGGGCGGTGCTCGCGTGCGTGGGGAGGCGTGGTGCCTCGGTTAGGTTCGGTAGCAATGACGTTGAAGGGTGGTTTTCAATCATGAAGCGAGCGTTACTTTTTTCCGGAATGGTCGGTCTTTTCTTGGTCGCGACGGCGTGCAGCAATGCCGACGAGCTCGTGAAGGCTACGAAGGACTACGAGAAGGCCGTCTGCGCATGCAAGGACATCGCGTGCACCACGGGCGCCACCCTGAAGTTTACGGAAGCCACAGCCAAGCTGGCTGAGAAGAAGCTGACGCCGTCCGAGGACGAGGTGAAGGAAATCACCGAGGCCACGACCAACGCGATGGCCTGCACGATGAAGCTGGCCACGGCGGCGATGCCCGCGATGCCTGCGATGCCCGCGATGCCTGCGATGCCGAAGTGAGTCGAGCCTCGTGATGGTGGGGAGCGTGCGCCGGGGTGGGGGGCGCGCTCCCGCACGAGCGCCGGCGTGAGGCCCGAGTCGCGCGTGAGCCCTAATCCCAAATCGAGCTGCGGCAGCGTTGGCTTGTATCTGCGGGCGACCTTGGGCGGCATGTACTTGCGCTGTGACGACCCGCTCGTCCGGGCGTCAGGCAAGGGCACGGCGGGCGCTCGCTCAGCGACTCGGGTCGAGCGGCGCGTGCGAGAGCGTCACGCGATCGGTCCAGGTTCCGACGAGGATGCGTACTCCGCCTAACCAGTTGGCGCGGGCCGCGAGGTCGGGTGTGACCTCAAAGGTAATCGTGCCGTCGCGGAGGCCGAGATCGGCACGCACGACGTCACTCCACGGCACGAGAAAGTCCGCGCTCTCGGGCATGCTGAGCACGAGGCCCTCGACCGTGCGATAGCGAATGACCGCTACCGCAGCGCCGGGCCCGTCGGGATCGGAAAGAGTGACACCGTCGAGATCGATGCGAGGTCGTGCTGCCATTCTGAAAGGCTAGTGCATTGCATTGTTCGAATCGACGCCTCAATTGGCACGCCTCGACCGGCACGCCTCAATTGGCACCGCCTATCGCGGGACGCATCGCCTATTGCGGGACGCAGCGATGCTCGGGCGGCGGGGGCTAACGCGGGCGGCGCTGCAATCAGGACCCTAGGCCGACGCGCGCGTTGAACTCGGTGATGAGATTGTCGAGCTCGCCGACGCAGGCCGGCACGCGAAGCCAGGTATCGGGGTCGTACCACTGAGCCTGGATCTCGTCGTGGGTCTTGCCCTGTTGCTCGACCCAGGTGAAGTACTTGAGGTTATGGACGCGCTTCTTGGCCGGGTAGCTGAGCTCTTCGACGTTGGCGATCGACTCGCCTAGCAAGTAGCGGTGAAAGGCGGCGGCCGCGTCGCGCTCGGTGAATTCGCCGCGCTCTTCGTTGAGCTCCTGCAAACGGCTTTGATACATGTCAATCGAGTCGGTGAGCACGGTGAGCACCACGTCGTCCTCGCCATGCTCGTACCAGCGGCAAAGCTTGATGGCGCTGAGAATGTTGGCGACGCCGGAGATGCCAATGAGCCCAAGCTGTGAAATGGTGGTATCGGGCACGCCCTGCGAGGCGAGATAGCGACGGCCCGCCGGCTCGTTGAAGAGCCGAATGAGCGACAACGTGGCTTCGTCGGCAATGCCCATGACGAGATCGGTATTGCGGACGTTGTGAACCCACGGAACGTGCTTGTCGCCGATCCCTTCGATGCGGTGCGCGCCGTAGCCGTTTTGCAGCATCGTGGGGCACTCGAGCGCTTCGGAGGCGGCGATCTTGCTGTCGGGAAACAGCTTCTTCAGATAGTCGCCGCTCGCGATCGTGCCGGCCGAACCGGTGGTGAGCGCGATACCCCGATAGCGCCCGCGGGGGCCGAGCGCGTGCTCGAGGACGCTCGCCATCGCCCGACCGGTGACCTCATGGTGCCAGAGGTAATTGCCCATTTCGTCGAACTGATTGAAGATCATCAGCTCTTGGCCAGAGCGCCGCAGCTCCCAGCATTTGTCGAAGATCTCTTTGACGTTGCTCTCACTGCCGGGGGTCTTGATGGTCTCGCCGGCGACCGTGCTCAGCCACTCGAAGCGCTCGCGGCTCATGCCCTCGGGGAGAATGGCGATCGACTCGCAGCCGAGCAGCGCCGAATCGTAAGCGCCGCCGCGACAGTAATTGCCAGTCGAGGGCCACACGGCCTTCTGCCTGGTTGGGTCGAACTGGCCAGTTACGAGCCGCGGAACGAGGCAGCTGAACGCGGCGCCAACCTTATGGGCTCCGGTCGGAAACCATTTGCCAACAAGGGCGATGACGCGCGCCGGAATGCCCGTTAGCGAGCTTGGTAGCTCGATGGCGTTTGCCGGTCCGAAGCCGCCCGCGCTCGGCTTTGGCTCGTTGTGCCAGGTGATGCGAAAGAGGTTTGCCGGATCGACGTCCCAGAGGCCAACCTCGGCGAGGCGTGCCTTGATGCGCGGCGGGCAGAGCGCAGCTGGATTGGCCATTTGCGCGTAGGTCGGAATGACGATGTTGCGCTCGCGGGCGCGGGCAACGGATTTGGCGAGAGTCGCTTCGTGGATGGATAGATCGATCATGGTGACTCCTTGGCGAGGGCGCGACGGAGCGCGTCCATGGACGGGTCGATGGTGCTTGGGGCGGCCCCCACGGCGCGCGTTGCGGCGGCGACGTCCTTGAGGCCGCTGCCGGTGACGAGCACGACGACGTCCTCGTGCTTCGGTATGGGGGCCTCGCGCGCGTGGTGGATTAGTCCCGCGTACGCGGTCGCGGCGGCGGGCTCGGCGAAGACGGTGGCGTCCGCGGCGAGAGCGACCATCGCCTCGAGGATGGCCGCGTCCTCGACGACGACGTACTCGCCCCCGGTGTCGCGCACGGCACGGAGCGCGCGCAGGCCGTCGCTTGGCATGTCGGCGGAGATGCTGTCGGCGAGCGTCGTGGCGGTGATGCGGTCGATGCGTTCGTCCTTGCGGCGCCAGGTGGTCGCGATCGCCGCGGAGCCCGAGGCCTGTACGCCGAAGAGGCGCGGCATGCGCTCGATGAAGCCGAGCTCGAGCAGCTCGCGAAAGCCCTTGTGCACCGCAGCGATGATGTTGCCGTCGCCAACGGAGACGTAGACGCGATCGGGGGCGCGCCATCGGGCTGGCTCGGGGCCGTCCTGGGCGCACGCGAGCTGCTCGGCGAGCTCGAAGGCGACGGTCTTTTTGCCTTCGACGGTGAAGGGGTTGTAGCCGGTGTTGCGGCAGTACCAGCCGAGCTCGCGGGAGGCCGCGCGCGAGAGCCGAAAGGCGTCGTCGTAGTTGCCACGCACGAGGTAGAGCTCGGCGCCGAAGATCATGAGCTGAGCGATCTTCGCGGGCGGGGCGGACGCGGGCACGAGCACGACGGCGCGTTGTCCGGCGGCGCGTGCCATCGCCGCGATCGCGACGCCAGCGTTGCCGGTCGAGGCCGTGATGATGCGGTCGACGCCGAGCTCACGGGCGCGCATGACGACGATGGCGCTCGCGCGATCTTTGAAAGAGCCGGTCGGCAGGCGGCCGTCGTCCTTGATCCAGATGCGCCCGCCGCCGACGCGCGCGGAGGCTCGCGGCGAGAGATAGAGTGGCGTGCCGCCGACCTGGCGGAGCGGCCCCTCATCGTCCTTCGGCATGCCCACCGGCAAGAGCTCGCGGTAGCGCCACAGGGACGGGTCGCGGCGCGCGCCGATGAGCTGCGGAGTGACGGTGGCGCGAAGCTGGGCGTAATCGAGGACGACGTCGAGCGCCTCGAAAGCGCAGCTCGGACAGGCGTAGCGCGGAGCGGGCTCGGGGGCGGTCCGCGTGCCGCATGCACGGCACTCGAAAGCGACGAAACCAGTCATCGAGCGGGCAACATACTCGACGCGGCGGGTCCTGCGCGACCAGGTTCCGCGGGGATACGACGGGTCGCTGCGGTGGTCGCTGCGGGGGCATCACGGGGTGGATCGCGGTGAGGCCGGCTTGGATGGCGTAACTAGCTGAATTTACATTGAATTAATTATGGCGTCGGCGGCCGCGGGGTGCGTGCGAAGGGGGTCTCGCCTGCTACGCTTTGCCGCGTGGTCCCAGGTCCCATCGCCATCGCGCGTCGCGAGCTCACCCCGCTGTTGCGCTCGGTCGTGAAAGTCTTGTGCGTATCGGATGCGCCGGATTTCGATCAGCCGTGGCAGACGCACGGTCCGTCTTCCGGCTTTGGCTCGGGGTGCATCATCGCGACGGCGTCGGGGCCGCGCGTGCTCACGAACGCGCACTGCGTGGCCAATCACGTCTTCGTGGAGTTGAGGCGTTACGGCAATGCCCAGAAGTACGTCGCGGAGATCGAGGCGATCGGGCACGCATGCGATCTGGCGCTGCTCAACGTGGAGGACGCTAGCTTCTTCCAGGGCACGACGCCGATCGAGCTGGGGGAGCTGCCGCGGCTCAGTGAGCGCGTGTCGGTGTGCGGCTACCCGATCGGCGGAGATCGCATCTCGATCACCGAGGGGATCGTGTCGCGTATCGAGCTGGTGAACTTTGCCCAGAGTTCGCGGAGCCTGCTCGCGGTGCAGATCGATGCCGCGGTGAACGCCGGAAATAGCGGCGGACCGGTGATTCAGGATGGGCGATTGGTCGGCGTCGCGTTTCAAGCGCTCGATGAAGCCGAGCAGATTGGCTACATGATCGCGATGCCGGTGGTGGAGCATTTCCTGCGCGACGTCGAGCGCGGGGAGCACGAGGGATTTCCGGACCTCGGGGTGACGACGCAGCCGCTGGAGAGTCGCGCACATCGGATGGCACTCGGGCTGCCGGCATCGCGGCCCGGCGGCATCGTCGTGACGCGGGTGGTGCAAGGGGGCTCGGCGGACGGCGTGTTGCTCCCCGACGACGTGCTGCTCGAGGTGGACGGCGTCGAGATCGCGCGGGACGGGACGGCGCCGTTGCGCGAGGGCGAGATGATCGACTTCAGCCACGTCGTGTCGATGCGGCATGTCGGCGAGCAAATGCCTTTCACGGTTTGGCGCGACGGGCGGGAACGATCCTGCACGGTGGGGCTCTTGCCGCCGAGGCCGCTCGTCGCCGATCAAGGGGTTGGCACCAGGCCGCGGTATTTCGTGGTCGGCGGGCTCGTGTTCGTGCCGCTGACGCGCCATTACCTCGAGACCTGGGGGGAGGCGTGGTCGACGGAGGCGCCGCGCGAGCTGGTGCAGCTGAGCGAACACGGCGTGCGCGCTCACGATCGCGACGAGCCGGTGCTACTGCAAAAGGTGCTCGCGGACCGCGTGAACCAGGGATACCACGACCTCGGCAACGTCCTGATCGTCGAGGCGGAGGGCGTGCCGGTGAGGTCGCTTCCGCACTTGGTAGAGTTGGTCGAAGCGGCGCGCGGAGAGTTCCTGAGCCTGCGCGCTGCGGACGGTCGCATCATCGTCATCGATCGGCGTCAGGCGCGCGATCGGCACGAGGCCATCCTGAAAAAATTCGGCGTGCCGTTCGACCGCTCGGACGAGCTGAGAATGGCCGAATTGCGGAATGCCGAATTGCGGAATGCCGAATTGCGGACGGACGAGCTGAGAATGGCCGAATTGCGGAACGCCGAGCTGAGAATGGCCGAATTGCGGAATGCGGATCTGCGGAGGCTGGCGCGGATAGCTCCGCCTGCGGAAATCGTGCCGATCGCGGAGATTTCGCTGCCCGCACTGCTGCGACCGGCGACGGCGACGGGGTGAGTCGCGCGGCCCGCGGGGGGCCCGACTATTCGGTGCGTGCGAGGACCAGCGCAGCGACAGAGCGTGCGCGAGCCTGGTAGAGCGCGGCGCCACACGCGCGCAGGGTTGCGCCCGTCGTGGTCACGTCGTCGATGAGCAGAATGCGCCGACCGGCGAACATGTGGGGGTCCCGAACGGCGAAGGTCGCATGGACATTGTGCTCCCGTTCGGCGGCGGTGAGCCACGCCTGTGTGCGCGCCGGTCGCCTCCGCGTCAGCGCGCCAGTCACGAGGGCGGCGTCGAGCGCAACGGCTACGGGTTTGGCGAGCAGCGCGGCCTGATTGAACCCGCGAACGACGAGCCGCGTGGGGTGCAGCGGAACCGGCACGACCGCGTCAGCGACGAGGCCGCTATCGACCGCGAGGTCGCGGAGGAGCCTGCCGAGTGGAAGCGCGAGATCGCCGCGCGCGCTGTACTTGAAGCGAACGATGGCGTCGGCGAGCGGGCCCCCATAAGCGCCGTATGCATGCACGCGCAGGTGAGGGTGCGCTCCGACGCGGCCGCTCGTACCGCCGCCATTCATGTCGCGGGAGCGCGTGAAGTCGGTGAGCGGGCGACCACCGCGGGGCTCGCGTAGGACCGCGTCGCCGCATGGGGCGCAAAACGCCGCGCGCTCGTGAATCGGTGCGCCGCATGCAGCGCATTCAATGCGCGAGACCAGCGCGATGGCGGGCCGTACGACAGCGGCAAAGAGCCGACAGACCGCGCCCCACGCGTGGGTCGAGGCCGTGCGCGGTTCGGAGGCTCGTCGAAAGCTGGGCTCGTGCATCGCGCGGCAGTCTCAAGAGAGGTATCGCCATGGCGCGGGCTGAGTTTCTCGTGAGTGCGTGGATCATGAAGGCGCGGCTTGATGCTTGCGCAGCGTGAGCGGGAGGCTTCCGCATGCTGAGCGAGCGGGAGGCTTCCGCATGCTGAGCGGGAGGCTTCCGCATGCTGAGCGGGAGGCTTCCGCATGCTGAGCGGGAGGCTTCCGCATGCTGAGCGGGACGATTCCGCATGCTGCGCGGGACGATTCCGCATGGTGAGCGGGACGATTCCGCATGGTGAGCGGGACGATTCCGCATGGTGCGCGGGAGGACTCCGCATGGTGCGCGGGAGGACTCCGCATGGTGAGCGGCTCGATTCCGCTCGGTGAACGGTGGAGTCGGTAGCAGACAGTCGCCTGGACGGCGTTCGGTGTACACTCGGCGGCGCGCGCGTGGCATCCCCGGACGAGTGGAGATGGACGGACGACGAGGGCGTCCAACGGCTGCTCGGCGGTGACGAGCTGCGAGCCGCATTGCGGAATGGAGGCCTTCGCGGCAGTACGCTCGTGTGGCGTCGCGGCATGCAAAGCTGGGTGGCGGCGGAGACCATTGCCGAGCTTGGCGCCGTGCCCAGCGATGGCTCGACGACGGTGGCGCGCGAACGTCCGGCGGGCTCACCGGCGAGCTCGGAAGACACGTCAACGGCGTTGCGCAACGGCGACGCGGGCGCGCTGGGGACCGCGGCAGACACGAGGTCCGGCTTCAGCGGTTTGCACGCTCCGGGAAGGGCGACGATGCCGACGCCGTCAGTGCCGCCGGTCGATGAGCGACGGCCGCGCGTGGCGAACATGATCAACATTGCGGCGCTGCGCGGGGAGGTAACTGCCCAACGCAACACGATCGTTGGGCATGCCACGACAAGCGGCGAGGGCGAGCACACGCTCACGGGCGTGCGGCGCAACAGCGACGAAGACACGAAGACGAACGCGCTCGGTGACATCCGGGCATCGTCGACTGGGCCAGCTCCGACCGCGTCACGGTCTGCAACGACGACGGCGCTTGGCTCGGCCGCGGCGCAGTCTGCAACGACGACGGCGCTTGGCTCGGCCGCGGCGCAGGACGCACCCCCGCCATCGCGCGGGACGGGGCGACCGCCGCCGGTGGCACGAAGCCGTCGCGCCGTCGCGGTGGCGCGTGACCCGGCGACGCTGGTTTCGCCAGAAAATGCGGCAAATGGCGAGAACTCGGTGATACCGGCGGTTGCCGTGCGGCTTGCTCGCACCAGCGCAAGAACGACGCAAGCGCGCGACGGTGAGGCGCATGCACTCGTGCGCCCGGGCACCGCGACACACACGAGCGAGGGAGCGCCTCCACCGGCGCGTGACGCCATCCGACCAGACTTTGGGATCGCGTCGATGGACGCCGCGCCCGGGCCGGCGGCGCCGCCACAAAACACTGCGGTCTGGCACGACCCACCACGAGGTGAGCCTGAGCTTGGCGGCGCTCGAACGGAGCCGGACCCCGCCATGCATCATGCGACCGAGCCACGCCGCGGCGAAGTGCCGTCGACAGCTCGGCTGCCGCAGTGGCCCCCGAGCCAGCACATCGTCGCTCACGCACCGGCATTTTCGCACGAGTCGTGGATGCCGGCAGTTGCCGCTCGTAAATCCCAGGCGCTTGTGTCGGTAGGCGCGCTCGTCGCGGCGCTTCGCCAGTACTCCGCGGCGGTTCCGCGTGCGTGGCTCGCCGGGGCTCTCGGGGCGCTCGCTGTTGCGCTGGTGCTCGCGTTCGTCGCCGGGCGAGTCTCGGGCGGCAGCGCGCCACAGGTAGGACGGGCCCGAGCCGGGTTGGCCTCGGTGCCTCTCTTCGTCGGCGCCAACTCGCGGGTGCCGACGCCGCGTCCGTGCCTGATGTTGCGAGCCCCGGCGGGATGGGCTCCGTTGGCGGATCGCCGCGTGCCGGCACAGCTTCTTGCGACAAGCGACGGGAAGATCGCGATCGGATTTGCGAGTGGCCCGAACGAAGCGCGCGGGCTTGTGTTGGATCCAAGGTCGGGCGAGGTCTTGCGACGCTTCGAGCCGCCGAGCACCGGCGGGAAAGTGAGCCGCGTCGTGCCCGTGCCTGGTGAAGATGGCCCGAACTTCGTCGTGCTCACGGGCGAGGACGGGGGCATGACGGGCGCGGCTCGCCTCGGCGCAGCACGGCAACTGATGGTTGGCATGGCGGGCGAAGGGCTCGCCGCCGTCGACGGAACCGATGCGACGAAGCCGTTGTGGCCCGTGCCGAATGGCGGCGCGACGAAACTTCAACTCGCGGCGTTCGGGCCCGATGCGCGCGATGGCTACGGCGTCACGTATCTCGTCGGCAATGAGGTCCACTACGGCGCGGTGCGTGGTGACGGCACGATCACGAACGCGGGTGCGGCAATCGCTGCGTCCGGAGGCAAGGTCGGCCGTCCCATGCTCGCGACGGACGGGCGTGATGTGTCCGTCGTGTACGCCGAAGTGCCAAGCGAGGGCGAGCGCGCTGTCCTGCGGTGGGCGCGCGGCCCGGTCGGAAAGCCCTTGCTCGATGCGGGGGTCGTAGAGCTTCCGGTGGGCGGGCCGGGCGGCGACGCGATCGCACCGGACATCGCCGCCTTGAGCGGTGGTCGCTGGCTCTTGTTCTGGACCGAAGGCAAAGCCGGCGATCGCGTCCTCCGCGCGCAGACATTCGATCGCCGGGGCGCACGAATTGGCGATGCGCTGCGCGTGTCGCCCGCGACTGGGAACTTCGGTCAGGGTACGCTGGCGGTGGTCGGTGAGACGGCGGCGGTCGCCTTCTTGCTGAGCAAGGGTCAGGCCTACGAGCTATGGGGAACGGTCTTGCAGTGTCAATGAGGGCGAGCTTCGCGCTGCTGGGCTTTGCGCTGCTGAGCTTCGCCTTTGGCTGTGTGCCGCACGGGCCTTCGAGGCTCGAGCAAGGGCTGCCGATCGACACGGGCCGTCGTCGCTTCGACACGTACTTCGCAGACGTGGCAGAGCTGCGTGAAAAAGTGAGCGGGCTTGATGCGGACAATTTTCCGGTCCGCCAGCCGCTCGTCGAAGAAGTGGGCGTCGATGTCGATGCTCCGCTCCATGTGGTGTTCGCAGCGACGCGGGCGCGCGCGGAAAAAATGAAGGGCTTCGGCGTGCTCATGGACCTGCGGCTGACTCCAAATCCGATCGTGATCGCGCAAAGCGGCTCGCTCACGCCCGACGACAAAGAAGACACGTTGCTCAAGGCGATCCAGGAGTCGGCCGTGCGCGGGATGAGCACGTATCGGGAATACCAACAGCTCGCCGCCGTCGCCGAGCAGCTCGATGCGCAACGCAGCGAAGTCGCAGAAGACATCAATCGCCTGCCGCCAAACTTCTCGCACACCGAGCTGGTCGAGACAGAGTTGGTGGCGGCCGGTCGCGTGCTCGAAGGCGTCAACCGCAGGCTCGCCCAGGAGACGCGCTCTTTGGCACTCTTTCTCGTGGGGCTCTCCGAGGCGGTCGCGACCGGAGGGGCAGAGCTCCGCGACACGAGCTGCACCGAAGCCCTCGCGCAGTACAAGCCCAAGCGCGGATTCGGCAGGCGTCCGCGAGCGGCGCCTCCACGGGCGAGCGGCGCAAAGGCAGGCCCGGCGCCGGCACCACGACCGGCGGCAGGTGGCGACTTCGACATGTGAGGGGTGCGCTCGGCCGCTGCATTCCGTTGGAGCGGATTGCGCGCTGTACTAGCAAGGCGCCATGACGCGGGGAGCTCGGGTCGGGGCGGCGGCCGCATGCTGGGCTGTCGCGTTCGTGTCGTGGGACGCACGCGCCGAGCTTGCGCCGAGCACACCCGGCGACGGCGCTGCCGGTAGCATCGCGACCGAAGCGGCACGCGGCGCGGAGCCCGGCGTGCAAACGGAGCAGGCGTTCGATGTCGGCGACTGGGAAATCGCGCCGCACGGCGAGCTCCGCGTGCGCGCGGAATACAGCCGCAATCCGGTCGCGATCGGCGGCGACTCCTTCGAGTGGTCCGCTGTTCAAGGCGACGGCTACACGTCCGCGGCTCCCGCCGTGCTCGCGCGTGGCGATGCGGTGTCCAACCTGTGGGTCGCGTCGCAGCGTGTGCGAGTTGGCGCGCGGATCGCACATGGCACGGTCGCCGCCGTCGTCACGGTGCAGGACGCGCGCGTCCTCGGTTGGCTGCCCGGTTCCGCACCGGACGAGCCGCGCCCCGGGAGCGGGATCTTCGAGCCGTATCGCGCTTACGTCGAGCTGACGGACGATGAAGAAGCTCCCTTCGTCGTCGCACGCATCGGCCGGCAGCCAATCGTTTGGGGCGAAGGCCGGCTCTTGGGCGACAGAGACTGGGACCCGCGCGGCGCTGCTCTCGACGCCGCCCGCATACGCTTCTTCCTCGGTGACCAGCTCGCGGAAATCGAGCTCTTCGCAGCGATGCTGGCGATGCCGGGGCCCGTGCCCTACCCGCACGCCGACACCGCAACAGAGCCCGACGGCGCGAACCCGGATGACAGCCCGACTGGGGCCGCAAACTCCCGCGAGGGCGGCGGTGCCCAGCTCGTCGGGCTCGCCAATCGCTGGGAATTCTCGCCTCTTTTCAAGATCGAGCTCGCCGCTCTCGCACGACTCGCGCGCGAACCACTGCCACGCGGGCTGGTTCGCGGCGACACTTACACTGTTGATCTACGCGCCTTGGGAACTTCGCGCGGCTTCAGCTACGCGGTCGAAGCGGCGCTCCAGGCCGGGCGCGTTGCGAACTTCGGGAGGAACCGCGAGCTCTTGGCCGGCGCGGGCGCGGCACGGCTCGACTGGCAGACCGCGCTACCGCTTGCCATGCGCTTCGGGGCACAGCTGAGCTACGCGAGCGGCGACGATTCCGGCGGCGCGGGCGAGAGGCTCCAGCGCTTCGACCCGATCCTGCCGAACGTGCGCGAGCATCACGGAATGCTGGACCTGGTCGGGTGGTCGAACGCGTTCAACGCCGGCGGCGAGATCGGACTCACGCCCGCGCGTGGGCTCGGGGTCGCCGTTCGCTATGCGTTGCTCGGGCTCGCGGAGCCAAACGATCGCTGGAGCTCAGGAGGGCTCGCGCCGATCGGTGTCGCGCCGTTGAACGCATCGCGCATCCTCGGCAACGAGGTCGATCTTCGCGTCGCGTACGAACCTTGGGACGGCGTGGGATTCAGCACGGGCTATGGCGTCCTGGTGACCGGCGATGGCGCGCGCGCGGTCCTCGACACGGCCGGCCGCGGGTCACCGAGGCTCTTGCACTTCGCTTACGTCCAAACGGCCATCCGACGATAGACGCGCGTCGCTGTCGCAGCCTTCGGCGCTGCGAGCCTCACGCACGACGCAGCCTTCGGCGCTGCGGTGGCAATGCACGAAACAGCGTGTTCGTCAATCGGAATCGCCGATGGCTGCTTCATCGCCCGCGCCGTTCGAGCGGGTGGCTTTCTGTGCTGCGCCGGCCTTCGCGCACGCGCTTGCCTCGCAAAACTCTCCGCGTTTGCAGTCCTCGTCGCGCTTGCAAGCGGCGGGTTGTTCGAGCGCGCTCTCGCCGCCCCACCACGCGACGTTGAGCTGGCTCATGAGGTCCACGGCGCGGAGCTTCTCGTCCGGCTTGAGCGAGCCCTGCGCAGCTTTCTCGCGGGCAAGGGCGACGGCGAGCCAATGGCGCGCGTGACGCTTGTGGCCAAGTCGGTAGTGGCTCATCCCCTGCACGTACGCGAACTGTGCGCGCTCCGCTTCGGAGAGCGAGTCGATGTCGTGATTGAGGACATCCAGCAGCGCGATCGCGTGCCCGTATTCGTTTTTTTCGTAGCGCGCTCGGGCCCGGTCGAGGTCGTCTCGGTACGTGGCGCAGGACGTCACCGCGAGCCAGCCCGCAGCCGCCATGAGTCTTGCTTGGCGCACCATGGCGCGAAGCTACCCACGGGCTTCGCGAAGGATCAAGTGGCGTGCCGACGCCGAGGTCGAACCGCCGCAGTCCTGCACCGGCGGAGCGCGCTTCGTGACGCGGTGACCGGTGCGCGCGCGGGAATTGCCCACCGAGCCGTTCGGGACTTCGGTAGGCGAATCGGTGGCCGGTGCGCGCGCAGGAATTCACCCGGCCCCGGTTTGCCGCGCACTTTGCTCGGCAGCGCCGGACGGCCTAGATTGATCTTCAGTACGGATGGCGCATAAGCTGCGCGCCTTCCGGCTGACCCATCGCGCGACGTTTACCAACGGCGTGCGGCGGCTGCGGCACCGGGTGCAATCCCATCTCATGACGAGCGAAACCTCACCGACCGCGGCGGCCACGCCAAGCGCCCGCGGCTCCGCGAGCGCCCCGGGAGCAACACCCAGCGCCGCCGAGCAGATGCCGCGGCAGTTCGGCAAGTACACGCTTCTCCGCAAGCTCGCGAGCGGCGGCATGGCGGAGGTGTTCCTCGCGATCCAGCGGGCGGTCGCTGGCTTCGAGAAGCTCGTCGTCGTCAAGCGCATCTTGCCAGAGCTCTCACGCAACACCGCGTTCGTGGAGATGCTGCTCGCGGAGGCGCGGACCGCCGCGACGCTGAACCACCCGAACGTCGTCCAGACCTTCGACGTCGGCGAGTTCGAGCACACGTATTTCATCGCGATGGAGCACATCCATGGCGAGGACATTCGCTCGGTCGTCCGCGGCATGCGCGACAAGGGCATCGCAGAATTTCCGCTCGAACATGCGCTCACCATCGTGAGCGGCGTGTGCGCGGGTCTCGGCTACGCCCACGAGAAGCGCGGCCTCGGCGGCGAACCACTCGAAATCGTCCACCGTGACATCTCGCCGCAAAACATTCTCATCACCTTCTCGGGCGACGTGAAGGTCGTCGATTTCGGAATCGCGAAGAGCACCGCCGCCGTAGAGGTCGAGCGGACGAGCGCGGGTCAAATCAAGGGCAAGGTGCCGTACATGTCGCCGGAGCAGGCGCGGGGCATGGACATCGACCACCGCAGCGACATTTTCGCGCTGGGGATCTTGCTCTTCGAGCTCACGACCGGCCGCCGCCTGTTCAAGGCCAAGAGCGATCTCGAGACGCTCAAGCTCATCTGCGATCGTGACTACCCGCGTCCGTCCCAGGTCAAACCGGGCTATTCGCTTCAGCTCGAGGCGATCGTCATGCGGGCACTCGAGAAGGACCGCAGCAAGCGCTACCAGCGCGCCCGCGACATGCAGGCCGATCTCGAGGTGTTGGTGCGCAAAGAGCAAATCGCGGCGTCCACGGTCGATCTCGGCAACTGGATGAGCTTTCTGTTCGAGGAGAAAATCGCGCAACAGAAAGCGGTGCTCCAGGACGCGAAGCAACTTGCTGACATGATCGCGACCCAGCACATCGAGACCAACACCGAGTGGATGATGTCCACCACGATGGGGGCAACGGCCGTGACGGGGGCCCACATGGAAGCCGTTGGCTTCACGCAGCGCCGGCAGCGGAGGCACTGGGCGATGCTCGCCGGGGTGAGCGCGCTCATGCTCGGCGGCGGAACGATGTTCCTCTTGCGCGCGAAAAAGCAAGCAGCGGAGGCGGAGGCGGCAGCGAGAGCGGCGGCGACGACGGCGGTGGAGCCTGAGCAGAAGCGCGGGAAAGTGACGATCACTTCACGGCCCGACGGCGCCTACGTCCGCATCGCCGGCGAGCTTCAGGGCCAGAAGACGCCGCTGTCGCTCGACAAGCTTCCGCTCCACATGGCGATCGAGCTGAAGATTTCTAAAGAGGGCTTCGAAGACCACGTCGCGACCGTGAAGCTCGCGGAAGACAAGCCCGAAGCCACGGTGGACGTGAAGCTCGTCAAGGGCACTGTGACCCTGGTCCTCGACGTCGAGCCGCGCGGAGCCACCCTCATGCTCGACGAGAAATCGTGGCCGTTGCCCGCGGGCGGCTGGACCGGCCAGAACAAGATCGAGGAGCTCTCGGCCGGAGACCACAAAGCTTTGTTGTCGTCACCTGGCTACGTGCCCGAGCTGGTAAAGTTCACAACGAAAAAGGGCGACACCAAGACCCTCGAGTTGCGCTTGAAAAAGGCGGACCCGACGGCGCTCGCGAAGAAGGACGACCCGTCCGGCGCGGGCACGGCGGTGGTAGCGACGCCGCCTCCTGCGAGCGGGGGGCGTGGCACGGTGAACGTCGCATCGTCGGGTGGCTACTGCGCGCAGACGATCGTGAACGGCAAGAGCGTGGGACCGACGCCGGTCGCCGGAATTTCGGTGGCGGCCGGTCCGGTCAGCGTCGTGTGCAAGACGGCCGACGGCAATACCTACGGCGGCGGCGGACAGGTCAAGGACGGCGAGACCGCGCGCATTCGCGTCGTGATCCCGAAGTAGCCGCGTAGTCAGGACCGCGTCGCATCGCTCAGGCTTGGCGCAATTTGGCGCAGTTTCCGGCCTATTTCGTGAACCACCAATAGTGGTAGCTCGTGAACCGCAGCGCACTGGTCGGGCGCACGACGACTTCGCCGGCTCCGTTCGGAAGCAGGATGGCGTGCTCTTGCCAGGCTTGACTATCCGCGGCGGCGTGGACCTCGCCGACGCGCGCGCCGTCCGCCCAAACCTCGAGCGATGAACGCGATCGAACGCGCATCACGAGCGTGAACGGCCGGAGCTGATCGACGCGAAATCGATCCGCGCGGCGCTCTCGCCTTCCGCCGTCCGCGATCTCGACTCCGCTGGGGCTCCGTCCAACCTCCGCCACCGTGAAATGCGCGCGCGCGTCATCGAGCTCGTAAGAGTGTGCGAGCTCGGACTCGAGATCCGCAACATCCAGCTCACCGAGTGGTGCGACTGAAACGCTTGGTCGAGCGTCGCTTGGGTCGTCCAGTCGAGCGTCGCTTGGGGCGTCCAGTCGAGCATCGCTTGGGTCGTCTGTTGGTAGCGCCGAGAAGGGCCGCGCGCCGGAGTCGAGCAGGCGATAGTCGGCGACATGCGCGCTCATCGTGCGACCACCGAGGATCGATTGGTCGAGCACGGTGGCTTCGTAGAGGTGCTCGCCGAGCACGGCCGGCATCGCCATCCACTGGGGGTACACGATGAAGTGGGTTGGCAGCCGCGAGCGTCCGCCCTCGCGAGCGATGCGTTCGTAGTGCTCGTAACGTGGGCCGGCGCCGGCGGACCAGTACCTGGCCTCGCCTTCGGTCGTGAGGCCCACGACGTCAAAGGTCGCGCGCCGCGAGAGATACGCGATCGCGCCAGTGTCGTTGACGCCGATGACGGCCGCTCTCGGCAGCGTGTCCTTAGCCCAGTGTCCGAGTGCGACCTGCTGCCTGGAGATGGCGCGAGCGCTCGTCGCGAGATCGCTCGTTGCCCAGTCGAGCTTCATCGCGAGGAGGGTCACCGCTCCCCACGCGAGCGCCGGCTCGACAACTCCGAAGAAGCGCCGCGTCTTGGACGGACCACCCCCGAGCAGGCGCGCGCCAAGCTCGGAGCACGCCGCCGCGATGAGAAGAAACCACGCGGGCGCGAAGGGCCAGATGTACCGCACGCGGTTCCACAACAAGGTGGCGTAGCTCGCGGGGCCGAAGGTCGCGAGCGCGAGTGCGAGCAAGAGGCCAGCGCGATACCAGAGCTTGCGACGCGCCGCGCAAAAGGGCAGCGCCACGACGCCGAGCGCGACTGCAAAGACCATCCGCTCGGGGACGAACGCCGCGGTCCACGCGCCACCGTCGAGCAGGCTCGTGACGAGGAGCCTCGCGTTCAGGAGGCAGGCGGCGAAGATCTCATCGGGGCGAAGGTACGGGTCGAAGGCGAGGTGCTTCACCATCGCGGTGGCGCTCGCGGCGTGGCCCGTGAAAAACCAGTGCGACAGCGGCACGAGCAGCGGGCCAACGGACGGAGGGAATAGCGCGAAGATTGCGCGCTTTCCGGGCTTGCGGCGCAGGATGAGGCCCAGCGTGACGAGAGCTATCGCCGACACGAGGGCGCCCTCGGGTCGCACCAGCGGCGCGACGAACCCGAGCACCGACAGCTGCACTGTAGCTTTGCTCGCCACGGACTCGAACGCTTCGGCCGCGACGCGTACGCCGCGCACCAGGACCCACGCGAGCAGAATCGTTTCCATGCCGCTGGCCGCGAACCACGCGAACGCGCCGAACACCGTGCACATCGCTGCGGCCGCGAGCGCCGCCACGTCGCCGAGCAGCGGCCGACCAAAGCGCCAAGCCTCGTACGCGATGCCGGCGTGCAAGAGCGTCGTCAGCGCCCACGCCACCACCACGAGCGCGAGGTCATCGAGCCCGGCCGCGAAGAAGGGAGCGAGCGCGAGCGGCCAGAGGAAGCTCGTCGCCCCCGATGCGTAACCTTGCCCATGCACGTATTCGAAGAAATGTCCAGCGGCTAGCCCGCGGGCGAATTGCAGGTGAATGAACGAGTCGTCGAGTGGAAATGCCGGCTCTCCCGCGCGCGCGAGAATGCGAGCGACCGCGACGCCCATGATCAACGACGAGGGCACGAGCGCGATGAGGTACGGAACGACCCACGATGGCACGCGAACCGCAAGCGACTGACGCGCCGCAGCAGAACGGTGGGCTCGCGATGGCTCCGGCGTTGACTTCGAGGACAGCGGTGGAGGCGCGGCGCTGAGGCGAGTTGGCGCGGGGCCGCTGATGGTCATGGCGCTCGGTCCAAGGGTTCTTTGCGCGGTCGGCGCCGATAGCGGAGTCGAAAGACGGGGAGGCCATCGGCATCCGCGCGGCGCTCGCGATTGCTGCGCGCTTCGTATGGATTTTGCGTGAGCTGCGCGTCGTCGGCAGCGTCGCCGAAGGGCTCGAACTCAGACACTCCGCGACAGAGCGCTGCGTAAGCGTCCGCGCGCTCGGGCACGTCGGTCTGAATGAAAAGCTCGCCGCCATCTTCGAGCAACCGCGCGATCTCCGCTAGCAGAAGGTCCCTGATCACGAGCCGTTTGTGATGCCGCTTCTTCCACCACGGATCTGGAAAGTGCAGAAACACGCGCGTTACCGAGGCGCATGGGCCGAGCCTCCCGAGCGCAAGGCCCGCATCCTCAGCGAAGACTCGCGCGCGCGCACCATGCCCTTGCTTGGCGAGTCGATCGTTTACGACCGTCGCCCACTTTCGCCGGATCTCGATCCCAAGCAGCCGTGCGGTCGGCGCGGCGAGGCAGCGCTCCAAGAGAAATGCCCCGCGCCCAGGACCGATCTCGATCTCGAGCGGACCTCCCGCGGCGAACAGCGCCGCCATGTCGACGCGTTCCCCAGCAGGCAAACGCGGGCAATCGGCGTAACGGTCGATCTTCACCGCGCGCGTATTAGCAATCCGTCACGCGGCGCGGAAGGGCGCAGGCTGGGTCGATCAACTCTCGCCGTCCGGATTCGTCGCTGGATCGAGCATCGCGGGCTCGCCGCTCAGTTGGCCCCACGCCGCCTCGAGGGTGCCGCGCTCGCTGCGCCATTCCGTGATCGCCGCTTCGAGCTTGAATTCGCGCTGCTGGAGCACGTCCGCAAACTGCTGCCGGTGTTGTTCGAAACGCTCCGCCGCCGCCTCATTCACCGCGAGATCGCGAACGCTATCGGACCAAGCATCTCGTGCGTCCGAGACCTCGACCTTCACGCCGGCGAGCTCGCACTCGAGCTGCGCGCGCTCTTCTGCGGCTGCTTGCTGGTGCGTGGTGAGCGCCTGCTGATGGGTGCCGTTCGCTAGCTCAAGGGCCGCGACCTGCTCGCGCTCGAGCGCCGCGAGGGCTTCGGTATGGCGCTCGGTTACGAGGACAAGGTCGGCCTCGTGGCTACGAAGCGATTCGGTGAGTTCGAGGTTGCGCTCGTGTTCTTGGCGCCTCACTTCTTCGAGTTTTTTGCGCTCATCGGCGGCCAAAAGCGCGTTCGCCTTGCCTTCATCTACGAGGCGCGCAAGCTCGTCGACACGCATCGCCGTGCCGCGTCGCTCTTCTTCCATGCTGGCACACTGCGAGGCAATTTCATCCACCTGCACCGCGCTGCGATCCGCACGGTCGCGCGCCTCGGCGTGCTCGCGCTTCAGCACAAGAACAGCCGCATCATGTTCGCGACGCAGCTCGTCGAGCGTCTCGCCGAGCTCACGTCGCACGGTCGCGAGCTCGGCCGCGGCCGCAGCCAATTGAAGGTGCGTTTGTTCGGTATGAGCCGCTCGCGACGCCTCGACAGCCTCCGCCTGCTGTTCCGCCAGCCGTTGAAGCTGAGCGTCATGCTCTCCTGTACCGAGCTCGTGGTCTCCGCGTAGCGCGGTCAGTTGCGCTTCATGGGTGCGTTCGAGAATGCTCGTTTCTTCCCGGTGGCGCGCGCTGAACTCCTCAACCTGCGTGCGATGCTGGGACTCCAAGTTCGCGAGTGCGGCATCACGCTCCGAGCGCGCATCACGCAACTCCTGCGTTCGGCGGGCGAGATCGTCGGCCACGCTGCGTGCGTTGGCCTTGAAATCGAGCGCGCGATTTTCGGCGAGCGCCTTCTCGGCGACGGTCGCCCCAAGCGTCATGTGCGCCTCGGCGAGGGTGGCCTCGAGCGCGTCGATTCGGTCGCGCAGCTCCGCTCCGGCACGCCGTGCGGCCAATCCGAGCTCGCGCGTATCGATGATCTCACGGTCGCGCGCCGTCGCTTGCTCGCGCAGCGTGAGCATCTCTCGGTCGCGGCTTTGGAGCGCCTCGCGCAGCTCGAGGACTTCACGCTCGGAGCCGCGCGCCATGGCCGGCATCGGAAACACCGGCACATGCGCGGTCGCCAAGGAGGTCGCCTCTTCCGAGTCCTCGTCGCCGATGCGGTATTGCAGAAACTCGGGCTCGGCGGCCAATAGCCCTGTAACCGTCTCCTCTTCGTCGCGGCGCGCGCGCGCCATCGGCGGACGCGTGGGAATATTGTCGGCGTTGCGCTTGCCGCTGGCCTCGGCAAGGCTCTGCGGGGGCGCGGTCGGCGCGTCGAAGCCCGGCTTGGTCGCGCGCTCATCCTGGCTCGGCAGGAAATCGAACACCCGCTCGACGAGGGCGTGGATAGGCGAGGATTTACTCAGGTAGTCGTCCGCGCGTGTCCTCAGTCGCTTGTGCTGTTCAATGATCTCCGGTGCCGCGTCCGTCGAGAGCAGCAGCACCGGCACACCACCCAGCACCGGGTCCTTCTTGAGCTTGTTGCACACGGAAAAGCCGTTCATCCGCGGCAACTCCGTCGCTACGAGCACGACGTCGGGCGGCGCCGCAGCGGCTGCACTCAAGCCGCTCGGCCCATCGGCATACACTTGCAAGCTGCATCCCGCGCGCGTGAACTCGGCGTGGAGCTTGACGGCGAACGCGTGATCACTCTCGAGGAGGAGTACGTTTCGCATGGCGTGCCCGGCAGCGCGCACTCTACACACAAACACCGGCGCATAGCTCCGACTCGCGTGCCCACGGACCCGCTGACCCACGCCGACCCATGAACGCTGGCACGCGCACCGGAGGCATGGTCAACTGCGGGCTGTCTGGACTACGGTCCCGACCGCCGTGGGTCATCCGCGGCGAATCAAAGGAGATTGAGCGTGGCGTACATCGTTGGGGATCCCTGCGTGAAGTGTAAGTACACCGACTGCGTCGAGGTGTGCCCGGTCGATTGTTTCTACGAGGGTGTGAACACGCTCGTGATCCACCCGGACGAGTGTATCGACTGCGGCGCGTGCGAACCGGTGTGCCCCTCGACTGCGATCTTCGAGCAAGAAGAGCTACCCGAGAAGTGGTCTCCCTATATCGACATCAACGCGGTGCTCAGCGGCGCGAAGGCCCCGGGCGATGCGGACATGACGGGCTGGCCGCAGGCGCTCATCGACTCCGTCAACGACGCCAATTTCAAGGCGTGGCCGATGGTGAACACCAAGCGCGACGGGCTCCCGAACGCGGACGCCGTGCAACACGAAGAAGGCAAGCTCGCCGAGTTCGATCCGCGCCCCTACTCGAGTTGATGGCCGCGCGACCAAGGTCCCGCGTCGCGAGTTGATGGCCGCGCGACCAAGGTCCCGCGTCACGCATCAACCTGCGCGCGGACGCTTCACGGAACCTTCGGGCGGTCGAACTTCTGCGGCGCCGCCTCGAGGGCCTTGATGAACGCGAGCAGGTCCTCGCGCTCCGGCTTGGTGAGCGCGACCTTCTTGAGGCCGGAGTCGAGCTTCGCGTTCGGCTGACCGCCGCCCAACATGAAGTCCACCGCTTCCTCGATGGTCTGCTTGCTGCCGTCGTGGAAATAGGGCGCGTGCGTCGTGACCGAGCGTAACGAGGGCGTCTTGAATTTTCCGTCGTCCTTCGCGTCCTTCGTGATCGCCCCGCGACCCTTATCGGGCTCGGCCTTATCGGAGCCGACACCGATGTTGTGGTAGCCGAGGTCGGTGAACAACGGCGGGGCGTGGCACGACGCGCACGCCGCCTTGTTTCGAAAAATTTCCCATCCCCGCGCGGCGCTCTCGCTGATCGCTTTCTTGTCGCCAGCCTCGTACTGATCGAAGGGCGCGCCGCCCGAGCGAAGGGACCGCAAGAAGCACGCGAGGGCCTTCGCGCTCAGCTCTGCGGTGATCTGCTCGTCACCGAACGCGGCCTTGAACAAAGGCTTGTAGCCTTCGACCCGGGCGAGCTCTTTCACGCGCTCGGGGAGGGTATCGCCGACCCCGAGCTGACCCTTCCATGCGGCCAACACTTGCCCCTCGAGCGTCGTGGCGCGGCCGTCCCAATACCAGGCCGCCTGATAGCCAATGTTGAACATCGAAGGCGTGTGCCGCGTGTTCATCTTGCCGTCGCCCTTCTCGGAGAGCGCCTTGCCGTCGGCCCAGCCCTGATCGACGAAATGGCAGCTCTCGCACGCGAATTTGCCGTCTTTTCCGAGACGTTTGTCAAAAAACAGCACCTTGCCAAGCGCGATTTTCTCGGCGGTTGGGACGTTGTCCGCAGGCGCCATGATCGGTCCCAGGGGTGGCAGCGGCGGCAGCAACGCCTCGCTCACGACGACCGGCGGTGCGGCGGGCGGCGCGGGAGTAGAAGAGCCGGCTGAGGAGCCACTTGGCTGTGGCGTGGCGCTCGCAGTCGCGACCGTGGGCGTCGTCGCGGGTGTGGCGCTCGTGCTCGCGACCGGCGCGGAGTCATCGCATGCGCTTGCGGCAAACATGGCCGCGATGGCCGCGGCGGCGAGCAGTGTAGACGTCGATTGGCCAGTCCGTCGCTGCATGGGCGGAATCGGAATCACGTCACTTGAGCGACGTCAATGCGACCATCGAGCACGAGCAGCGAGCGCGATGAGCGAGCGCGATGAGCGAGCGCGATGAGCGAGCGCGGCGGCGGATTGGCAACTGCGTGCGACTGCGTGCGACTGCGTGGCAGCGTGCTCCGGCGACTTGGTGTACAGCGACGGGATGGCATCGCGCACAGACGATTTCGGCGGCGCCTTCCGCGGCAAGGTCGCCATCATCACGGGCGGGGCTTCGGGGATCGGCCGCGCGGTCGGTGAGCGGCTCGCCCGGGCCGGCGCGAAGGTCGTGCTCGCGGACCTGCAGCACGAGCTCGCGGCAGATGTGGCACGCGGCATTCGCGAACAGGGCGGCGACGCCGAAGGGGCTCCACTCGACGTCACCGACGCGCCCGCCGTCGTGAAGCTTTTCGAGCTGGTGCTCGAACGCCGCGGCGCGCTCGACCTCGTGTTCAACAACGCCGGGATATGCATCGTCGGTGACGCGATCGCCCTGACGCATGACGACTACGACCGCCTCATCGACGTGAATATTCGGGGCGTGGCTCACGGCACGCACGCAGCCTACAAGCTCATGGCAGCGCGTGGCGGCGGACACATCGTGAACACCGCATCCATCGCGGGGCTCGTGCCGGCACCGCTCTTCTCCGCTTACGCGATGACGAAGCACGCGGTCGTCGGCCTCTCCACTTCGCTCCGCATCGAGGCAGAGAAGCACGGCGTGCGCGTCACCGCCGTCTGCCCCGGGGTCATCGCCACGCCGATGGTAGAGGGCTCCGAGCTGCGCGGAGACATCGTGCGCGACGAGATGTTGAAGAAGATCTCCATCTATCCGGTCGAGCGCTGCGCGGAAGAAATTCTGCGCGGCGTGGCCACAAACCGCGCGGTCGTCGTCATCACGCCGATCGCGAAAGCGGGCTTCGCGCTCCATCGGCTCGCCCCCTTCTTGTTGCCGGGCGCGATCGTAAAGCGCGTCGCGCTCGCCCGAAAATGACCCGCTGACGATGCCCGTCGCAATGACCGGCTGACGATGCGCGTCACGCTGCGCGTCGACGTGAGCGAAGAGACGGCTGCGGGGCTGACAGGCGGGCGCGACGCTGAAATTCGCCATTCGCCGCTTCAAGGACTCTGCCGCATTGCCGTAACCCAGGGGGCAGGAGTTCCGCCACGGTTCTCCGCACAGCCTGCCTGAGCACTGGCGTCATGATGACGCACGGGTGGTGCTGTCAACCCCAACTCCAAGAAGGAGTCCGACATGCCTCTCATCGTCAATACCAACGTCGCGTCGCTCGAAGCACAGAAAAATCTCGCGCGCAACACCGGCGCTTTGCAAAAATCTTTTCAGCGCCTCTCAAGCGGTTTTCGCATCAACCAAGCCGCGGATGACGCAGCCGGCCTCGCCGTCAGCGAGGGCTTGAAGTCGCGCATTCGCAGCTTCTCCGTCGCCGAACGAAACACCGGCAACGCCATCAGCATGGTGCGCACGGCCGAGGGCGGTCTCGGCGAGATCAGCGGCATCGTGCTGCGTATGCGGGAGCTCGCGGTACAGGGCGCCAACGGCGACCTCACGTCCACGGACCGCAGCTACATCGACACGGAGTTTCAGGCCCTCAAGAACGAGATCTCCCGCCTTGCGGAGTCCACCGAGTTCAATGGCCACGAGCTGCTCAACGGAAACGCCGCGACGAGCCGCGCCTTCCAGGTCGGCATCAACACGACCGTCGATGACACCATCTCGGTCGACTTCGGCGGCATCACGCTGTCGTCGCTCGGCCTGAGCGGCGTGAACGTCGCGGGCTCTGGCCAGACCAACGCGACCAACGCGATCGACAAGGTCGATGCCGCCCTCAAAGAGGTGTCGACTCGCCGCTCTTCGTTCGGCGCGGCGCAAAATCGCCTCGGCATCGCCCAGGCAAACTCGCAGACGATTCGCACGAACCTCGAGGCCGCCAATAGCGCGATCCGCGACGTCGACGTGGCCGAAGAGAGCTCTGCGCTCGCACGGTCGCAGGTGCTGCTGCAAGCAGGCACGTCGATCCTCGCCCAGGCCAACCAGTCGTCGCAGCTCGCGTTGACTTTGCTCGGCTGATTCAAAGCCACGTCAACTTCAGCGTGTGCGTCGCGACTTGCGGCGCGCACGCTGTTCGCATTTTGTCTGTTGGCATTTTGTCTGGCGTAACAGTCACTGCTGTGCTTAGCCGCTCATCCCCAGTTTCGTGGCGTCGTTCGTGGCGTCGTCCGTGGCGAATCTCGCGGGGACTAAAGTTCTCACGCATTCGGTCGTACGTAGTGACATGCGGCGGTCCCGGGCGGGAGCCACCGTAACCATCCACGCGCAAGCCATGACGGCACGCGCGAACTCTGCATCTCCAAGAAGGAGTCTCCCATGGCACTCGTAGTCAACACCAACGTCGCGTCGCTCGACGCGCAGAAGAGTCTGTCTCGCACGGCCACAGCTCTTCAGAAGTCGTTTCAACGGCTCTCGAGCGGCTTCCGCATCAACTCGGGCGCAGACGACGCGGCTGGTCTCGGCGTCAGCGAGTCCTTGAAGGCGCGCATCAAGAGCTTCGCCGTCGCCGAGCGCAACACCTCCAACGCCATCAGCATGGCGCGCACCGCGGAGGGCGGCCTCAGCGAGATTAGCGGCATCGTGCTGCGTATGCGGGAGCTCGCGGTACAGAGCGCCAACGGCGATCTCACCTCGACGGACCGCAGCTACATCGACACCGAGTTTCAGGCGCTCAAGAGCGAGATCACGCGACTCGCAGATTCGACGGAGTTCAACGGCAAAGAGCTCCTCACTGGCGACAGCACCTCATCGGTCGCCTTCCAGGTCGGTATCGGCACCGACTCCGCGCAGGACACGATCTCGGTCGACTTCGGCGGCATCACCCTCTCGTCGCTCGGCCTGAGCGGCGTCAGCGTCGGTGGCTCTGGCCAGACCAACGCGACGAACGCGATCGCCAAGGTCGATACTGCGCTGAAAGAGGTGTCGACCAAGCGCGCCACCTTCGGCTCGTCCCTGAATCGCCTCGGGATCGCGCAGTCGAACTCGCAAACCATCCGCACCAACCTCGAGGCCGCGAACAGCGCAATTCGTGACGTCGATATCGCGGAAGAGAGCTCGCTCCTAGCGCGCTCTCAGGTGCTGCTGCAAGCCGGCACTTCGATCTTGGCGCAGGCGAATCAGGCGCCCCAGCTCGCGCTCTCGCTCCTCGGCTGAGCTGAGCTGAGCTACCGAACCCAGTCGTCCTCACGGACGAGCAGCGGCGCGGCCATCTTCGGATGGTCCGCGCCGCGCGCATTTTGTCGCCACGGCGCGCAGGCGCGGCGATTCACTCAAGGGATTCGTGCGCGGGCCGTTCCGTCGAGTGACCGAGGAGCCTTGGCGGGAATCTCGGTGCCCATAGGGTGGTCGCCATGATGGCGGCCTTCTGCATAGGCAAACTCCAAGAAGGAGAAGTTTATGGCTCTCGTAGTTAATACCAACGTTGCCTCCCTCGATGCACAGAAGAATCTCAGCCGCAGCGCACAATCGCTCCAGAAGTCCTTTCAGCGCCTCTCGAGCGGCTTCCGAATCAATCAGGCCGCAGACGACGCCGCCGGCTTGGGCGTCAGCGAATCCTTGAAGTCTCGCATCCGCAGCTTCTCGGTCGCGGAGCGCAATACCTCGAACGCCCTCAGCATGGTGCGCACGGCCGAAGGCGGCCTCGGCGAAATCAGCGCCATCGTCCTCCGGATGCGTGAGCTCGCGGTGCAGGGCGCCAACGGCGATCTCACCTCGACCGACCGCGGCTACATCGACACGGAGTTTCAGGCTCTCAAGAGCGAAATCTCGCGCCTGGCCGAGTCGACGGAGTTCAACGGACACGAGCTTTTGGCGGGCAATAGCGCCACCAGCCGTGCATTCCAGGTCGGCATCAACACGACCGTGGACGACACGATTTCGGTCGATTTCGGCGGCATCACGATCTCGTCGCTCGGCCTGAGCGGCGTCGGCGTGACGGGCTCAGGGCAGACCAACGCAACGGC
Organism: Myxococcales bacterium; assembly: GCA_009692485.1. Lineage (GTDB taxonomy): Bacteria > Myxococcota_A > Polyangia > Polyangiales > Polyangiaceae > SYFR01. The sequence goes on from SHZB01000009.1 coordinate 37,223, forward strand.
CGCGATCGACAAGGTCGACGTTGCGCTGAAAGAGGTGTCGACTCGCCGTGCCACGTTCGGCGCGGCGCAGAATCGCCTCGGCATCGCGCAAGCGAACTCGCAGACGATTCGCACGAACCTCGAGGCGGCCAACAGCGCCATCCGCGACGTCGACGTGGCCGAAGAGAGCTCGCTCTTGGCGCGATCGCAGGTGCTGCTCCAGGCGGGCACGTCGATCCTCGCGCAGGCGAACCAGTCTCCGCAGCTGGCCCTATCGCTCCTCGGCTGAGCGAAGCGAACCCAACCCGATAGGCGTGTGCGTCGCAGAGTGCGGCGCACGCGCTTTTCTCGTTTTGTGGTCGCGAGCCTAATCCGATGAATTCGCCCCGATATCCCGGAGGCGCGCTTGCTCGAGGCAGGCCACGGCGCCTTGGCTTTGGTGCACTCGAAAAATTTCTTTTTGCGCTTGCCTAAAGAATTCGAGGTCGCGGCCGTTCGCAGTGACTAGCGGAGATCCATGGCGGGTCCCGCGTCCGACGTCATCCATCCCCCCGTCATAAAGACGGAGTGTGGCGCCGGTCTCACCTCAACTCCAAGAAGGAGTTTCCCATGCCACTCGTAGTCAATACCAACGTCGCATCCCTCGACGCCCAGAAGAGTCTCGCGCGAACCAGTCAGGCACTGCAAAAATCATTTCAGCGCCTCTCCAGCGGTTTTCGCATCAACAGCGCATCGGACGACGCTGCCGGCCTCGCCGTCAGCGAGTCGTTGAAGAGCCGAATCAAGAGCTTTGCGGTCGCCGAGCGCAACACCTCGAACGCCATCAGCATGGCCAAGACCGCAGAAGGCGGCTTGTCCGAGATCAGCGGCATCGTCATTCGTATGCGTGAGCTAGCCGTCCAGGCTGCGAACGGCGATCTCACCTCGACCGACCGAAGCTACATCGACACCGAGTTCACCGCGCTGAAGAGCGAGATCACGAGGCTCGCGGACTCGACCGAATACAACGGCAAGGAGCTGTTGGCGGGCAGCACGACCGCGATCGCGTTCCAGGTCGGGATCGGCACGGCCACGGCTCAGGACACGATCTCGGTCGACTTCGGCAACATCTCGCTCTCTACGCTCAGCTTGAGCGGCGCGAGCGTCGGCGGGTCGTCGCAGTCGAACGCGACGACGGCGATCGCGAGCATCGACTCGGCTCTGAACTCGGTCTCGAACAGTCGCGCTACCTTCGGCGCGGCGATCAACCGGCTCGGCATCGCGCTCTCCAACTCGCAGACCATTCGCACGAACCTCGAGGCCGCCAACAGCGCAATCCGAGACGTCGACATCGCCGAAGAGAGCTCGATCCTCGCGCGTTCGCAGGTGCTCTTGCAGGCCGGCACCTCCGTGCTCGCGCAGGCAAACCAGGCACCCAGCCTCGCCCTCTCACTCCTCGGCTGAACGCGCGCGCCATCGCCTCGGTTCGCCGGGGATTTGGCGCATGCACCGTCGCGCGTCGCGAGACGCCGACGCACACGAGGCCGGGTCCGCGAGCTTTGGCTCTCGGCGCCCGGACATCCGGAAACCGTTCGCCCGTTCTGAAAGGCGTGCGAGCCATCCACGATGGAGTGCCGGTCGATGCCGCTGTTCACCAAGGAAGATGATCCTTCGATCACTTCGGGTGTGGCGGCTCCAAAGACGAGGCCTTTGATCGAGTCATCCTTCCGCCGCCTGTCGAGCGAATTCCGTGTCTCGGAGTTCGACCCGACCGGCGACGCGATGGACCTCAGCGAGGCGTTCGTCGAGCGGATTCGCCAGTTCACCCGATCGCCGCGCGACGGACCCCACAGCGGGGCCCGAGCGCACGACGAAAACCGCAACAAAAAGGGAGAAATCACCACAATCATCGTTCGCATGCGCGAGCTCGCTGCCGAAGTCGCTTCGCTCGATCACGGGCTCTACGGGTTCCCACCAGGGGACCAAGAGTTCGCCGAGCTACGCGACGCCGTGCAGGGATTCGCGGGCCGCGTGTACTCACACGCTACCGGACCGCCCCGATCGTCGGGACGCTCCGGCGGTGACGTCGGTCCACGAGGCACCGTGGGGAGCGCCGCCACCGGGACGCTCATTCAGCGCCTGGTGTCGGCCATCGCTCACGCCCAGGCTCTTCGAGGCAACCTCGCTGCGGCGAGCACGACGCTCGAGGAGATCACCCTGGCCGAGGAGATGATGATGCTCGCGCGCGCCGAGGCGCTGCTCGAGGACGGCGTAGCCCGCTTGTCCGCAGGAGCGTCGCGGAGCCGATCTCCACCGCCCACCGCGAACAAGCAGCTGCTCAACTGAGCGCGATCGACGGAGCGGGTCCCATTGCGGGCTCGCTCCGTTTTTTTTGCAGCGCCGGAGAACCGCGGCATTGCTCAGAAGGCATTGCTCAGAAGGCGTTGCTCAGAAGCCGCACTCCGCGTGCGATGATGCGCCACCATGCGTCGCCCCGCGTCGAGCCCCGCGCCAAGCCACGCGTCGAGCCATGCGCCGAGCCACGCGCAGAAGTCGTCTCGCACGATCTTCGCGTGTGCGGTGCTGTTGACCACGGCCTGCGACAGCGGCGGCCCGCGCGTCCTCGACGCTGAACCCTTTCCGTCGACACCATCGTCGGCCGTCGTGGCGACGCGTGATGCCGCGCTCGAGACGGAGCCGGTGCCGGTTCACGAGCGGATCGTTTTTTCGCAAACGTACGCGATCGACAAACTC
>SHZB01000010.1 GCA_009692485.1 Myxococcales bacterium
CGCAGAGCTGAAGGCACTCGTGCGGCACCCGGTCTTGGTCGGACCCAGTCGCAAATCCTACGCGGCGATGGCGGTTTCACGCGAGCTCGGGCGCGAGCCCGCGGCGCCTCTCGATCGCCTCGGCGCGACGATCGCAGCGGTGCTCCATGCCGCAGATCATGGAGCGGATGCCGTGCGCGTTCACGACGTACGCGAGGTGGCGCATGCGCTCGCCTATCGACGCGCGACCATCGCACGAGCAAGAGGCGCGGAGCCGCGTGCAGGCGGAGGCGCGAGTGCCTGAGGGGCTGCTCCAGCTCCTGTCTACAGACCGTTCCGCGTGGGAAACACTGCGCGATCTCTTCGACATCCTCGTCGTCACTTTCCTCATCTATCGCGGCCTGCTCGTGCTCAAGGGCACGCGCGCCATGCAGATGGTGCTCGGGATCGTGGTCGTCGGGCTCTTGTACGTCGCCGCCGAGCGAGCACAGCTCACCACCGTGCTGCTCGTGTTCGAACGGCTGGCGTCCGCGGCGATCCTCATCATCGTCGTCGTGTTTCAGAATGACATCCGCCGCGGGCTCATTCGGCTCGGCGCGAAGGCGTGGCTCACGCGCGGTCGCGACGCTCAAGAGCGCGTCATCGACGAGGTGGTCGGCGCCGCGTCCGAGCTTGCGCGCCATCGCATGGGTGCGCTCATTTGCCTCGAACGCGACGCCAACGTGCTCGAGTTCGTGAAGAGCGACGGCATCCCGCTCGACGCCGAGGTGTCGCGCGAGCTACTCGTGGGTCTGTTCATCCCGGAAGCGATGAACAAGACCCACGACGGAGCCGTGCTGATCCGCGATCTACGCATCGCACGCGCTGGCATGTTCCTGCCCATGCCCGAGGCCACGCGCGTCGCCGACCACTCGCTTGGCTCACGTCATCGAGCCGCTATCGGCATCACCGAAGAGACGGACGCGGTGGTGGTGGTCGTGAGTGAAGAGCGCGGCACGATCACGATGTGCTTTCCGAACGGCATGGTGCAAAACGTCGACGGCGCATCGCTGAAACAGGCGCTCCTCGGGCTCTTCGGTCGCGGCGGACCGCAGTTGGCCAAGAGCTGGTACGCGCGCATCATCGCCTCTCGCGCGGTACGCAAATCCGTGGCCCAAGCAGCTCCTCGCAGCGACGAAAGGACCGCGGCCTTGGCAGCAAAGGCGGGCCGCGCGCCACTCGCCAGCCACGCCGATGAAGGCGCGACCGTCCGTCTCGTCACCGAGCCACGCATCGCGCTTTCGCTGAGCCGAGCCCCGGTCGCCGTCGCGCCTGAGAGTCCTCCGGCGCGCGACTCGGATGCCGAACTCTTGCCGCCCTCGCGGCTCGGCGCGAGCGTGCCGATGGAACCGGCGTCGGCCCTCGGCGTGGTTTTGCGCGGAACCGCCGAGGACGAGCGCGACTCGGATGAGCCACCGCCCGCCACGATCCGAGGCGGCAGCGCCGAAGACCGCGCGCCACGACACGATCACGCCATGCAGGAGAAGCCATGACCGCGGCGGACGCGCCTCGCGCACATGGTCGCGTCACGCGGCGTCACTCGAGCAATGCGGCAGCGTGGCTCCGTGAGGCGGCGCTCGACAACTTCTGGCTCAAGCTGTTGTCGCTCGTCCTCGCTCTCGCGCTCTACAACGCCGTGCACTCGACGCACAACGCGCAGCGCACGATTCAAGTTCCGATCGTCGCCGACATGCCGCCGCCAAACGCCGCGCGGCAGCTCGTGAGCGCGTTGCCAGAGAGCGTCAGCGTGACCCTCGAGGGATCGCGCCAACAACTCGACACGCTCGAGATCGCGCGGCTCGATCCCCTCTCGATCAATCTTCGCGATGCCCGCGACGGCGAAGCTCGCATCACGCCCGAGATGTTGAAGGGACTGCCATCGGGCGTGCGCGTCACTCGCATCCAGCCAGCGGCGCTCGCCATTCGCTGGGAAAACGTGATCGCACTCACGCTCGAAGTGCAGGTCCCGGTGACGGGGCAATTGCTGCCGGGCATGGCGCTCAAGGGCGTGACCTCGCATGACAAGAGCGTGACCGCCACGGGGCCGGAGTCCGTCGTGAAGGGCCTACAACTCCTGCGAACCGAGCCATTTGATATCGGCGGCCTCGGCGAAGGAAGCCACACGCGCTCCTTGTCGTTCGCGACGATCCCGCCGCGCATCGAGCTCAGCGAGACCACCTGCGAGGCGACGGCCGAAGTGACGCGTCAGCTCGTGACTCGCGATTTCGACGTGAAGGTGCTGGTCGTCGGCCTCCCGCGCGCACGCACGCAGCCCGCCATCGTGCGTGTGTCGGTAGAAGCGACTGCCGCGCGCGCCGGGTCGCTGCGCCCCGACAGCGTGATTGCACGCGTCGAGCCTGACGCCGCGACATTGGATCTGTCACGGCCCGGAAGCGCGCTGCTACCCGTGTCCGTCGACGTGGCGGACGCGAACGTCACAATCTCGCCCGTGCGCGTCCTCGTGCGCTGGTGAGCAACGTCACGCTCTCGCCCGTGCGCGTCCTCGTGCGCTGGTGAGCCTCGACGCAGAGCTCGCAGGAGTTCACCTCAGCGTTGTCGGGATGACGATGACCCCGCGCGCGACCTGCTCTCGAAGCTCAGCGACGCGCTCGCGCACCGCCGCCGGAATGCCCTCGGCGTGCGGCCCGTCGCTCACGTAACCGACGCCGTCCTCCTTCACACCGAATGACCTCATTCCGGGTCGAAATCGCCCGTCGCCGACAGCGGCGATCGTGTCGAACACGGCCACGTCCACGCGCTTCGTCATGCTCGTGAGCACCGTGCCCGGCATCTCGTCGTGCTGGTCGGAGTCGACGCCGATCGCCTTGGCCCCCATGTCGCGCGCGGCTTCGAACACGCCGTGCCCAGTGGTCCCGGACGCATGGTAGAGGACATCGGCACCCGCTTGAATCTCGCCGATCGCGATCGCCTTGCCCTTGGCGGGATCGCGAAACGCGTCCGGCGTCGTGCCCGCATAGCCGACGTGAACTTCGCAGCTCGGGCACACCTCGGCGACGCCTCTTTTGTAGCCCGCCTCGAAGCGATGGATGAGCGGGATGTCCATTCCGCCGACGAACCCCACGTGGCGGCTCTTCGTCACGAGCCCCGCTACGGCACCGACGAGAAACGAACCCTCCTCTTCGCGAAAGCCAAGACCCAGCACATTTGGCGGAATTTCCGCGGAAAATGGCATGTAGTCGACGCACGCGAACTTGACCGCGGCAAAATCGCGAGCGACTGCGTTCACGTCGGCGGAGAAGATGAACCCGACGCCGATGACGAGGTCGAGGCCGCGCGCCGCGAACAGCCGTAGGGCCGCCTCGCGATCTTCGGAGCCCGACGGCTCGAGCACGAAGACCTCCACGCCAAGCTCGTTACGCGCGCGTTCGATGCCGAGGTAGGCCGCATCGTTGAAGCTCTTGTCGCCGCGGCCGCCCACGTCGAAGACGAGCCCGACACGCAGTGCGGTGAGCGGCCCAGTCGCAGTGGAGCTCGCCCGCGCCCCCGGCAAACCCAGCGTCGCGGCGGCGAGCAGACCGAGCGCGATCGTCGCCTGCGCCAGCGTCACGGGCACGCGCGCCACTCCGGTTTCTTACCCACTCTCGCGAGCCCGACGAAGGTCATCGTCATTGCCTCGTGAGCAGGGCGCACGCGGTCCTCGTCCGCACCTGCGCCGCCGGATCGACGAGCATCCGCGCCGCCTTGTCGAAGCGTCCGAACGCTGCAAACGCTACCGCCGCATCGCCGCGCGTGATCGCACTGGGGCCGGAGGCGAGGGCGTCGAGAGCCGGCAACACACTCGCGTCGCGCGCCTGGATGCGTGCCGCGAGGGCCGCCTCGGCAGCGAGACCCACGGTTTTGCTCCGCGCGCCAAGAGCCAACAGCGCAGCATCGCGATCGCCTTTGTCGAGTGTGATCATCCGCGCAAGAGCGGCGACGGCGACTGGAGGGTCCGTGCTCGCGCTGGCGAGGACGATGGCCTCGATGAGGCGCGCGGCCGCTAGCGTAGGCGGCTCGGTGCGCCCCTCTGGCCCGACCGTCGCGCGGAGCGGCGCCGCGGAGATCGCCGCGACACGAATGCGGGTCGGCGCTTCGTCGATGGCACGCTCGACGACACCGAGCGCGATCCCGAGCGCGGTCGGATCCGCGTTCCACTGCAACCTCTTGAGCATCGCAACAGCAGCGTGCACGCTCGGCATTCCGAGGTCTGACTCCGCCACGCGCCAGAGTTGGCGCTCCGCGAGTGCCCGAGGCTGCGCGCTCGCGAGCACTCCCATCGACACGTCGCGCGCCTCCGCTCCCTCGAGCTCGGTGACGGCAAGCGACGCGAGCTCAGCCCACGCGTCGACGATCTTCAGGCGCGCATCCTCATCCGCCGTGACCCAAAGATCGATGAGCCCGAGCACCGCCTCGCGACTGGCGGTTCGGCCCAATGCAACGATGGCCGCCTCGCGGTTGCCGCTGTCTGGATCGCGGCGCGCGGCGTCGAAGAGTGCGCCCACATCGCGCGGATCGCCGGCATCGCGCGCAGCCTGGAGCGCCGCGCGTCGCACCTCGCGATACGGATCGAGCATCAGGTGTCGCCGCCACCACCCCGCGCGCGCGAGCATGACTTCTCGCCTGCCCTTCGGCGCGCTCACTCCGGTTGCGTGAAGAGCCGCATCGCGCGTTTCCAGAGGCTCGCCTCGCGGCTCCTCATGCACGCCGAGCGAACGCGCCCCCGCGGCACGCCACGCTGGGCGCTCGTCACTCACGAAGCGCGCGTAGGCGAGCGGCTCCGCGAGGCCTCGATCGGTCGCGACGATGGCGGCGTGCGCTCCGACCTCGTCCGGCACTGCGGCCCGCGCCAACCACTCCGCTCGCAGCTCGAATGCGCAAGAACTCATGCCATCGAGCGCACGCGCGCCGTCATCGCCGCTCGCCGATCGAAGCTCGTAGCGCGCACGCGACCGCGCGAGGTCACGCGCATCGTCGGCGTCGAATTCGTCCTGCCGCAGCCGCTCCGCCAAGTCGCCTTCGAGCTCGCTCGCGGGCGAAATCTCCGCCGCGCGCATCAGCTCCGAGCGGCATCCCGTGATCGCCCACGACAACCCCAGGCAGGCCGCGATCGCGCCGCGCCAGTTTGCCACTTTGCACGCAGCCATCGCCCGGCAAGTTACCGCGCTTCAACGCCGCTGGCGATATTCGTCCGCTCTTCTGTTCGTCCGCTCTTCTGTCGGTCCGAGGTCGCTCGGAGTTCCGCCGTGCTCCACAGGCCTCGCCGCTTTGCCGCTTTTTCCGGCCACGATCGCGTTGCGCGTCCACTCTGCATACGCTTTGATGCGCGCATGATTCGGCTCGAGCGCGTCGTTGGCAGCGCGCGGGCCACGAGCACGGTCGTCACCGCGAGCACGGTCCTCGGTCGCTCACCGACCTGCGATTTTTTCCTCGACGAAGCACACATTTCGGCCCGCCATGCGCGCATCGTCGTCGGCCTTCACGACGCGGTGTTGAGCGATCTCGGCTCGACGAATGGCACATCTCTCTTGCGCGCTGGCGTGTGCACGCGCCTCAACGATCTCGACGATGCGCTTCCGCTCGCAGACGGCGACGTCATCGAGCTTGGGCACGGCGCCGAAATCACGCGCCTGAGCGTGTGCATCACCGAAGACGAAGATGACTCGGCCGAGCTCGTCGCCCTCAAACCGCTCGCGTCGCGGGACAGCGCGGCCACGCTGCCGGACGATCCGATGACCCTGCGCACGCTCTACGCAGCGCATTGCCAGATCGCCCGCGCGCTCGGACTCCCCGCCGTGCTCGAGGCGATCGCAGCCTCGGCGCTCGCGCTGGTTCCGCGGGCGTCCCACGTGACCATCGTCCTCGACGCCAACGACGCCGCCGCGAGCGCGCAACCCCGCCGCGCCCCAAGCTTCGTTCCGGTCGTGACCCGCGGAAGCTTCACCGGCGCAACCGACGACAAGAAGGGCCTGTTCGAGCTCGCCGACGGCTCAACGCTCTTCCTCGACGAGATCACCGAGGCCCCGATGGCGATCCAAGCAAAGCTGTTGCGTGTCCTTCAAGAAGGCGAGATCCGCCCCGTCGGCGCAAGCTCGACGAAATGCGTCAGCGTCCGCATCGTCGCTGCCACCAACCGTGACCTCGAGGCAAAGGTGCGAGCCGGCCGCTTTCGCGAAGATCTCTTCTATCGCCTTCGGGTCTTTCCACTGCGCGTCCCACCCTTGCGCGAGCGCCGCGAAGACCTTCCGCTGCTCTGTACCCACCTGCTCGAGCGCGCTTGCCGCGACATCGGTACGGCGATCGCCGGCATCACGCCCGAAGTGCTCCACCTGCTCACCGAATACGACTGGCCCGGCAACGTCCGCGAGCTCGACAACGAGCTTCAGCGCGTCGTAATCCGGGCAAATCCTGGAGATTTCATCACTCCTGACCCACGCCGCCCGCGCGCTCGGGATCACGCGCGAGGGCTTTCACAAGAAGCTACGCCAGCTCGGCGAATGACGCGCTCACGCCTGGGCGCACCCATGCAACGAAGCCGCGCCAACGACGTCGCGCCCCCCCGGCTCACGTCACTGCGCGCGGGCTCGCATTCGAAAGACGACCGTCTTCAGGGGCGCTAGCTTGCTGATTTGCGCCTCATCCCGGCTCAGCGCCGCCTTGTCGATCATCCCCTGAAGCTTCGCGACCGCGGCAGGGTTTCCCTTCGGCGATAGCCGATCGATCGCCTGCACGATCGTGAACGCCACGGCGGCGTTCTTGATGCTCGGCAAGATCTCCACGAGCTTGTCGAGCGTCCCGTCGCCGCCCACGCTCGCGACCATGTACGCCGCCTTGATTCCGAGGAAGCCGGAGTCCTTCGAGGCCTCGGGACTCGCGAGCGTCTTCAGGTAACAAGCCGAGTCCTTGCCACACTCGCCGACAAGCTTCTTCACGATGGCGATCTCTTTGGTGAAGGCCTTGCCGATCGCAACCTTGGCCGGATAGGTGATCTCCGTGGCCGCGACCTTGCCGAGCAGCTCGAGCTGGCCCGTTCCGGCAAGCTTCAGCAGCATCGAGAGCGCCACCTCCTGGATCGGCGAGGTGTCCGCCTCTTCGCCCTTGAGCAAGAGCGCCTGCTCTACGACGTACACTGCGAGCTCCGTATCGAAGAAGCTGCTCGTCGCCTCGGTGAGCGCCTCTTTGGCATTTCCGCTTGGCGGCATCTGGGCGGTGAGCCCAGTATCGATCCAAACCTTCTTGAAGGCCGCGATGACCTTCGGATCCGCGGGCAGTTTGTAAAGCTCACGGGCGATGACGGCCTTCGATGTGCCGTCGCCCTTCTCGAGCGCGGCGAGCATCGGCGCGATGCACTCTACCCGACCGATGTTCGCGACGATGATGACGGCGTTGTCGACGTACGCCTTCTTTGCCTCGGCCTTGTCCTTGTCGTCGATCTTGTCGCCCTTGTCGGTCTTGGCACGAATGAATTCGCTCTCGGCGTATTCGGCGAGCTCTTTGTCTTCGCCATTCAAGAGCTTCACGCCGGCGTCGATCGCGGGCTTGCCAATCTTGATGAGACCGCTGATGGCCGTGACACCCACGGGACCCTTGAATGGACTCAGCACGACCTTGATGAGCGGCCGCACCGCCTTCTCGGAGCGCATGTTGCCAAGCAGCTCCGCGGCCACGGTCTGCCAGAACATCTGGTCCATGATGGCCTTCTGCTCTTTGTTGCTGAGGGACTTCACCTCGGCCTCGAGCAGCTTGATCAGCGGCTCTTCCCAGGCGGGGTCCTGCAGCGTGAGCATCGTGTCGCGCACGGTCCGGTAGAACGTCTTGTTCTGCGCCTTCGGCCAGGACGCGCGCATCTCGGTGAAGATCTTGAGGATCGCGCCGCCCGCTTCCTTGGTCTTCATCTCTCCGAGGTTGCGGACGATCTCGGCGATGTCCCCGTCAAAATCGTCCGGGCGCTTGTCGTCCATCTTGTAGTCGCCGAGCGCCTTGATGAGCGCCGGGATCGCACGCGGATCACGCATGTCCGCGAGTCTCGCCAAGAGCCTCCCCTGGGATTTACTGTCGAGATCGCCCTTCTCCGCAAGCGCCGCGAGCTGCGGCACCGCCGTATCGCGAAACAGCTTCACGTTTTCGCCGTCCCGGTTACTGCCGTCGACGGTCATCTTGTCGTCGTACATTTGCAGCAGGCGCTCGACCGCCGCCGTGCGCTTGATCGGGTCGCTCAGCCGCTCGACGTGAGTCGCCGCCGCTTGCTCATCCGCGCACGCGACCGACATCGTGGCGACCACTCCGGCCCCGGCCGTCGTCACCGCCCCCGTCATCAAGGCATAAAGCACAGGACCGACTCGACGTAGCTTCAGCTTCACGTTCTATTCTCCTCGTTCACCGCTGGTCCGCGCGCCCCGAATTCCCGGGCGGCGCGACCGCAGCGGCCGGACGCTAAGCCAGCCGAGCCGAGGGAGTCAAACCGCCTTCGCGCAATCTGTCGCGAGCAGGTGATCTGGCCGCTCGCGCCATCGCCGCAACGGGTCCTTCTACCCGAGCCGCCGCACCTCGCGCTCTGCCCACGCGACGGCCGACATGACGCCCGCATGCAAGACGCCGTTCGTGACCACGATGCCGCGGCGCAGCTTGAGATCAGGCGCACCGTAGGGGATGAGGCCGCCGTCGAGGTCGGTGAGCCGGCCGCCCGCCGCAAGGACGATGGCCTCGGGCGCGCAGGTATCCCAGCGACCCGCGCCCGGGCCCGCGTGCACGTAGATCTCGGCCGAGCCCATCGCGATGCGCGCCACCTTCACGCCCACCGATCCGCACGGCAAGACCCGCATAACCCCAAGGCGGTGCCGCAACGGCTCGGCGATCTCGGGCGTGTGCCCGCGCGACACGTGCATCGTCGCGTCGGCAAATGCCGCTACGGCAGACACGCCGATGAACGAGCGACTGCGATCTTCCCGCTCCACGAACGCACGCTGACCGACTCGCCCCGCGAGCACGAGGCCCTCGGTCGGAAGCGCGACCACTCCCGCCACCGCGCGCCCACGAACCGCGAGCCCCACCATCACCGCGAACTCGGCCGTCTTCTTCACGAATTCGCGCGTGCCGTCGATCGGATCGACGAAGAAGACCCGCTCGGCTGCGAGCCTCCGCGCCGTGTCGGCCGCGCTCTCGCTCGAGCTCTCTTCGCCCACGACGGCCGCCTCAGGAAAGCGCCCCGCGAGCGCCGTGCAAATCATTTGGTCGAGCTCTCGATCGACCTCCGTTACGGGGTCTCCCGGCGATTTTTCGTCGACCACCACCGCCTCGACGAGGTGCGCCGCGTACCGCTCCCGCGCCCGCGCCGACGCCACGCGCGTGATCGCAATCATCGCCTCGAGCTCGGGGTCCGCCACGATTTCGAGCACGCTCATAGTTCGATCTCCGCGTTCGCGAGCACCTCCGGCAAGCGCAAGAGCGTCTCCTCATCGAAGTACTCCGGCCCCTCGCCCGCCTCACGCACGAGCTGCCGCAGCTGCGTCGTCGAGCGCACGCCGAGCACCGCGCTCGTCACGAGGTTGTTCGAGAGCACGAACCTCAGCGCCGCCGCTCGCAACGTGATCACCTCGCCCGCGACCAAGCGCCGCACCGCCTGCAGCTGCGCCACGCGATAGCGAAGCCCCTCCGCGGTCCAGCGACCCATGCGCTGGTCGCCCTCGATAAACTGTTTGTTCGGACCCCAGTGTCCAGCGAGCAGCCCGTGCGACAGCACCGAGCGCGCCAGTACTGCCGTATCCGTCGACGCCAGCCTGTCGGTGAGCCGGTGCAGGTCGCCCGCGTGAAACACGTTGTACGCAATCATCACGACGTCCGCCGATCGATCGAGCGCCGCATGCACGACCTCGCTCGTCCCACAGCTCACGCCCCACGCGCCGATGCGCCCGCTCTTCGCCTCTTCCCGCAGAAAGTCGACCCCGTCCGAAGCGCGCAACGCCGCCGCCGTCGGACAGTGAAGCAGCACCACGTCGATGATCTCGCGCCGCAGCCGCTCGCGTGATGCCTCGAGCCGCACGCGAATCGTCTCGGCGTCGAAGCGCTTCGCAGGAGGACTCTCATCGCGCAGGGTTCCAAGCTTGGTCACGACCTGCGTCGTCTTCGCGTCCAGCTTCTCGCCCAAGAGCCGCTCCATCGCGCCATCGCCATAGACGTCCGCCGTATCGAAGAGCGTGATCCCCAGCTCCACGCCGAGCTCCACGATGCGCCCGACATCGTCCTCGTACGCGGGCCCGTACGCATCGCCCGAGAGCCCCCACGTCCCAAGTGCAAGCTCCGACACCTGAAACCCGACCCGTCCAAACCGCCGCGTGCGCATCGCCGCGAGCCTACTGCAACCTTGCCGTGATGAACGCCGTGCAATACTCCGCGCCCTCATCCGCACCCTCTTCCGCGCACGCGCTCGGCTCATCCGCACCCTCCTCCGCGCACGCGCTCGGCTCAGTGAAAAGGACAACCTCTTGACCTTCGATCTCGTCATCCACGGTGGCCTCCTCGTCGACGGCACCGGCGCTGCCCCACGCGAGGCCGACGTCGCGATCCGGAATGGCCATATCCAAGCCATCGGCTCATTGGCAAATAGCGACACCGCACGAACTATCGACGCGCGCGGCCACATCGTCACTCCGGGCTTCGTCGACCTCCATACCCATTACGACGGACAGATTTCCTGGGACGACGACCTCATGCCGTCATCCATTCACGGCACGACCACCGTCGTCATGGGCAATTGCGGAGTGGGCTTCGCGCCCTGCCGCGCCTCCGATCGCGATGCCTTGATCGCCCTGATGGAAGGAGTCGAAGACATCCCCGGAAGCGCGCTCGCCGAGGGGCTGCGCTGGGAGTGGGAGTCCTTCCCCGAGTACATGACGGCGCTCGCTCGACGGCCCAAGACCATCGATTACGCAGTTCAAATTCCGCACGATGCCCTGCGCGTATTCGCCATGGGCGCACGAGCGATCGCGGGCGAGCCGGCCACGGACGAGGACATCTCCGCGATGCAAGCGCTGCTCCGCGATGCGCTCCTCGCCGGGGCCGCGGGCTTCTCCACCGGCCGGAGCGACAGTCACCGCTCACGCACGGGCGCCGCGACCCCCGCCGCGGAAGCAAACGAGCGCGAGTTGATAGCGCTCGCGGGCGCCTTCGAGGGCCTTGGACACGGCATTCTGCAGGCGGTCTCGGACTTCGACATGTCGCTCGGCCCAGCACACTTCGAGCGCGAGTTCGACGTGCTCGAGCGCATGGCGGCGGCAGCCCCCGGACACGGACTCTCGGTCTCGCTGAACCAGCGCGATCAAGAGCCGCTGCAGTGGCGCAAGATCATCGCCCGAGCCGAGCAGGCGACGGCCGCTGGACTGCCCATTCGGCTCCTCACCGCGCCACGCGGCATCGGCGTCATCCTCGGGCTCGAGGCGACCTTTCATCCCTTCATCGGCTTTCCTAATTACAAGAAGCTCGCGCTGCTTCCACTCGCCGAGCGCGTCGTCGAGCTCCGTAAACCCGCGGTCAAGGCTCAGCTGTTTGCAGAGAAATCCGAGCGCCTCGCCGGAGACGGCTCCTCGGTGCCGCCGCTCGCCGACTGGCTATTGGCGCAGCTCGAGCGCATCGCCTTTCGCATGTTCCGGCTCGGCGAGAATCCCAACTACGAGCCTTCCATGGCCGAGTCGCTCGGGGCCGGAGCCAAGGCACGCGGCGTCTCGGTGCTCGAAGAAATACTCGACGCCCTCCTCGAGCAAGAAGGTCGCTCGCTCTTGTATTTCCCGGTCTTCAACTACGCCGACTTCAACCTCGAAGCCGTGCGCGAGATGATGGTCCATCCGCTCGCGTTGCCGGGCCTCTCCGACTCGGGCGCGCACGTCGGCACGATCTGCGACGCGAGCTTTCCGAGCTTTCTCCTCTCGTATTGGGCGCGAGACCGCAAGACGGGCCGCATTCCGCTCGAGCGCGTCGTGCAAATGATCACGAGCGACACCGCCAGCTACCTCGGCCTCGGCGATCGCGGTGTCCTGAAGCCAGGAATGCGCGCCGACATCAACATCATCGACCACGACCGCATGCGGCTCCATCCGCCCCGCCTCGTCTCCGACCTCCCCGCCGGCGGCAGGCGCCTCTTGCAAGAGGTCGACGGCTACCGCGCGACCCTCGTCCACGGCGAGCTCATTCAAGAGCATGGCCAGCTCACCGGCCAACGCCCGGGCCGCCTGGTCCGCTTCGGAGCCAACCCCGCGTGACCCGCCCGCGTGCTCACGAGCCGCCCACGGTCAATCCGGCAAAGCCCCATTCGGCAAATCCCTATTTGCCAATGCCCAATTCGGCATTCGCGACCCACGCCGCGCGTTGACTGCACTGACCATCATCGTGCTGTTCGCGTTCGTCGTCGAGGCGACGGCGGGCTTCGGCGCGACCGTGATCACCCTGACGCTCGCGTCCCACCTAATGCCCATTCCGGCGGTGCTCGCGGCGCTGATCCCCGTCAACATGCTGCTCTCGGCAACCCTCGCCATCCGGTACCGGCGCGAGGTCGATTGGGGCATCGTCCTCCGGCGCGGGGTCATGCAAATGGGCCTCGGCGCGCTCGTCGGAATGGCGCTCTACCAATTCCACAACCAGGCGTGGCTCAAGGCGGCGTTCGCCGCGCTCGTGGTGGTGCTCTCGGCCAACGAGCTATGGCAATTACGCCCCGCCTCCGCGCCCACCTCTTTGCCACTCTCACGCGCGCGCGCCGCCATCGCCACCTTCGCCGCCGGCGTCATTCACGGCCTCTTCGCGTGCGGCGGACCGCTCCTCGTCTACGTCGTCGGCCGCGAGCTCCCCGAAAAAGGCCGCTTTCGCGCGACCCTCTCGGCCATCTGGCTCGCCCTCAACGGCGCCCTCCTCGTCAACCTCAGCATCGCCAAAGACCTCAGCCTCGCGTCCCTGAAGCAGAGCGCGCTCTTGGCCATTCCACTCGCTGTCGGCCTCATCCTCGGCGAACACATCCACGCCCGCATCCCCGCCGCCCGCTTCCGCGTCGCCGTCTTCACCCTCTTGCTCCTCGCCGGCACGTCGCTGTTCGTCCGCGCGCTGTGGGCGTGACGGCGCTGCAATGAATCGCGGTCCTAGCGCTCGGCTACGACCCGGCGCACGAGCGCAGCAGCGAGCAGCATCGCAATCCACGCGGCTGTCTCGGGCCCCGGCCCTGTTGGGGGACGCTGTGCATGCAGGTTGCACACGACCCCGTAGACACGGCGGTTGTCTCGGTCTTCGTACGATCCGGGCGAGCGGCTCAGGGTGGCGCCACCTTCGCCCCCGGGGATGGGGAACCCGCCGGAAGCGGTGCTGCCGCCGCCGCCCTCATTGCATGTCTCATCGACGACAAGGGCGAGACATTGAATGTCACCGCCCACGCATCGCACGCGCCCATCCGCGCAAATCCCGGCGCGTCCCGTGTCGCAGGCGTCGTTGCCACCGTTGGGGTCGGGCCCTTCGCACGCGCTCAGCTCGCCCCATTTGCAGTCGTTCAGACAGCTGTGCGACTGCTCGCCGCACTCGCCACACTTCATCGTCTGCCCGTCGTTCGGCGCGCACTCACCCTCGCCGCCACATCCGCTGAAGCCGCTCCACTTGCAGTCGCCCTGGCAAGTACGCTCGCGCTGTCCGCAATTGCCGCAGCCCTCGGTCTGCTTGTCGCCGGGCTTGCACTCGCACATCTGCTCGCAGTCGGTCGAAGGCGAGCCGTTGTACGCGCCTTGTACAACCCAGTACGAGAGCGGACCGCCGCATTTGCCGGTAAACGGATCATCCCCAATGCCTCCTACCCGCACCTCGAAATGAAGGTGGTAGCCAGTCGAATTGCCGCTCGAAGCAGACTCGCCCAGCATGTCGCCGCAGTTGATCTGCTGGCCTTGCGCGACCTTGATGGAGCCGTTCTTCATATGCGCGTAGTAGGTCTGCTTGCCGTCCGCGTGCCCGACCCGAACGTAATTGCCATAACCGCCACCGCAGACGCTGCCGAGGAAGCCCTCGCTCGCGCAGCCGTCGTTCGTGACCTCGACCGTTCCGTTGGCGCCGGCCCGCACCGTGGTCGAGAACGGCAGCGGAAAGTCGCTGCCCTTGTGGCCGTCGTAACACTTGCCGCCGCAGTCGTAGTCTTGGCACCCGCCGCCGGGCTGATTGTCGAAACCGTAACCGAGGCTGATGTCCGGGTCGAAGGGCCGGCGAAAGGTCGTCGCGTCCGCGCGCATCCCGGCGAGGAGCACGCAGACCGCAACGACCGCCCCGAAAAGACAGCGAGCGCGCGCCGTCATCGGCCCTCCTCGATGCGAAGAATGAGCGCCGTGCCGTCACGCTCGAGGGCGAGCTCGTGGCCGTCCAACCACGCGAAGCGTTGCGCCCCTTCGATGCGACCGAGCAGTTCTCCGTTACGCACCACCGCGACTCCGGCGCCATCGAAGAAGGCAATGGCGTGCGGTCCAACGGCGGGAGGTTCGCGGCCATCGGGCGTGACGAGGCGGCGCAACCCGGCGACGTCGCCATCCGCGACTCGAGCCGAGACTCGCGTCACCGTCCCCCGCGCGTCCACGCGCCACAAGCCGGGTTGACCGTCGCGCGACGAGGTGATGATAACGTCGCCGTTTGGCGCAAAAGCCGGCAAATAATCGGCCGCGGGGTGCGGGGCCAGCGCGGTGACGACGTCGCCATCGAGCTGAGCGACGAACACGTCAAGCTCCGGCGCGGTGCCTTTCGCGTAAGCCACGCGCGCGCCATCCGCCGACAGCGACAAGCCCGGCGCGACGTCGCTATCGAGCCGGCGCGCGGCGGCCTGCGCGTCCCGAACGTAGAGCTCGCGGCCCTCGGTCACGAAGACGACGCGCGCGCGATCGGCGTCGAGCGCGGCATCGATGACGGTGTGGTGCGTGACCAGTCGATCGTGCGAGGCGAGCCGCAGTCCGACGAACGCGGGCACGCCGTGCATCGCGCGCTGGTGCTCTGTCGCAGACGGCGGAAGCGGCCTCGCACACACGGCGTCGTCGCCATCCACCGCCAACACGACGTAGTCCAATCCGGCGCGAGCGCGCGCACGCAGCCACGGGCTCGTCGGGTTCTCGGCGGCCACCAACGACGACACCGTCGGCCTCACGACACCCGGTTTCGACTCGCCCTCACACCCGCTCGCCACGACGAGCGCCAACGCTCCAATGGCAACTCTCATGCTGTTCACAACCTATCCCGCGCTCGCTGAACTTCACCGTGCTTCGAGCACGACGCTGCCCAAGGCGATGAAATGGAGGCTCGCCGCGAGCACCACGAAGGCGTGGAAGATCTCATGGTAGCCGAACACCGCCGGCCACGGGTTGGGCCGTTTCTTCGCGTAGGCGAGCGCACCCACCGAGTAAAAGAGCCCGCCGATGAGCACCAGCGCCGAGCGGGCCGAACCGAGCACCTGGCCCATCGCGCCAAGCTCGATGACGACCGCCCAGCCGACAGCGAGGTAGCTCGCGGCCGTGACCCAGCGCGGCGAATGCGGCCACAACATCGCCTTGACGAGCCCGACGAGGCACCCGCCCCACGCGAAGGCGAGCAGGCGATGGCCAGCTTCAGGCGGCAGAGCGAGCAAGCCCATCGGGGCATAGCTGCCGCCGATGAGGACGAAAATCGCGGCGTGGTCGGCGCGGCGCAGCCACGCTCGCACCGCCGGTCTCCACGTCGGCCGGTGATAGAGCGCGCTGGTACCGAAGAGCGCGACAAGCGAGCCGCCATAGACGAGCCCCGCGATGCGCGGCAGTCCGCTCGCGGAGCAAAGACCGAGGCCCACGGTCGCGACGATCGCCGCGTAAAACGCCAGCTCGTGGCTCACACCCCGCAGCCGTGGCTTCACGCCGACGGAGGCAGATGCAAGGACAGCGACCACAGCTTCAGGGTGCCGACTGCAAGGTGCGTAAGCAAGCACCGCGCAACACGCACCGCGCAACACACACCGCGCAACACGCACCGCGCAACACGCACCGCGCAACACGCACCGCGCGGGACCAGCACGGGGAAATGCCTTCGCACGCCGCTGATTCAGCCTCCGCACTCGCGACCGCAGGGCCCCCGCAGGCGACCGGGGCCGGATGTTTTCGCCCGGTGTCGATTCAGCGCAGGGCGCAGGCGCCCTTGGTGCATTGGCCGTTCGGGCCAACGCAGCGCAGCTCGGTCCCGCACTCGAACGTGCAGGTCTCACCGGCACTCGACGGGAGTTTCGCGCACACGCCGCCGTTCGGCCCGAACTCGCAATAAGCGCCAGTGACGCACGCGATCGGCGACGGGCACTCCTTGCCGATGGCGAGTGGCGCCGCGCACGCATTCGCGTTCACGTCGCAGAAGAGCCGGGCCTTGCAGAGCGCGTCGTTACCCTCACACTTCGCGCCGATGTCGCCCTTCGCGGTGCATTTCGGCGGGTTCGCGGTGTAATCGCACGCCGCGCCGTTCGCGCACGCCTGCTGGTCGCCGACGCAGTTCGCACCGGGTTGGCCGCCCGCTACGCAGGTATCGGTCATGCCGCAAACGAGGCCGTCGGCGCATGGCTTGGCGGAGTCCTTCACGCACGCTTGCCCGAGCGTGGGCGCCGCGATGCAGGTGCCACCGCTGCACGAGACGTCACCCGCGCAGGTCCCGAGCGGGCACGCTTCACCGAGCTTCGGCACCGTCACGCAGATGGCGTTATCAGGCGCGTCGTTGCACTCGGTCCCAGGCGCGCAATCGCCGAAATTTCCGCACTTTTCGCCGGCTTTCGCCTTGAGCGCGCACTTCTTGAGCCCAGGCGTGGGTTGGCAATAGGCCTCACCGCCGCACTCTACGAGGTCGCAGCCTGCGCCTTCCGCGAACGCCGTGTCGCAGGTATTCGCGATGCAGCTGAGACCCGCCGTACACTCGGTCGGCGCAACGCAGCTCGCGCCCTTTGCCTGCGGCTCGAGGCACGTGCCCTGGAGACAAACGAGGTTCGTCTCGCAGCCGAGATCACTGCCGCACATGCCCTGTTTCGATTGCGGCTTTCGGCACTCGCCAAGATCGCACACGAGCCCGGCGGCACAGTGCGGCGAGAAGCACGCAGCGCCATCCTTCGGGAGCGCCTCGCACTTCGAAGTCATGCCATTGCATGCGCCCTCGCCATCGGCGCAAAGCAAAGAGGCGCCGAACATCGAGCAAGCGGCGCCGAGCTTTGCGGTGTCGCGTATGAACGCCCCACATGCCGCTGGCTTGTTGCGCGGAGTCGGCAGCACGCAGGTCTGCAAGGTCTTGGCGGCTTCGTCGATGCACGTCTGCGCAACCAGCCCGTCGAACTCCAGCTCACCGATCGTGATCGCACCGAAGAGCGTGACGAGCCCGCCCTCGCATCCGGCAGTGTTCTTCACGACGCACTCGGGCGCGCCGTCGATCACGGGACAGTCGCACGCGTCGGTGGCAGTGCAGAGGGCCTCGCCGAACGCGGCGCAGAAAGTCTGCACGGTGACCGCCACGGGGCCGCCGCCCCCACCACCTTCGCCACCGCCAGTCGTCGTGGAAGTCGCCGAGGCGGTCGCAGGCGGATCCGCATCGGACGAACAAGCGACGAAGCCCGCCGCGACGAGAGCGAGCCCGATGACAGCAGCGAAGCCCGTAGGCGCTTTGACCTGAAGCATGCGCGGCGGCTTAGCACGTCTCTCGCGCGAGGACGTGCCGCCGCTTCAACCGGCGCGCCCCTCGCAGCCATCGCGTGTCGCGCGCGGCCTACCTGCTCACGGCGCGGCCATCCACCAGGGCACGATCGGCAGAGTCGTCGGGAGCTCGCCGTGCCAGATGAGATAGTTTCCTTCGCAGTAGGACTCGAGCTCCGGGTGCCACGCGGCGTAGCGCTCGATCCCGAGCGGCGTTATCTTGCCGACCGAGTAGCCGTGCGGCACGACGAGCTCGAAGACGTCGCGAAGGTAGCGCCGATAGCCGATCCAGCGGTGGTTGTACTCGAACTGCGCCCAGCCGATGGCGCGCCGACTAAGCAGGCCGACGGCACCCTCGAGCACGCGGCAGTCGTTGCCCTCGGTGTCGATCTTCAACAGATCGATGCGGGTGATGCCGCGCGATTCGGCGTAGGCATCGAGGCTCGTCACGGTGACGTCGACGAAGGCGCGCGCGACCTCGCCTGCGAGCAAGACGAGGCTGCTGCGGCCCGCGGTATCGCCGACGACGTTGAAGGTGGCCTTGCCCTCTGCGTCGGCGACGGCCTCGCTGCGGATCTCGAGCGCGGCGAGCCCTGCGCTGCGCGAACCGAGGCGCTGCTCGAGCTTGCGGCGTGCTTCCGGCACGGGCTCGAACGCGTGCAGCGACGGCGTCGGCGCGCCCGCGGCGGCGAGGCTATCGACGAGCACCGCGGACCAATCGCCGACGTTGGCACCGACGTCCATGACCACGGGCGTGCGGCGCGGCGTCTCACCGGCGGCATCGAGCGCGGCGAGGGCTGCGAACGCGCGCACCAGCCGCTCTTCGCCATTCGTGGCCATGTCGTTCGGAAGATCGAGCCGCGAGCGTTGCCATAGAAATCGCCCGAGGCGCGCGAACTGCCGGCGCCCGAGGGCGGCCCACATGAACCCGGCAAGTGCGTCTTTTGCCCGGCGTTTCAGCACGTCCATACGCGGACTACGTCCCACAGCCCGGCCACCCCTGCAACCGCCGCTTCGGCAGCTCAGGTGGCGGGCTCTACCTGCAGAACCATTCCGGCGGCGCGCAGGCGGGTGACGAGGCTCATACCCATGGCGGACGCGGGCGTGAGCAGACCGGCTGCGAGGCCATCCGTGGGCGCGTCGAAGGCGAGGCACAGCGCCGCCTCGGAGAGCATGATGGCGGTCGAGCCGTAGCCCGGATCGCGGCTGCCCTCGACGCGGCACACGACCTTTTGTTCGGCCCCGCGCGCGTCCTGGCCGCGGCCCACGACCTCGAGCCGAAAGTGGCCGCGCTCGCGCTCTTCGGCGGTCGGACCGGCACCTGGCTTTGGCAAGAGGCGCTCGACGAGACGGCGCGCCGGGCCCATCGAAACTGCCATTAGAAACCCCATGATGGCGCAGCGAGCGAGCTGGGCCTCGATGCCACCCCGCACGCTCGGCGCATATTGCATCACCTCGCGATACCGGAACTCGCGCCCGTAGCGCCAACCCAACAGCGCGTTGCTGCGGCGCACGACGCGGGTGTTCACCGCCGCCATCACGAAGGGGCCGATATGGCAATTGCGGTCGCGGTCCCGCTCTACCGACAGCGCGTCACGCCCATCGGGCCCGCTTCGCTCGCCCTCCGGATTCAGCGAATACGGCTCGAGCAGCAGCGCTCTCACCGTCGGGTCACGCCGCGCCTCTTCGATGATGCCAAGCATGCTGGCGATGGTGCCGCCGCTCGCCCCGCCGCGGAGCGAAGTGACATACAAAGTGGCATTGTCCGATTGGCAACTATGGCGCGCGCGCATCTCCAATTGCATCAGAAACACCCCTAAATCCGAGGGAATGGAGTCGAATCCGCAGCACGGCACGATGCGCGCCCCCGACCGCAGCGCCGCCTCGTGGTGGGTGTCGATCATGCGCCGAACCCACTGCACCTCACCGGTGATATCGCAATAGTCCGTGCCGTGATCGACCGCGGCCGCGACCAGCTCGCTGCCATATTTGGCATACGGCCCGACGGTGCTGCACACGACTCGGGTTTGACGCGCAATGGCATCGAGCGACGCCGGCTGGTGGCTGTCGCCAATCAGAATTGGCAATTCCAGCGCGCGGGGATCGCTATTGGCCAATCGCGCCCGCACCGCCTCGAGTCGCGTCCGATCGCGACCGGCGATCGCCCACTTCAACCGCGGCTCGCGCAGGAGCAGCTCGGCGCAAACGAGCTCCCCCGTGTACCCCGTCGCTCCAAAGAGCACGATGTCGAACGGCCTATCCGGTTTTGCGCGGGCTTCAATCACGCGCGCATCGTGCCTCGCCATCCGTGCGCCGTCGATCACTCGCTCACTCGCGCCAGGAACGGTAGCGCGCGCGCACCTTTCGGTCGCAGCGATGGACTCGATCGACTACGTGTCGCCGATGCTGGAGGCCGCCGTCACGAAGCACCGCGTCGTGTGCGGCCAGTGCCGCCGACCCGAGAGCGTGTGCTACTGCCGGCACATCACGCCGGTGCCGACCGCGACGCGGATCGTGCTGCTTCAACATCCGCGCGAGCGCGACATGGCGATCGGGACGGCGCGCATGGCGAGCCTGTGCCTGCCCAACTCGGAGCTCCACGTGGGCCTCGACTGGCGGCAATCGCCGGCTCTCGCGCGTGCGCTCACGGACCCCGCGCAGCCGGCAGCGTTGCTCTATCCCGGGCCGGGCGCCATCGACGTGGGGCAGCATCCGCCGAGCTCGCCGGTGACCTTGGTCGTCGTCGACGGGACCTGGTCCCAGACCCGCAAGCTGTTGCGGACGAACCCCGCGCTCGGAGCCTTGCCGCGCTTCGCGTTCGTGCCGCCGACCCCGAGCGAATACCGCATTCGCAGGCCCCCGAACGACGCCTACGTGTCGACGATCGAGGCGCTCGTGCACGTGCTTGGCGCGCTCGAGGGCGATGCCGCGCGCTTTCATTCTTTGCTCACGCCATTTCGCGCGATGGTCGATATGCAGCTCGCCTGCATCCTCGGCAAGCACCAGGGGCGCGTGCGCCACCCGCGATCGCCGAAGCCAAGACTCCTCGATTTGCCCGCTGCGCTGGCACGCGGCGCTCACGAGTTGGTGTGCGTCGTCGGCGAGGCGAACGCCTGGCCTTACCGCTATCCCGAGCGCGATCGAGCCCATCCCGATGAGCTCATTCAATGGAGCGCGCACCGCATCGGTACTGGCGAGTCGTTCGAGATGGTGCTCGCGCCGCGAAACCCCTTGTCGCCGCGAACTGCCAATCACATTCAATTGCCCGAAGAGCAACTTCGCTCCGGTTTCGCGATGACGCAGCTCTTCGAAGAGTGGCGTGGATTCGTGCGCGACACCGACGTCATCTGCTCGTGGGGCCACTACGCGACTGGCCTGTTCGCGGACGAGGGCGGCGTCCTTCCCGAGGCGCGGCTCGATCTCCGCCAGATCGCGCGCACCTTCTTGAAGGGCAAAGTTGGCACGGCCGAAGAGCTCAGCGCACGCATCGGAACCGTGCCGCAATCGGGCCTCGGGCTCGGCCGCTGCGGCATGCGCTTGGCGCAGCTCGTCGGCCTCGTTCGCCACTTCGGCAGTCTGGTCACGCAGCAAGGCGAGTGACGCGCAGCTCGGCTCAGCGCAACTCAGCGCCGCTCGACGCAGCTCAGCGCAACTCAGCGCAACTCAGCGCAACTCAGCGCAACTCAGCGCAACTCAGCAGAGCTCAGCAGAGCTCAGCTCAAGCCGGGAGCTTCGCGTCCAGTCTGCGCGACGTATTCGGTATAGCCGCCGCCGTAGCACGCGACGTTGCCGCTCGAGAGCTCGAGCACGCGATTGGAGAGCGACGACAAGAAGCGCCGGTCGTGCGAGACGAACAACATCGTGCCGTCGAAGTCCGCGAGCGCCGTCACGAGCATGTCCTTGGTCGCCATGTCGAGATGGTTGGTCGGCTCATCGAGCACGAGCAGATTCGGCGGGTCGTAGAGCATCCGCGCGAGCACCAGGCGCGCCTTTTCACCGCCAGAGAGCACGCGGCAGCTCTTGTCGGCGTCGTCGCCCGAGAATCCGAACGCGCCCGCCAAGGACTTCAAGGAGCCGATCGTCGCCAGCGGAAACGCGCCCTGCAAGGTGCTCATCACCGTCTCCGTCGCCACCAGTTGCTCCATCGCGTGCTGCGCGAAATACCCGAGCTTCACGCTCGCGCCGATCGTGACCGTGCCGGCGTCCGGAGTGACCGCGGCCGCGGCGAGCTTGAGCAGCGTCGTCTTGCCCGCGCCGTTGACGCCCATCACGCACCAGCGCTCGCGACGCCGAATCAACAGATCGAAGGACTCGTAGATCACGCGCTCTCCGTAGGTCTTGCCGACGCCCGCGAGGCGCAGCACGTCATCGCCAGAGCGCGGCGCTTGTCGAAACGCGAACTCGAGCGTGCGACGGCGCTTCGGCGGATCGACGGTCTCGATCTTGTCGAGCTTCTTCACGCGCGACTGCACTTGCGCCGCGTGACTGGCCCGCGCCTTGAACCGCTCGATGAACGCCTTCTCCTTGGCGAGCATCGCCTGCTGCCGGTCGTACTGCGCTTGCTGCTGCACCTCGGCGATCGCGCGTTGGCGCTCGTAAAAGTCGTAGTCGCCCGAGTAGGTCGTGAGCTCGCCGCCGTCGATCTCCACGATCTTCGTGACGACACGGTTCATGAACTCCCGATCGTGCGACGTGAGGACCAGCCCGCCCGCAAACCCTTTGAGAAATTGCTCGAGCCAGATGATCGACTCGATATCGAGGTGATTCGTCGGCTCGTCGAGCATGAGCGCATCGGGCCGCATGAGGAGAATTCGCGCTAGCGCGACGCGCATTTTCCAGCCACCCGAGAGCGACCCGACATCGTGATCCATCACGTCTTGGCGAAAGCCGAGCCCGGCGAGGATCTCTCTCGCGCGCGCCTCAAGCGCATAACCGTCGAGCTCGTCGAAGCGGGCCTGCACTTGCCCGAATCGTTCGACCAGCGCCTCCAACTCGTCGGCGCGCTCCGGATCTGCGAGGGCATGCTCAAGCAGGTGCAGCTCGCTCGCGACCTCCGACACCGCACCCGCACCCGCCATCGTCTCCTCGACGACGGAGCGCCCGCGCATCTCGCCGACGTCCTGGCTGAAGTGCCCCACCACGACGCCGCGATCGACCATCACCTGTCCCGCGTCCGGCTCTTCTTCCCCGACGATCATCCTGAAGATCGTCGACTTGCCAGAGCCATTCGGTCCGACGAGGCCAATCCGCTCACCCCGAAAGAGACTCATCGACCCGTCGAGAAACAGGATCTGCTTGCCATGTTGCTTGCAAACCGAGTCGAGGCGAATCATGAGCCCGCGCCGCTATCACGTGCCAGCCGGCCGAGCAACCGATCCGCGCTCATCGCCTGCGCCTCTCCTTGACTTCGCGATGGGACCGCTGCTATCAACTGCGCCCTTCGCATTTCTTCGGCTCCTAATTGCTCTTCCGATGGTCGGGGGGGCGGCCGCCGAGAGCGGGGTGGCGCGTCGCCCTGAACAGGACGAACGCCGATGAGAGAACCGTAGCCATGGCCAAGAAGATCAAGGTCAAGACGAACCGCGCCGCGGCCAAGCGTTTCCGGCTTACCGGAAATGGCCACGTCAAGCGCAAGAAGTCGGGGCATTCGCACGGCATGGGCAACAAGTCGCGCAAGCGCAACAATCGCCTCCGCAAGGCTGGGCTCGTCCACGCCGACCGCGAGAGGCGCGTCAAGATGCTGCTGCCCTACGCGTGATCGGTGGCCCACGCTCGATCACCCGCGTGCTTCTGATCGCTCGCCTACGCCTGCTCGGTGGGCAGCTCGCTACGATTCTGGAGGTAAATTGGTATGGCTCGTGTAAAGCGCGGATTTAAGGCACGTCGTCGCCGCAATCGTGTCCTCAAGCAGGTCGAGGGCTTCTTCGGTGGCCGCAAGAACCGCTATCGCCAGGCCGTCGAGGTCCTGCGAAAGTCGTGGGTCTACGCGTACATCGGCCGCAAGCACAAGAAGCGAAACTTCCGCGCGCTGTGGATCACGCGCATCAACGCGGGCGCGCGCATCGTGGGGCTCTCGTACAGCAAGCTGATCTTCGCGCTCAAGCAGGCCGATATCGGGATCGACCGCAAGATCCTCGCCGACCTCGCGATCGCGGACCCCGCGGCGTTCAAGGCGATCATCGATACCGCACGCGCGTGAGCAGAGACGCGGCGACCCTCCGTGCGCAAAAAGTGCACGGATGCGCCGCGTTTGTCGCGTAAGAGGCCTTGCACGTGAGCGTGTCCGACGCGGTATTCGCGATTGATCGCGGACTCGCCGAGCTTGGCGACGCCTTCCGTAGTGCCTTCGCCGCCGCCAAGGACGAGCAGGCGCTGCGGGACGCCCACGCCGAGCTGCTCGGCAAGAAGAAGGGTGCGCTCACCCGCGTCATGGCCCTCATGCGCGACGTCGCCGCGTCGGAGCGGCCAGCCGCCGGAGCGAAGGTCAACGACTTCAAAGAGCAGGTCGAGGCGGCGTTCGAAGCGCGGTTGCGCGACCTCGCAGTGGCGAGACGCAGCGCGGATCTCCGTGGGCGGCCCTTCGATCTGACGCTGCCCGGGCGGGTCCCCGAGGGGCGCGGACACCTGCACCCGGTGTTGCAGACGCGCGACGATCTGCTGCGGATTTTCCGCGATCTCGGCTTCGACATCGTCAGCGGCCCCGAGGTCGAGCTGGAGGAAAACAACTTCACCAAGCTCGCCTTCCCGCCCGATCATCCGGCCACCGACATGCAGGACACTTTCTGGGTCGGCGTGCATGGCCCGGACGGTGCGCAACGTGACGGCCGCGTCCTGTTACGGACCCACACGAGCAACACGCAGATCCGCGTGATGAGCAGCCGCAAACCGCCGATGGCCGTCGTGAGCGCCGGGCCGGTCTACCGTCGCGACGACGATTTGACGCACTCGCCCATGTTTCACCAGATCGAGGGCTTCGTCGTGGACGAGGGCGTGAGCATGGCCGATCTGAAGGGCGTCCTCGCGGCTTTTGCAGAGGGCCTCTACGGTCCCGGGACGCGAATTCGCTTTCGCCCTAGCTACTTTCCGTTCGTCGAGCCGGGAGCAGAGGTCGACATCGGCTGCGTGTTTTGCAGCGAAGCGGACGGGTCGCGAGCGCGCTGCCGCGTCTGCAAACAGACCGGCTGGGTCGAGGTGCTGGGCTGCGGCATGATCCATCCCGAGGTGCTCGAACACTGCAACATCGACCGAACGCGCTACGGCGGCTTCGCCTTCGGCTTCGGCATCGAGCGCATCGCGATGCTCCGCTACGGGATCCCGAGCATCAAGCTCCTGTTCGAGAACGACCCGCGCTTTCTGTCACAGTTCTGACGGCAGCGGCGATTCCGCACGTTTTCGGCGCCCGGGCGCGGCCACGCATCGGTGCGGCTCGACGCGCCACCGAGCGTCTGTGCCTTTGTGCACGGCGCTGCGACACGTCGATCAGGGCCGCGAGGCGAAAGCGTTTGCGTGCCGCGCGCGTCTTAGGAAGCACCGCAACGCTCCGAACCGGAGTTGTTCGATGGCATCACGATTGCTTCAAGTCTTCTCCGCGACCGACGGCACGAAAAACCGCGACGCCTAGCACGCGGGCCGCCGTACACACGAGTGGAATCGTCCGGCCCCCGACTCTGTTTCATCCCCAGTTTCATCCCCATCGACGTGACCGAGGCTGGCTTTCCCGCATAAGTAAGAGCCAGCCCGCCTTGTAGTCGTTGAACATCGTGAGCATCTAAGACATCGGAATCACACCACTCGGTCGATACGTACGACGTCGATTTCCCCCAGCCCAACGCCGGCGCCCGCCCCCCAAGAGCGCGGCCCGGCTCAGTTCGAGCAAGCATCTACGACGCGCCACATCTCCCCATTCGGAGCACGACGAGGTGACCATGAGCAAGCAAGACGCAGCACGCGCCCTCCCCGATCTCTTCACCATCGACGAAGATGACCAGACGGCGATTCGCCAAACCGGCGTCGCGAAAGATGGCGAATCGTCCGAGAATTCCGCGCCCTTTCGTGCGCCAGCTCGCCCCGCCCGCGCGCTCGATCTGAGAGCGGCCGCCGGTGACTCGATGCTGGCACGTTACTTCCGGGACATGGCGCAGCACGCGGTCATGGGCCACAAAGAAGAGATCGGCGCGGCTCAGCGGGTCGAGGACACAGAGGTGGCGCGTTGGGTCACGCTGCTCAGCTACCTGCCCGTGGCGGAGACGATGCTCATGGCCCTCGCGGACTCGATCGCCACGCTCGCGAAAGAACCGCTGGATGTGCCCGAGCTTGCCGAGGCCTTGGCCCTCGCCGGCGTGAAGGGGCTGAGCGGTCGCCGCCTCACGCGCTACACCAGCCTCACGCGCGAGCTGGGTCGCAAGGTGCAACTGCCCGACTCCGATCGGCTCTGGGTCGGGCGCGCATGGCGAATCGCGCACGAGGTGGGCATCGTCGAGAACGAGGTCAGCGACCGCGAAGAGGTGGGTGGTGTGCCAATCCCCTTCATCCCGCCGACGGCCGCGTACGGTCGGTATCTCGAGAATCTCCAGCGCGCGCACGAGGCGCAGCTCGACGCGAAGAATCGTTTCGTGCGGGCGAACCTGCGGCTCGTGGTGTCGATCGCGCGTCGCTACAACCGCGGTAAAATGGCCCTCATCGACCTCATTCAAGAGGGCAACATCGGGCTGATGAAGGCGGTCGAGCGCTTCGACCACCGGCGCGGCTACCGCTTCTCGACCTACGCCTCGTGGTGGATCCGGCACGCGATCAACCGCGCGCTCGCCGACAAGGGCCGCGCCGTGCGGATCCCCGTCCACATGCTCGACACCTACAATCGCGTCGCGCGCGCAACGCAAGCGTCGATCGCCCGCACCGGACTGGAGCCGACTTTCGAAGAGCTCGAGAAGGCGACCGGCGTCGCGGCAGAGAAACTCGAGCGCGTACGCTCTTTCACGATCGATGCACCGTTCTCGCTCGACCGGCCCGTTGGCGACGAAGACGGCCGAAAATTCGTGGATTTTCTCGAAGAAGAGGACGCGGTCTCGCCCTACGAGAAGCTCGCTAGCGAATATTGGGGCGAGGAGGTGAAGCGCCTGTTGACGAAGCTCACGCCGATCGAGTCAAGCATCATTCGCTGGCGCTTCGGCCTCGAAAACGAGAACGAGCTCACGCTCAAAGAGATCGGCGACCGGTACCAGCTCTCGCGCGAACGCATCCGCCAGCTGCAGGAGCAGGCCCTCGTGAAAATGCGCCGCCAGATGCGCGACTTCAGCTGAGCACGGCGGAGCCCGAACGCGACAAGCCCGAACGCGACAAGCCCGAACGCGACAAGCCCGAACGCGACAAGCCCGAACGCGACAAGCCCGAACGCGACAAGCCCGAACGCGACGGTTGTTGGTCACCGCGGGCTAGGCTATGCGTGTGCCCGCTGAGGACTATCGAGTGCACCATCGTCATACTTGGGTTGTCGCCATTTTCGTGGCGGCGTGTGGGGGACCGAAGCCCGAGCCGGCCGTGCCTGAGGACGTGCTGCGCGTGGAGTCGAGCGTTGCTACGAGCGCCTCGGGCGACGCCGCGACGCCGACGTCGGTCGACGATGACCGAACGCCGTTCGACGATGAAGCGGCGCAGATCGTCCTCAAGCGTGGGACGCGAAAAGCGCAAGAGTGTCCCAAGGTCGCGGTCGGCACGCCGATCGGCGAGGGCACGATCGAAGTCGTGTTCGATGGCCCATCGGGTCAGATCGCGGAGGTCGATCTCGGGTCACACTTCGGGGGAGCGAACGAGGACGGAAGGGCGTGCCTCCGCAACGCTTTCGTTGGCGAAATCATTCCGAATTTCACGGGAAACAAGAAACTCTCCTATGCGCTCGTCATCACCGCGCCCGTGGCGGAAAAAGGCGGCGAACCGGGCAAGGGCAAGGGCAAGGGCAAGGGCGCGGGGAAGAGCAAGGGCAAGCCCGCGAAAGACTCGCCGTGACCAAGGCCCCGCGCGGGCTCGTGGCGAGCCAATCGATCGCCGCGCTCGGAGTCGCGCTGACGGTCGCGCTGACGGTCGCGCTGTTGTCGCCACGCGCGGACGCGGACGAGCCGGCGGGCGTGGTGAGCGAGCCGCCCGCGATGCGGTATGCGCCGACACGGACGCGCCTGCCGATCCTCGCCGGGGGTCTCGGGCTGATGGGGACGGCATACGGACTCTCGGCGGCGTCGGCGGCAGGTTGGCCGGCGGTGCCTGGCTCAGAGCGGTTGTACATCCCGGTCGTGGGTCCGTGGCTCGCGCTCGCCGAGACGGGGTGCTCGCCCGACGACGCGGGCTGCGACGCGATCCTCTACATGCGAGGGATTCTCTATGTCGTGGATGGTCTCACTCAGCTCGGCGGCCTCGGCATCGCGGCCGAGGGGATCTTCATGACGACAGAAGCGGACGCGGCCCCGATCGCTCGGACGAGCCTTCGCTTCGCGCCGATCGTCACGGCACACGCGGCCGGGCTCGGCGTGGTCGGATCGTTCTGAGCGCCGGAGCGCGTGCGCGTCACCGAGGCTGCCAGTCACGGAGCGCGGAGTCTGCGAGGTCGCCGGTCAGGGATCGCCGAGCCTGCCAGGCGCAGCTCACGACCGAGACTCACAGTGACGGAAACGCCGAAAGCCACGGGACGGTCCGAGCGCTGTCCAAAGCGCGCACCCGGGAGCGGCCCGAGCCCGACGAGATCGCCCGGCGCGAGCGTGGCGTGATCGCTCAGCCTCGCGAGCCGATCGTAGATCCCGTGGCCGTCGTAGCGCCCCGCGCCGCAACGAAAGAGCGCATCGCCGACGCGAACGGAGAGGTCGAGATCGCCGAGCGCGTGAGCCGCTGAACCGGTGACGAGGCGCGCGCCGACGTGTGCCGGTGCCAACGCGCCCGCGGCGAGGCCGTGCAGGTGCGCGCCCGGGCCCTCGCTGCAATCCACGTCATCGCACTCAGCGCCCCAATCGATGAGGAGAGTGAGCCCGACCACGGCGCGACGCGCATCGCCAGCGCTCGCACCCGCCAGCTCATCGCCGAGCAGCGCGGCGAATCCGACATCGAAGCGCGCCGCTCCGGCATGACCCGAAACGAGCACCGGCTGACCGTCACCGGCGAGCGCCCGTGCGTCACGCAACGAGAAGCGCGGCGGCGACTCACGCGGGCAGGCGCCGAGCTGCCAGTATGCGGACCGCTCCGGCGCACACGGCGGTAGCGGCAAACACTCGGCATCGAAGAGGCGCGCCTCGGTCGGCCGCGTTCCGCTCAAGAGCCGTGCTTCAAGCTCGGCGAGACCGGCACAACGCGCGGCGATCACGCGACAAAAAAAGTCCGAGCCAAGCGGCGACGGCGTGCGCCACGCCTCCTCGAGCGTAGCCACTTCGTAGAGGGCCCCATCGCACTCGAGCGCCACGACGGGGGCAGCCAACTCGGACCTTCTCACGTGCGCAAGCCGCATCGGAGTATGTTTGTCATGCCGCGCGGGCGAAGGGAAAGACGGCTTTTGACGTTGACGTCGAAAGCGCCCTCCCTAGAATCCCCCGCGAGCGAGGCCGCCCCCGCTCGAGGAGCACGTCATGAGCCGTCGAACCAAATACGTTTTTGTGACGGGAGGGGTCGTCTCTTCGATCGGCAAAGGGCTCTCCGCTGCCGCCCTCGGTGCCCTGATGGAGGCACGCGGTCTCAAGGTCACGCACCTCAAGCTTGACCCCTATATCAACGTCGATCCGGGCACGATGTCGCCGTATCAGCACGGTGAAGTTTTTGTCACCGACGACGGCGCCGAGACCGATCTGGACCTCGGACACTACGAGCGCTTCACGACCGCGCGCATGACGCGTGAAAACAATTTCACGACCGGCAAGGTCTACGAAGCGGTCATCTCGAAGGAGCGCCGCGGCGAGTATCTGGGGGCTACCGTGCAGGTCATTCCGCACGTCACGGACGAAATAAAACAGCGCCTCATCCTCGCGGCCGAGGGCGTGGACGTCGCGATCGTAGAGATCGGCGGCACCGTGGGCGACATCGAGTCGCTGCCCTTTCTCGAAGCCATTCGTCAGCTCCGCCTCGAAGGCGGGCCTCAGGACACGGTCAGCGTGCACGTGACGCTCGTGCCCTACATTCAGACCGCCGGTGAGCTCAAGACCAAGCCAACGCAGCACTCCGTCCAGAAAATGCGGGAGATCGGCATCCAGCCAGACGTCCTCTTGTGCCGCTGCGATCGTCCCCTCTCGCGCTCGATGAAGGAGAAGATCGCGCTGTTCTCGAACGTGCGCGTCGAGAACGTCATCGCTGCCGTCGACGTAGAGTGTCTCTACGAGCTGCCGCTCGTGCTGCATCGAGAGGGACTCGACGACGCGCTCGTGGAGATGCTCAACATCTGGTCACGGCAGCCGGACCTATCAAGCTTTGCGCGCATCGTGGATCGCTTCAAGCAACCGCCGAACGGCATCGTGAAGATCGGCATCGTCGGAAAATACGTACACCTCAAGGACTCGTACAAATCACTCCACGAAGCGCTCGTTCATGGCGGCATCGAGCACGGTGCTCGGCTCGATCTCGAGTACGTCGACTCGGAGCTCATCGAGAACGACGGCACGTCGCTGCTGGGGCATCTCGACGCCATCCTCGTGCCCGGCGGCTTCGGCGATCGCGGCGGAGAGGGCAAGATCGACGCGATCCGCTTCGCACGCGAGCAGCGCGTCCCGTTCTTCGGAATTTGCCTCGGAATGCAGCTCGCCGTCGTCGAATATGCGCGCCACATTTGCCACATTCCGCGGGCGAACTCGCGGGAGTTCGACAAGGACGGCACGGACTGCGTCATCGATCTGATGCGCGACCAACACGGGGTCGTGGACAAGGGCGGCACGATGCGACTCGGCGCCTATCCATGTCACCTCGAGAAGGGAACCCTCGCGGAAAAAATCTACGGAACGAACCGCATCAGTGAGCGCCATCGCCACCGCTACGAAGTGTCCAACACCTACCGCGAGCAGCTCAAGCAGGCGGGCCTCGTCTTGAGCGGGCTCTCACCCGATCGGCGTCTGGTCGAGATGGTCGAGCTCACCGACCACCCGTTCTTTCTCTGCTGCCAGTTTCATCCCGAGTTCAAGAGCCGCCCCACGAAATCGCATCCCTTGTTCGCGAGCTTCGTGCGCGCCGCCCTCGACCGCCGCAACAGGCGCACATCCGAGACCGAGATCCCGGCACCGCAGCCGAGCGAGCCCGCCGTCGGCCTCACCGTGAATTAGGGCATCGACGCACACTCGCGGCCAATAGAGCAGCGCGCGCGAGCGGCATGGCTCACCTGCGGGCGACGGGATCGGGGCGATCGTCAGCCTCGAAGAACCCTGCGAGCAAGGCCCCGACGATCGCGAACGCCATGGGCGACTGGCACTCCGCGCGCAACAACGGCGCCCCGGCGCAGCACGCGGGCATCCCCATACAGCTCGCCAGCTCGAAGGGAATTGAACTCGCGAAGATAGTCCGCGCTAGCCAATACAACACCGGCGCGAGCGCAAGACCGATGACCGCCTTGAGTCCCACTTGAACGCGTGCGGCTGGCTCCCAGAACTTCTTGCCGGCGACCGCTGCGACGACGAGCGCTAGCAGAAGGACGGCCAAATAGGCCGCAAATCCCGGGGCAATTGCATACCCCAAGAGCGCGAGCGCATGGCCAACACCCGCGCCGAGAAGGAGGCCCTTCACGACACCGACCGCGAAACGCGCGAGCATGACGATCGTGTTACGACGCCGATCCACGCTCGGCAAGTTCATGTCATCCGCAAGGGCCGATGCTCGAAGGCCTCTTGTGAAACGGGGGGGCGACGGTGAGGGCGAGGGCGAAGGTGGGGGCGAAGGTGGGGGCAAGCGCGACGGCGAGGGCGACGGTCACGGCGACGGCAAGGGCGAGGGCCACGGCGATGTCTCGAGGCCCGCTCGGCGACGGCACCGCGCGCGGCGAACACGTTCATGAGCATCTCGTGCGCCACCTCGGAAGTCGGCGTAGAACGGCCGAGATGGCGCGACGGCTCGGCACTCTACGCAGCAGCACGATCGAGCGAGCTCGCCGCCGTTTGCAGAGCGTCCTTCGTGCCGCCGTCATGCTCGGCGCGGCCTTCGCGAGCAGCGCGCTCGCGGCGTGCGACGGCTGCGACCGCGACTCGAGCAGAACGGCCAGCGGGACCAGCGTGCACGACACGACGCCCACGCTGCGGCTCTACCTCGCCAGCGACCTGGCCGGCGCGCTCGAGCCCTGCGGATGCACCAAGGACCAGCTCGGCGGGCTCGACCACCTCGCCGCGTTCGTCGCATCACAAAGCAAGGATGCGCCGAACCACTTGGTGCTCGCGAGCGGCTCGTCATTCTTCATCGATCCGGTGCTCGATGCAGAGCGCGCGATGCAAGACAAGTGGAAGGCCGTTGCGATCGCGCACGCGTTGAAGGCGCTCGGCCTCGCGGCCTTTGCGCCGGGGTTCAACGACTTTTCCGCTGGCCGAGAAGAGCTTGAAAAACTCGCCGAGAATTCAGGCGGCACCTTGCTCGCGGCCGGGCTCGAAGGCGCCCGCGCGATCTCACGCACCATCATCGAGCGCGGCGGGCTCAAGGTCGGCATCGTCGGACTCAGCGACCCGCGCGATGCGAGCGGCAAAGCGCCAACGGGCATCACGGTACCGCCTCCAGAGCGCTTCGTAGAGCTCATGCAAGCAGAGGTCGCTGCCCTCGAACAGGACGGCGCGGTGCTCATCGTCGGCCTCGTCGCCATGCAGCGCGGAGCGGCGTTGCGACTCGCTGATGGCATCCCCGAGCTGGACGTGCTGCTCATCGGCAAGCCACTCGGGCGCGGTCCTGCCAACACAGCGCAGCCCTTGCCAGAGCTCGTGAACGGCGTGCTCGTCGTGGAGACCGCGAACCATGGCCAGACCGTCGCAGTCGTGGACGTGTTCGCGCGCGAGCGAAGCGGACCCTTGAAGCTCGCGGATGCGGGCGGCGTCGCCAAGGCAGGTCAGGTGGGCGAGCTGTCGCGGCGAGTTCGCGAGCTCGAGCACCGCATCAATGGGTGGGAAAAGGGCGGAAAAGTGGACCTCGCCGATCTGGCCGCGCGCAAGGAAGAGCTCGCGACAATCGTGCGTCAACGCGATGCGGTGATGGGAAGTGAAGGGTCGGTGAGCGGCAATTTCTTCCGCTTCGGTGTGCATGAAGTGCGCGAGCGGCTCGGCGCCGACGCGAGCGTCGTGTCGCTGATGCGCGACTACTACCAGCGCGTGAACACGCACAACAAGACGGCATTTGCGAGTCTCCTGCCGCTCTCGGTCGCGAAGGGGCAAGCGGCGTTCATCGGCGTCGATGCGTGCACGGACTGCCACGCCGAGGCACGCGCGGTGTGGGACAAGACGGCGCACGCGCACGCGTACAAAACTTTGTCGGACGACTTCAAGGAGTACAACCTCGAGTGCGTCGGCTGCCACGTGACGGGCTATGGCAAGCCCGGCGGATCGACCGTGGCGCACGTCGACAAGCTTCGCGACGTGCAGTGCGAGGACTGCCACGGCCCCGGTTCGCTCCACGCCGCCGCGCCCGAAAAACAGGGACTCATCGCGCTCGCCCCCGAGCCGAAGACCTGCGTCGAGCGTTGCCACCATCCGCCGCACGTCGAGGGCTTCGACCCCGTCGCCAAGATGGACCTCGTGCTCGGGCCCGGGCACGGCGAGTAGCAGTGAACGCGGCTGCGACCAGGGTGTAAGGTTTGGGCATGCGCGCTCGCTCGAGTCTCCATGCCGCCTTCCCAACCGCCATCTCTGCCATCGCCGCCATCGCCGCGCTCGCCACGACAGCGTCGCCCGCGCTTGCCGAAGATTGCACACCACCGCGCGTCCTCTTCGTCGTCGATGCGTCCGCGTCGATGCTCCAGGGGATCGAGAACACGACGAAGTGGGAGGCGCTCGTCGGTGCGGTCGAGGGCGTGCTCGCGACTTACCCGGATGCCGCGCAATACGGCCTGATGACCTTCCCCGGCAGCGGCGGAAAATGTGCGATCGGCGACGTGAACATCGACGTTGCGCCCGGCACCGCGAGCCAGATCGTGAGCAAGCTTGGGACGCTGACGATCCCGGCCGACGCTGCCACGCCTGCGGGCCAGTCCTTGATGAAGGCGTCCACTTACGGGCTCATCACGGATCCCGGCTACGCCAACTACGTGGTCTTCATGACCGACGGTTATCAGTATTGCTATCTGAATAACGGCACGGCGTGCATGACCACAAGCGACTGCGCGCTCATGGGCGTATCGCCTTGCCCGACCTGCATTCCAGATCAGCCGGACGGTTGCTACTGCATCCAGAAATGGCCGGTGCTCGGAGCGACCGCGCTCGCGAATGCGGGTGTGCAAACCTTCGTCGTCGGCTTCGGCGACAAGGTCAACGTGAAGGCGCTCAACCAGACGGCCGACGCCGCGGGCACGCCGCTCCCGGGCTGCGATCCGAACGCGAACACGCCGAGTTGCTATTACCAGGCCACCAAGCCAGCCGAGTTGACGGCGGCCTTCAGCACCATCCTCCAGCAGGTCGTGGTCGAAAAATGCGTGGGAGCCTGCGGCATCGAGGGCGAGCGCACCTGCACCGTCAACGGCTGGGACGTGTGCGATGCACCGGCGAGCACGTCGTGCGTGTCGAGCTGCGGCACCGATGGGACCGCGACCTGCATCGATGACGCGCTGACTCCGTGCTCGTCGGAGGTCGACTGCGGGGGCCAAGGTGGCCAAGGCGGCGCTGGCCCCGTGACAAGCGTGGGAGCCGGTGGCGAGCCGTCATCCGGAGCGGTCGGAGGCGGCGGCGGCACCGGAATCACCGGAATTTCCGGCGATCCCGAGGAAGACGGCGCGTGCGCGTGCCGGACGACGGCGCTCGGCGCGGGCAAGGATGACGCGAGGCTCGGCGTCGCCTTGGTGCTCGGCATGGCTGCGCTCCTTCGACGGCGGCGCAGCGCGATCGGCTACTCGAAGAGCACGAGTCCGTAGGCATGCGCGGGGATGGCGGCGAGCTCCGCTTCGCTGTCCCACGACGCTTGTCCCGGCTCGAGCACGCCGTCGGGGAAGACCGCGCAAATAGCGCCGAGCTTGGCGCCGAGCTCAAATGCGCGCACGACGACGTTGCCTTTCTCGCCAGCGAAGAAGGGCTTGCGAAACGCCGTGTCCTGAAATCTTGCGAGCAGCCGCGTCGAGCGGCCGTGGGTAGCGAAGCGCCGTAGCGCGGCCTCCCGTATGAGCCGCGGATAGATGAGCGAGTTCACGTGACGGTTCGAGTCGGTGTGGTCGAGTCCAAACACGAAAGCATCGTCGCGCGAGACGGGCTCGAGCGGTTTCGCGCCGTCGGGGAGCGTGAATACGTCGCGAGCTCGGCGCCACTCGCGGCGGACCGGCGGCACTGGCTCCATGCCTGGCACCGAGAAGCGCCGGACGCGACGCTCGGCTGGCGCTGCAAACGGACGCGTGAAGACGTGCTCGGCGTGGACCTGCCCTGCCACAATTTTTTCGCCAGCATTGGACGGCGCGGGCCCGTGCACGGCCGCGACCTCACCGGTGAGCTTCACCCAAACGTTGAGGAGAAGCTTGTCGACCTCAGCGTTCGCATCGACCGAGTGCGCGAGCTCGAAGACACCCGCACCATGAAGCGGCGCACGCACGCCGAGGGGCCCGTCGCCTCCTTCGGTCACGAGCCGCGTCAAGATCGGCACCACGCCAAGGTCGCGCAAGAACGCCTGCGCGCGCCCTCGCGCCATCGCGTAGCGCCAGAAGACCTCACCGATCGCTTGCGGCATGGAGTGCAGAGCGAGCCGGCCATCTTCGCTGACGTCCTCGTAGCGGAGCGGGACAGGTGCCTCGATGCGCTGCGTTTCAGGGACCTCCGGGGCGGCGAGCATTCGACTCATCGCGGGAGTCATGCCCGCGCGATCCCGCCGCAGCAAGCGCGTCCGAGCACCGCGAGTGCGTCGGCCATGAAGCGCGAAAGCGCGATGCCGGAGTCGAACGCGGATCGTGTGACCTATAGTGATGAGCGACGATGACCAACGCGCTCGCGCAGAAGCAGCAAGGTCCGTGGCTCGAGACGGTCGCGGCTTGGTTTGGAACTGCGACGCTCATCTTGCTCGTACCGCGCCAGTGGGCGTCGGCCGGAATCACCTTCGCATGCGCACTCGTGCTCTACGTCATCGCGCGAAAGTGTGAGGGCGGTCACTCGAGCGGCGGCGCGGCATTCGGCGGCGCAGGATTGTCCGACTTGCCATCACCGGATCGAGCGCCTTCGCCGGAGACCGCTCCATCGCCGGAGACCGCTCCTTCGGCTTCGCTCTCCGCTTCGGGTTCCGGGCAAGCTTCGCCCGAGTAGCCCTTCTCTCCCTCCGCGATTTTGCAGGGGTGAATTCGCACGCGGCGCGGGCGCGGTTGGTAGACGACCTTGCGCTCTTCCGACTTGTGGGCGCCGTCAGCAAAATCGATCCGCCGCGCGACCTTGAGGGTGAAGCCGTACTGTCCGCGCTCTTCGACCTTCTCTTCGTCGGGCTCGAGCGTCACGTCCGCGATGTGCTCGATCGGGGCAGGAACCACCGCAAAAATGGGCGAGAGCCTGCGCGTCACGCGCCGTCCGCCGTTGTCACCGTAGAGCTTCACCGTGATGCTCGTCTTGGTGTAGCTGCACTTGATCAGCAGCCCCGCGGAGCTGTCATTCTTGAAGGACAGATCGGGCTTCGGAAACGAGAGCGTCGCCTCGTGGCCCATCGGGTACCGGTCGAAATAAAATGAATGCGGCGTGCGCTCGACGATGTCGTAACCCCCGTAAAATACGGCGTTGAACAAGGTCGTCGCGAACTGGCTGATGCCGCCGCCGATGGTGTCTTCCATCTCACCGAGGACGATCGTCGGCGCCGCGAGGAAGCCGCCTGCGACGGTGCGCGGGCCGATGTGACCGTTGACGCTGAAGGTCTCTCCGGGCCTGACGACGACGCCGTCGATCATGTCGGCGATGCGGTGAATGTTGTCGACGCGCGGGGTGCAGCACGGATGCCGCGTGGTGAAGCGCCCGACGAGTTTGTCGACGCCAAGCACAGCGAGCGCGGGCGCCTCCACGGATGGCTCTGCCCCGGGCTCGACCGGGACCTCGAGCGTGCGCGCGGGTGTTGCCGCCGCAACGGTCAGCGCCACCGCCATCTTCTCCGACGAGAGCACCACGCCGCGCTGCGCCGCCACGATCGTGACGTGATCGCGGGCGTCCACCCCGAAGTGTGCGTTCACTGCGCCCGACTCGACCAGCTTGCGTACTCGGACGAGTGCGGGCTCGAGCTTTGCCGGATCGAAGTCAATCTCCATTCCTCCGGGCGGCTCGACGACGAGTCGACTTCGAATCGCGGCGACGAGCGCACTCGCCGGCAGCGTCAACAGCACGCGCTCGGGTGCAGTTGCCTTCCGCGCGCGGTCGGGTGCAGTTGCCTTCCGCGCGCGCTTGGCAGGCGCTATTTCGACCGCGGCGAACGGCAATAGCAATGTCACCGGTGCGCGCGTGAGCTCCTTGGCGCGGGCGAGCGCGGCCGCGACGACGGCGTACGTCCGCATTGGCTCGCGCGTGACAGTGGGCACGACGACGGTGGCGCGCGGCTCATCCGCGAAGGCCTTCATCAGGAGCTCGGCGGTGTGTGCGCGATCGATGGCGAGACCGGGACGCGGCAGCTCCGCCTCGAGCACGCCCGCGCGCGCGACGACTGCGCCTTCGAAGGGCGGCTGCGTGATCGTCGTGCCTTCGAGCCCGGAAAGTTCGGACTCGGTCCGCGCCGCGTCGATCGACACCGCGACGACGACAGCGGTCGGATGCAAGAGACGCCCCGCCCAGTCGAGCACGTTGCCGACGACGCCCCGATCGCGGCCCGCGGAGAGTGCGCGTGCTTCGGTCGCGTCTCGGTCGAGCGCCAGGCCGAGCGCGATCGGGTCCAGCGAGCCGCGCGCTTGCCCAACGACGACCGAGATCGCCTCGGTGCGGAGACGCTCGTTCAGCGTGTCGAGGGCCGCGCGTAGCTGAGCTGAATCGAAGCCACCGACATCGACAGAGCCGACACGAACGCCGCGCATGACCAGGCCCCGATGCCGCACAAGATCGACGAGACACGCAAGAAGAGGCAGCGCCAAGACGACGAGCAACACCGAGAGAGCGCGCGCGCCACCCGATGCTCGCGGACGCCTCTTCGCTTGTTCAAACCCGTCCTCGCGCATTGCCCGCTCGACCTACGCCGCCCGTGTTGCTCATCCGGATTTCGGGCGCAACAGGCGTATCGCCGGTGTCGACGCTTCGGGATGGCGCGCGTCACCTCACGCGTTGCGGGCAGGGGCGTGGTCGGAGCTTGCACGATGCGCGGCACACGAGCGACGATAGCGCCATGAAGTACCCAGCATTGGCGGCGCTCGGCATCGTTTCAGCGCTCGCTGCGATGGGCGCGCTCTCTGGTGGTTGCTCTGGCGATTCGGCGGCGTGCATCGCGGGGCAGACCGTCTCATGCGCGTGTCTGGGCGGCGCGCAGACCGGCGTGCAGACCTGCGCGGGGGATGGCTCCGGCTATGACGCATGCAAGTGCGGAGACGCCAACACCTCATCCGGCGCGGCGGCGCAGGGTGGTGCGGGCCAGGGCGGCGCAGGGCAAGGTGCCAATGCACAAGGCGGCAAGGCGCAAGGCGGCAATGCACAAGGCGGCAATGCACAAGGCGGCAATGCGCAAGGCGGCAATGCGCAAGGCGGCAATGCGCAAGGCGGCAATGCGCAAGGCGGCAATGCACAAGGCGGCGCCAGCGCGAACGGAGCCGGCGGAGCCAACGCAGCGAGCACCAGCAGCGGAGCCAGCACGAGCAGCGGAGCCAGCACCAGCAGCGGAGCCAGCACGAGCGCATCGAGCAGCAGCACGGGAGGCGGCATGGCGTCGTGCGGCAACGTCGTACCCAAGCCGGCGACGGGACAGACCTGTCCGCTGTTCTCGGTGTGCAAGACCAACAGCGACTGCGGTGTCTTTCAGGACTGCCAACTCTGGAATTGCTATTTAGGAAAGTGCGATCTCGATGCCTTGAGCAATTGCGGCAAGACGGCGGGCGGACAGTGCAATGCCGACGTCGTCGTGACTCACCAATTCGAGCCTCCGGTAGAGAAAGATTTCCTTGCACCCGACGGCGTCTCGTTCCGTGAGGTCGCATCGATCGCCTTCACCGTTCAGAACAACACTGCCAAAGGCCTCTACTTTCGACAGGTGCCCCTCGCGCTCGATCTCGGTGGCAATGCCAGCGGCTTCGATGTCAGCGCCGTAAAGCTCTTCGAGGATGGCGGCGGTGCCGAGCACGAGCCGGGCGACATGCTCACTTGCTCGGCAAACAACCCCTTCGCGGGCGCAAGCACGATGCTCCTTGGCGCATGCAGCAATAGCTCTTTCTCCTACGTCCTTGGAAATGGCCAATCGCAGCGCTTCCTCGTCAACGTCGCCTTCGCCGCGACCAAGACCTTCATCGCAGGGCGCTCTTACCGACTCCGTATTCCATCTCCAACCGGCTT
The DNA here is from genome assembly GCA_009692485.1 of Myxococcales bacterium. Classification (GTDB taxonomy): domain Bacteria; phylum Myxococcota_A; class Polyangia; order Polyangiales; family Polyangiaceae; genus SYFR01. The sequence goes on from SHZB01000010.1 coordinate 39,284, forward strand.
CGAACTGGCCAATGGCTTAGGCGTCGGCGCGACCAAATTTAGCGGCACAATCTGCGGGATCCCCGCCCAGGGCTTCACCGGCGCGTGGGTCTACGCGAAGTAGTTCGGTCGCCACATTGCGGCTAGAGGCGTGGGGTTCCCAAGCTGGTTTCCGCCGCACAAAACGGCTCCTTGCGCGCGCGCTGAGTCGCGAACAACGGATCGCGAACAACGGACTTTCAATCCCATTCACCCTGCACTAGCTTCCGCGCCATGAAGACACTCAGATTCATGGGGATAGGTTTGGCCACGATCGCGCTCTACGCCGCGGGGTGCCAAAAGGCAGAGACAACGGACGAGACCGAAGCCGAGGTCATCCCGGAAGCTCCGCCGGTTGCCGCCGCCGCCGCGACTGCGACTGCGACTGCGACTGCCACTGCCACTGCCAGTGCCGCAGCGCCCGCGGCACCTGGCGTGCTCGCGATTGGCAGCACCATCGTGGCGACGCGCTCTGCCAAC
>SHZB01000201.1 GCA_009692485.1 Myxococcales bacterium
CGCAGATCCCAGTCGGCTGGAAACTTGCGTCGAACGCGATCTTCGGGAGCTCCTCGCCCATCTCGCCGGGACCGTTGCCGCGGTTATGCAAGTCACCCTGGCCTAGTTGGCCCCAGCCGTTCGCGCCCCAGCATTTCACGAGGCCAGTGTTGAGGTATGCACAAGTGTGAGCGCTGCCAGCAGCGACGCCGGTGGCAATGGCCATCTCGCCGAGCTGGACCGCCGGGAGATTCTCGCCCATCTCTTCCTGCTCACCACCACGAGTGGCCAGGTCGCCTAGACCGAGCCTGCCGGAGCCGTTCTGGCCCCAGCATTTGAGTTTACTGCTCAACAGCGCGCAGCTGTGGTTGGCACCCGCGAAGACCGAGGACGCAATGTAATTCCCGCCGAGATCGACCCCGGGGAGCGCATTGCCCATTTCGTAAAGTGCGTCGCCTCGGTGATTCCCCTTGTCGCCGAGGCCCAAGATCCCGCCGGTATTGTCGCCCCAACATTTCACGAGGCCGCTATCGAAGAGCGCGCAAGTGTGACCGCCGCCCGCCGCTAGCGCAGTGACCTTCAACGCCGGTGCGGAGCCACCGCTGCCGCCGGTCCCGGGCGAGCCGCCTGTCCCGCCCGAGCCGCCTGTCCCGCCCGAGCCGCCCGCATCGCCCTCGAGCGTCAGCGCGTCGAGGCCGAAGATGCCATTGCAAGCGAGCAATGCAACCGCCATCGGCGCCATTGCGATGTGCCTGAGTGCCAATCGCGTAAGTGCCATTCGCGTAGTTGCCAATCGCGTAGTTGCCAATCGCGTAAGTGCCATGCGCGTGAGGATAGCGTAACCGAGCCCTGTTCCGCTCAGTTCAGAACGCGGCGTTTCCGGGGGTGCGGGGGTAGGGGATCGCGTCACGGATGTTGGCTAGGCCGCAGACGTAGGTGACGAGGCGCTCGAGGCCGAGGCCGAAGCCGGCGTGGGGGACGGTGCCGTAGCGGCGGAGATCCCGATACCAGCCATAGGCGCCTGGGTCGACGTGGCTCGCGGCCATGCGTCGGTCGAGGACATCGAGGCGCTCTTCACGCTGGGAGCCGCCGATGATTTCTCCAATTCCGGGGGCAAGGACGTCCATGGCGGCGACGGTCTGTTCGTCGTCGTTGAGGCGCATGTAAAAGGCCTTGATGGCGGCCGGGTAATTCATGACCACGACGGGGCGCGCGAAGTGCTCTTCGGTGAGGAAGCGCTCGTGCTCGGTTTGGAGATCGAGGCCCCATTTCACGGGGAATTCGAACTTTTTTCCGCTCTTCTCCAGGATCGTGACGGCCTCGCTGTATTCGACCCGCGCGAAGCTCGCCCGCTCGAGCCGCTCGAGTCGCTCGATGGCAGTCTTGTCCACCCGCTCGACGAAGAAGGCCATGTCGTCCGCGCGCTCCGCGAGCACGGCGCGAAATACGTATTTGAGGAAGTCCTCGGCGAGATCGGCGTCGTCGCTGAGATTGGCAAAGGCGATCTCGGGCTCGACCATCCAGAACTCGGCGAGGTGCCGCGTCGTATTGCTATTTTCGGCGCGAAAGGTCGGTCCAAAGGTGTAGACCTTCGAGAGCGCGAGGCAATAGGCCTCGACCGCGAGCTGGCCTGAGACCGTAAGAAATGTCTCGCGTCCGAAGAACTCGCGGGTGAAGTCGATCTTGCCTTCCGGCGTGCGCGGCAGGCTCGCGAAATCGAGCGTGGAGACGCGAAAGAGCTGGCCGGCGCCCTCGCAATCACTGGCCGTGATGATGGGCGTATTGACCCATTGAAAGCCGTGCTCGTGAAAGTAATGGTGAATGGCGTGGGCGATGGTTTGGCGCACGCGGCTGACGGCGCCAAAGGTGTTGGTGCGCGGCCGAAGGTGGGCGACCTCGCGCAGGTACTCGAGGCTGTGGGCCTTGGGCTGAATGGGATAGGTCTCCGGATCTTCGACCCAGCCGACGACGGTGACCTGATGGGCCTGGACCTCGAACGCTTGCCCTTTGCCTTGTGAGCGCACGAGCGTGCCGGTGCACTCGACCGCGCAGCCGGCGGAGAGCTTCGCGACCGAGTCGGCATAGCCGTCCAGTGTGTTGGGGGCGACGACTTGCACCGGCGCGAAGCACGAGCCGTCGCTGACGTGCAGGAAGGACAAGCCCGCCTTCGAATCGCGACGCGTGCGGATCCAGCCGCGCACCGTGACCGTGGCGCCCTCGCTTGGTGCGCCCGAGAGCGCCTGTTTCACCGTGATGACCGACATGGGTTGTCTCGCTCCGAGGGGGGTGCGCCGGTGCCGTCAGTGGCCAACGCGCGCGCCGCGTCCTAGCACGAGGCGAGTGCGCGGATGAGCCGGAGCGGCCAGAGCACCTGTCAAACGGCAGTGGCCAAAGCACCTGTCAAACGGGCGCGGCCAATTCAATTGTCAACGACAGTCAAACAGGAGCGGCCAATTCAATTGTCAACGACAGTCAAACGGGAGCGGCCAATTCAATTGTTAGCGACACGGGGCGGCGTGCGGCGTTGCGGTCTCGGGGAGCGTGGCTAAGAATGGCGAATGAGGGTCGTGCGATGCCGGTCAGAGGCACAGCCTTCGCACTCGCGATGCCCATGAAACTGGGCGATTCAGCCCTTCGGGATAAGCTCAAGGTCTACGCGCCATGACGATCGACAAGATGACCCACAAGGCTCAGGCGGCGGTGCGTGCGGCCGTCGAAGCGGCGAGTCGGCGCGGACACCCCGAGGTCCATCCCGAGCACCTCGCGCTCGCGGTGGCGCAGCAAGACGAGGGTGTGGTGCCGCCCTTGTTCGCGAAGGCGGGCGGCGAGCTGACGCGCTTCGTGGCGGCGCTCGAGCAGCGGCTCGCGACCTTTCCGCAGGTGAGCGGAGGGGCCGAGCCACGCTTCTCGACGCGCGGACTGATGTTGCTTCAGGGCGCGGAAGACGAGGCCAAGCGGATGAAGGATGACTTCATTTCGACGGAGCACATCGTGCTCAGCGGGGCGCGCAAAGACCGCGAGCTGCAGGCGGCGCTCGGGCAAGCGGGCGTGAGCCTCGAGCAGCTGCTCACGGCGCTCGTGGCGGTGCGCGGTCAGCAGCGCGTGACCGACCAAGCGCCGGAGACGAAGTTTCAGGCGCTCGAAAAGTTTTGCCGCGATCTCACGGAAGACGCGCGGAAAAAGAAGCTCGATCCGGTGATCGGCCGCGACGAAGAGATCCGCCGGGTGATGCAGGTGCTCACGCGCCGAACGAAGAACAACCCCGTGTTGATCGGCGCTCCCGGCGTCGGCAAGACGGCGATCGCCGAGGGGCTCGCGCAGCGGATAGCGGACGGCGACGTGCCCGAGTCGCTGAAGGACAAGCGGCTCTTGGCGCTCGATCTCGCGGCGCTCGTCGCCGGCGCGAAGTTTCGCGGAGAGTTCGAAGAGCGGCTCAAGGCGGTGCTCAAGGAGATCGAGGGCGCGGCGGGTGGCATCGTGTTGTTCATCGACGAGCTGCACATGCTCGTGGGCGCGGGCCAGGCCGAGGGCGCGATCGATGCGGCCAACATGCTCAAGCCGATGCTCGCGCGCGGAGAGCTGCGGTGCATCGGCGCGACGACCCTCGACGAGTACAAGAAGCGCATCGAGAAGGACAAGGCGCTCGAGCGGCGCTTTCAGCAGGTGATGGTGCGCCAGCCGAGCGTCGAGGACACGATCGCTATCTTGCGCGGGATCCGCGATCGCTACGAGCTGCACCACGGCATTCGCATTCAGGATGCAGCCATCGTCGCGGCGGCGGTGCTGTCGGACCGGTACATCACCGAGCGCTTCTTGCCCGACAAGGCGATCGATCTGGTGGACGAGGCCGCCTCGCGTTTGCGTATGGAGATCGAGAGCCTGCCGACCCCGATCGACTCGCTCGAGCGAAGGCTCGTCAAGCTCCAGATGGAAGCGCAGGCGCTCAAGCGCGAAGAGGACCGCGGCAGTCGCCAGCGCCAGGACGAGGTCGGCCGCGAGATCGGCGAGCTCAAGAACGAGCGCGATCGCATGCGCGCGCTGTGGCTCATCGAGAAGGAGCAAATTGCCGCGATCCGCGCCAAAAAAGCGGAGCTCGAAGAGTTGCGTAGCGAGCAGGACAAGGCGCAGCGCGCCGGCGATCTCGAGCGAGCGTCGATGCTCCATTTTGGCAAGATCCCCGCGGTCGAGAAAGAGCTGCTCGCGGCGCGCGGGCGATTGGCAAAGAAGCCAGAGAAGGACAGCTTCCTGAAAGAGGAGGTGACCGAAGAGGACATCGCGGCCGTCGTGTCGAAGTGGACGGGCATACCGGTGAGCAAGATGCTGGAGGGAGAACTGCAGAAGCTCTTGCGGCTCGAGGACACGCTGAGGAGGCGCGTCGTCGGCCAGGAAGATGCGCTGCTTGCGGTGGCCAATGCCGTGCGGCGGTCGCGTGCGGGTCTCGGCGAGGCGACCCGTCCAATGGGGTCCTTCCTGTTTCTTGGTCCCACGGGCGTGGGCAAGACCGAGCTGGCGCGCGCGCTGACAGAGCACCTGTTCGACGACGAGCGCGCGATGGTGCGGATCGATATGAGCGAGTACGGCGAGCGGCATTCCGTGGCCCGGCTGATTGGCGCGCCGCCCGGTTACGTCGGCTTCGAGGAGGGCGGTCAGCTCACCGAGCCGGTGCGCCGAAAGCCCTATTCGCTCGTGCTCTTCGACGAGGTAGAGAAGGCGCACGACGACGTGTGGAACGTGCTGTTGCAGGTGCTCGACGACGGGCGCTTGACCGACGGCCAAGGCAATGTCGTCGACTTCAAGAACACGGTGATCATCCTGACTTCGAATCTGGGCAGCGAGCTCGCGGTGGAGATCGAGCAGCAGGAGAAGCTGTCGGACGCGGAGAAGCGCGAGCTCACCGACATCGCGGTACGGGACGCCGTGAAGAAGCGCATGCGCCCGGAGCTGCTCAATCGGCTCGACGAGATCGTGGTGTTTCACCGGCTCGAGCGCGCCCACATGCACGCCATCGTGGATATCCAGTTAGCGCGGTTTTTCGGCCGGCTCCAGGTGCGCGGCATCACGGCCGAATTGACGGATAGTGCCAAAGAGCTGCTCATGCGCGACGGCTGGGATCCCCAATACGGCGCCCGTCCGCTGAAGCGCGCAATTCAACGCTTGCTCGAGAACGAGCTGGCCAAGAAGCTCCTCGGCGGCGAATTCGTTGCGGGCGACTGCGTGACCGTGACCGCGAGGGACGGTGCGCTGAAGTTCGAGCGCAAGATGGCCAATTGACCAATAGGCCGATTCAGCGATCGCCGGCACAGACACGGCGCAAGAGGTCGAGCACGGCGTGGGCCGCGCGCTCTTGGACTTGCGTGCGCGTGCCGCGGAATACCTGCTGCTCGACGACGGTGCCGCCGGGGTGGGCGCAGGCCCAATGGCATAGACCCACGGGCTTGTCGCTCGAGCCGCCCGTGGGGCCGGCGATCCCGGTAATGGCCAATGCGACATCGCACGCGAAGGCGCGGCGGGCACCCTCCGCCAGCTCGGCCGCGACCTCGCCGCTCACCGCGCCGTGGCCACGCAGGGTGTCCTCGGACACGCCGAGGACGCGGGTCTTGGCGCTGTTGGCGTAGGCGACGGTGCCGCCGATGAAATAGTCGCTCGCGGGCATGCGGGTGAGCTGCTGCGCCAGGAGGCCGCCCGTGCAGGACTCGGCGACGGCGAGGGTCCAGCCGCGGGCGCGAAGGGCACGGACGGCGGCTTCTACAATGGAGTCGTCGCCCTCGGCGAAGACGCGCTCACCGAGTCGATCGCGGGCCTCGCTGGCAGCGGCCTCCGCGAGGTTGCGGGCGGCGAGGCGATCGGCGGCGCGAGCGATGAGCTTCACGTCGACGGTGGCGCCGGTGAGCCGATAACCCACGGTGACGCCGGCGTGTGCACGCTCGAGATCGACGAGCAGCTCGCCAAGCTCGGACTCGGGCGCGCCGTGCGTGTGAAGCACGATGACGTGGGTGTCGGGCCGCGCGAGCACGTCGAGGCGCGGGACGACGAATTGGTCGAACATGGCGGTCATTTCGCGCGGCACGCCCGGCAAGAAGAACGAAACATTCTGGCCGTGCTCGATTGAAAAGCCGGCCGCTGTGCCGACGGTGTTGGGCAAGGGCTCGCTGTATTTTGGCAACCGCGCCTGCTTCTCGTGGCTGGGCCGCAGCTCCCGACCGAGGGCGGCGAGCTTTCGGGCGATGGCCGCGAACGCGTCAAGGTCGAGCACGAGCGGAACGCCGGCTATTTCGGCCACGACCTCGGCCGTGAGATCGTCCGTCGTCGGACCGAGGCCGCCGGTCGCGATCACCAAGGGGTAGCGCGCGGCAAGTCGCGAGAGCGTCTCGGTGAGCACGGGCCGATCATCGCCGACGGTCTCGACGACGGCGACGTGAATGCCGAGCTGCGTGAGCCGCTGACCAAGCCATTGGGCATTGGTATTGGCGATCTCACCGTGCAAAAGCTCAGTGCCAATCGACAAAAGTGCGACGTCCATTGCGGGCCCTTCGAGCGTAGTCGTTCGATGCACGCGCAGCGAGGGCCAATGCCGTCTGCGCGGCGAGCCCGTGCGCCTCGCGGAGGTCGAGCACCAGCACGAGCTTGGCGTTGGCCGCGCCCTCGACTGGAGGATTGCGGCGCCGTGAAGTGCGTGTGCTCAGGAGTTGGCGGGGGGGAGGAAAGTGCCAGCCGCGGTGAGCGTCGCGAGCGCGGCCTCGACCTGTGCGCGGAGCTCCGGCGGTTCGAGCGCGGCGTCGCTCAGCGTGGCATCGCTCAGCGCGAGCTCGATGCGGGTGTCAGCGTCGATGCGGTGGAACACCTGTTGCCGATCGGCGGGGCGAGAGAGCGTGCCGGCGAGGATGGTGATGGCGCCGGTGCGGAGGCATTGCTCGGCGAGATCGGCGAAGAGCAGCGGGCTGCGAGTCGGGTCGGCGAGCTGCTCGACATCGATGACGGTGGCGAGGTGTCCAAGCTCGAACAGGCGTTGTTCGAGGGCGAAGGCGAGCGCGACTTTCGCGGGCGCGGGTGGACCCGAAAACCACACGAGCTTCGCCTTCTGGCCGAGCTGCAATTCTCGCTCGCCGCGTGAGATGAGGCTGCGATCGCGACGTGCGAGGCCGTGACCGCTCTCTTCGAGCGCGCGCGCGATCATGCCGGCGGCGACGGTCTCGTTGGTGAGCGCGTCGATGAGGATGAACGCGCCAGTGTGGCGATTGCGTACGTACGGATCGACGAAAAGAGCCTGATTTGCTGCGATTGTGACGCGCCCGATGTCGTTGAGGCCGAGCGTCGCAGCTTCGAGCTGGGCGAGCGATTCGAGATCGATGCGGCCGGCCAGCGACTCCACCGTGGCGCGCACGAGGCGGGTCGTGTGCTTGAGGAAATAGGATTTCTCGCGATCGAGCGGCTGCTCGTTCAGCCACACGAGCGTGGCCTCGAAGCGGCGGGTCGTCGTGGGGGCATGGTCGGGGTGCACGAGCATGTCGCCGCGGCTGATGTCGAGCTCGTCGGCGAGGCGCAAGGTGGTGCTCATCGGCGCGAAGGCCATCGCCAGCTCGCCCTCGTAGGCATCGATGGCAAGGACCACGCTGCGCTTGCCGCTTGGCAACAGCTCGACCGTGTCGCCCACGCGCACCGTGCCCGACGCGAGCTGGCCGGCAAAACCGCGATAGCCGAGGTTCGGTCGCAGCACGTACTGCACCGGAAATCGGAGCGGCGTATCGGCGCGCGCATCGGCGACGGGCACCGACTCCAGGAACTCGAGCAGCGTGCCCTCGCTGTGAAACGCGGTCGATGCGCTCGCGTGAACGACGTTGTCCCCGGCCGTCGCGCTGATCGGAAAGTAGCGCACGCCCTCGAAGCGCAGGCTGCTCGCAAACTTCGCAAACTCGCGCTTGACGCTCTCGAACACGAGCGGGTCGAAGCCCACCAGATCCATCTTGTTCACGCACACGGCGAGGTAGGGAATGCCGAGGAGCGAGGCGAGGTAGGC
>SHZB01000202.1 GCA_009692485.1 Myxococcales bacterium
GTGCCGAGGTCCGACGCTCGGCCTTCGCGCAGCTCGGGCCGGTGTCCATGGCGACCGTCGGGCTCGCGGCCTTCGTCGTGCTTTACGCGGCGAGTCTGTTCGCGTTTCGACCGCGGCAGCTGCGGCTCGTGGCGCTCGGTTCCAGCATCGCTGCGGTCCTCGCGCTCGGCCTCATCGGGGTGCAGCTCTTCATCGTGCGTGCCGTCTGCGCTTGGTGCATGGCCGTCGACGGCGCCGCGATCGCTGCGGCCTTCTTTGCGGTCTTGCGGGCGCGCGGAGTGAGCGACCCCGAGCCGCGATGGCTGCGCGGAGTGTGGGCCTTTGCGGGCGTCGTGGTGCTCGCGGTTCCGCTCGGACTCGGCGACGCGCCGCCTTCGTACGGGCCGGAGCTGCCCGCGTCGATCACCGTCGAACGGCGCCCCGGCAAGACGACCATCGTGATGTTCACGGACTTCGAGTGTCCGTTTTGCCGCATCGTGCACACGGCGCTCGAAGCTCGCGTGGCGCTAGACCCAGCGCGCTTCCGGGTCGTGCGAAAGATGGTGCCGCTCGCAGGCCACGACGGCGCCGAGCCGGCCGCGCGCGCGTACGTCTGCACGCCCGAGGCGGAGCGCGATCGGATGGCGGACAAGCTCTACCGTGCGGCGACTGAGGCGATGACGAAGGAGGGCGTCCTCGGCATGGCTCGTGAGCTTGGCCTGGACCAAGCGGTGTTCGCTCGCTGCTACGACGACGTCGCGACGGGGAGCGCGATCGCGACGGACAAGGCCGCGTTCGTGGCGCTCGAGCTGCGCGGGCTGCCGAGCACGTTTGTCGCCGACAAGCTCATCCTGGGCGCGAATCTGCGCGCGCTCGAGCATGCGATCGACGGGCTCGAGCTGCGCGCGTTGTTCGCCGTGGTCCTTGGGACGCTTGCCCTCGCGGCATTGGTCGCCTTCGCGGAACGGCGATTGGTATAGTGCCGACATGACGCAAGAGCCGCTCCCGCTCGAGTTCTTTCAACAGCTGCCGAAGTCCGATCTGCACGTCCACCTCGACGGCTCGCTCCGGCTCGAGAGCATCCTCGATATCGCCGCCGAGCAGCGCATCGAGCTGCCCGCGCACGAGCCAGAAGCGCTGCGCCGCGCGATGAACCTCGGCCAAAACTGCGGCTCGCTCGTCGAATACCTCAAGGCCTTCGACGTCACGTTGCGCGTGATGCAAACCGAAGAGGCGCTGTACCGCACCGCCTACGAGCTGGCCGAAGACGCCGCCAAGGAGAAGGTCCGCTACATGGAAGTTCGCTACGCGCCGATGCTCCACACCCGCCGCGGGCTCAAGCTCACCGGCGTGGTCGAGGCGGTGCTCGCCGGTTTGCGCGCCGCACGCGAGAGCTTTGGCATCGAAGCGAACCTGATTTTGTGCGGGATCCGCAATATTTCACCGGACAGCTCGCTCGAGATGGCAGAGCTTGCGGTGGCTTACAAGGGCCGCGGCGTCGTCGGCTTCGACCTCGCGGGGGCGGAGTACGATCATCCCGCCAAGCACCATCGCGCGGCGTTTCAGCTGGTGCGCGACAACAACATCAACTGCACGATCCACGCGGGCGAGGCGTACGGCCCGGAGTCGATCGCGCAAGCGCTGCATGTCTGCGGCGCGCATCGCATCGGCCACGGCTGCCGGCTGCGCGAGGACGGTAACCTCCTTCATTACGTCAACGACCACCGCATTCCGCTCGAGATTTGCCCGTCCTCGAACGTCCAGACGGGGGCCGTCAAGGACCTGAGCCGTCACCCGCTCAAGCTCTATTACGATCTGGGCCTGCGCGTGACCGTGAACACCGACAACCGGCTCGTCACCGACACCACCGTGTCGCGCGAGCTCTGGCTCTGCCACGCCAAGATGGGCATGCCGCTCGCCGACATCAAGAATGTGATCTTCGCCGGCTTCAAGAGCGCGTTCCTTCCCTTCCACGTCAAGCAAGCGATGCTGCGCGAGGTGAGCGTCGAGCTCGCGCGCTTCGGAGCCGACGGCGTGATCGCGCCCGCGCCTGGAGCCACGGTCCTGTCGAAGCGTTCCTTGCTCCCGCACGAACCACTCCCGCACCAACCGCTCCCGCACCAACCGCTCCCGCGCGCCGAAGGGGGAGCAGAGGCAACGGGCGTCGTCGCGAGCGAGGCATGACGGCGGACGACTCCGCTATTGCCAATACCGGCAATACGGCGGCCGACTCCGCTATTGCCAATACCGGCAATACGGCGGCCGACTCCGCTATTGCCAATACGGCGGCGCATCCAGACGAACGAAAGGCTCTGGTGCCGCCGCCGCGACGCGTTCGCAATGCGACCGTGGGCGTGATGTTCGTGACCGCGGTCAGCTCCGCGTTGATGGCGATGTCGCTCGCGCCCGAGGCGCTCTATTCGCTCGCAGATCGCGAGGCGGTCGAGCTGGGAGATCTCGGCGCGGCGAAGCTCGATTCGACCTGGTCGGGACGCTACGTGCGCGCGACGGCCGAGCTTCAGCCGAGCGCACACGTCGCCTTCAAGCGCGTCGGTGAACCGGGCGAGCGCAGGCTAGGCGCAGTGCTTCTTGCGGACGCAGGGCCGCTCGCAGGCGCAGTGCCGCTCGCAAACGCCGGGCCGCGCCTCGTCGACTATGCGGTCCCGCCGTCGGAGCGAGGCGCGCGTTTCGTGCCGCCAACGCTGCTACGCGGCCGCCTCGAGCGCCTGCCAGAGCTCGGCTTGCGGCATCGCGGGATCGCGCGCGCAGTGATGCCGCTCACCGGAGGGAAGGTCGGCGACGCGTGGGTGCTCGTCGACGGCTCGGACCCAGCGAGCTCGCGGTGGGCGCTCGGTCTCGAGGCCGTATTGCTCGCCTTCTTCGCGTTCAACGCCGGCGGCATCGTGCTCATTTTGCGGCGCGCGCAGCGGCTCGACGAGCCGGACCTTGCAGGCGAATCGAGCAGCGGGTAGCACCGCGTGAGAGCCTCGTCCGCGTCCTCGTGAGAGCCTCGTCCGCGTGCTCCTGAGCGCCTCGACCGCGGCCTTGCACAGCGATCTGGCTGGCGCTAAGGTCCGCGCCCTCAGCGCCTGTAGCTCAGCTGGATAGAGCGTTGGCCTCCGAAGCCAAAGGTCGCGCGTTCGAATCGCGCCGGGCGCGCCGCCAGAAACACCTTGAGAGAAATTGGAGATCACCCCGTGAAGCAACCGTGCACCAACTTCGCAGGCCACCGCCGAACCACTTCGTTCGCACTCGTCCTCTTTTGCGCCGCCGCGTGTGGCAAGGCTGAGCCGGATGTGACGCTCGCGCCGACCGCTGAGAAGCTGGTGCCGGCAGCGTCGAAGAGTGCAGCGGCGGTCGCGTTCTCGGTCGTGAAAGCGGGCTCGAAGGCTGATTTCGTGATGGATGCGCCGATCGAGCAAATCCTTGGAAAGGTGCGCGACGGAGCCGGCGGGGAGCTCCACGTCGATCTCGCCGATCTGACGAAAACGACCGGTTTATTGACCCTCGACCTCGAGCGCCTCGAGATCTTTCAGCGCATCCGCGAGAAAGACGGCGAGCCGTTCGGTGCCGAGACGAAGCAGGAGAAACAGAATGAGCACGCCCGCGGATGGCTCGAGCTCGATGAGGGCGAGGGCGCCGACGAGGAGCGCAAGCGTAAGGTTGTGACGAATCGGACGGTGCAGTTCTCGGTGAGCTCGGTGAAGACCACGACGGCCGATGTTACGAAACTCAGCGGCGCGGAACGCAAGGTGCTGGCGACGGTCGCAGGCGACTTGCTGCTCCATGGTCACAAGACGATGACCACCGCCGAGATCGAGCTCACCTTCAAGCTTGGCGCGGATGGAGTGCCCACGGAAATCGGCGTCAAGACGGTGAAGCCGTTCGCGGTGGGCCTCGCCGAGCACGACGTGCGCCCGCGCGACACCGTCGGTAAATTCCTCGCGAAGGGCCTCGACGCGCTCGCGCCCAAGGTTGCACAGAAGGCGCTGGTATCGCTCGACCTGCGCATGACTCCGAAGCCTCGCTGAGGCGCACCACCGAACGCACCACCGAACGCACCACCGAACGCACTCGAAAGCACTGCAAAGCACTGCAAAGCACTGCAAAGCACTCGAAAGGCCATGACCATGCCGATGAACCGCACGACGATCGCAGCCACCCTCGCCGCCACCCTCACCGCAACCTTCGCCGCTGCGCTCGCTGGATGCGCGGGTTCGCAGGGCCCCGCAAACGCTGCGGTCCCAGGTCCTGAGAGCCCGGATGGGGCCGCGACACCGACCGGGGGCGTGGCGGCAGCACCGGCAGACAAGCCCGATGGCGGCAAGCACGACGGCGCGGCGGGCGGCTGCGGCGGGGGCAAATGCGGCGGGGGCAAATGCGGCGGGGGCAAGGACAAACCCGCCGCTACGACAAGCGCGGCGACGACAGCCGGGTCGGAAGCAGCAGCACCCACGACGACCGCAGGTGCCCACGCGGCGCACGCGAAGATGCCGCTGTTTGGCGGGTCGGAAGCAGCAGCACCCACGACGACCGCAGGGTCGGAATCGGCAGCAGCCGGGACGACCGCCGACTCGAAGAGCGCCGCCGATGCGAAGAAGCCCGCCGACTCGAAGAGCCCCGCCGATGCGAAGAAGGCCGCCGATGCGAAGAAGCCCGCCGATGCGAAGAAGCCGGCAGCCGCAACACCAGCGGCTCCAGCCAGCGCAGGCAAAGCCGCCGCGCCCGGCTCGCCCGCGCCCGCAAAGACCGGCACCGCGAAGGCCGGAGCCGCCGGAAAATGCGGCGAGGGGACCTGCGGCTGAGGCGGGGCGCGACGAGACGCGGCGACGTCTCCGGCGTCGGGCTCGGACTGCGCTTCGAATTTCTCGACGAGGTCGTCGGGCACATCGAGGCGGGGACGCTCACGGTTCGCGAAGTTCCGTTCTTCGAGATCGCGCCCGAGAATTACATGCGCCGTGGCGGCCACGTTCACGCGGCGCTCGAGCTGGTGGCGGCTCACTTCCCGCTCGTGTGCCACGGCCTGCACATGTCGCTCGGCTCGGTGGACGCCTTCGACCTTGAATACTTCGCGACGCTGCGCGGCTTTCTCGATCGGCTCGCGCCATCGATTCACAGCGATCACTTGTGCTTCTCCGGACTCGGTGGCCGGGCTCTGCACGAGCTGTTGCCGCTGCCCTTGACCGAGGCTGCCGCGCTCCATGCCGCGGCGCGCATACGCGAGGCCGAAGATCGACTCGAGCGCCCGCTCGCGATCGAGAACGTGAGCTTCTACCTCGAGCTCGGAAGACCGGAGATGAGCGAGGTCGAGTTCGTATCGCGGGTGCTCGAGGAGGCGGATTGCGGTCTATTGCTAGACGTTAACAATGTCTATGTAAATAGCTGCAATCATGGTTTCAATGCAGTTGAATACGTCGCAAGAATAGAGCCCTCGCGGGTCTGGCAGCTGCATGTCGCAGGGCACGAGTACCGAGCCGACGACGGCCTCGTCATCGACACCCACGGCGCGCCCGTGATCACGCCCGTGTACGAGCTCATGCAGCAAGCGGTGGCGCGGATCGGCCGAGTGCCCGTGGTGCTCGAGCGGGACACCTGCGTCCCGACGCTCGAGCTGCTGCTCGCCGAGCGAGACCAGCTGCAGGTCGCCTACGAGCAGGCGCTTGCACAATATCGCGGTGAGCAGGGCGGTGAGCGTGGCGCGTGAGCTGACACACGACGAACGCGCGCGACTCGGTGCCCTCGAGAGATGGCTCTACGACGCGATCGTGGGGCGCGTGCCACCAGCGCTTGAGGGCCGCCTCGCCGACGGCAGCGACGCAAGAAATACCGGCGACGGCACACCCGATGCGGAGCGAAACCTCGGGCTCAGCGAAGTCGACCGCGCGCATCTTGAGCGCGCCGATCCGCGCCGTGTGCGGGTTTACCAGAAGCTCGTGCGGACCAACCTTCGCGAGGCGATCACCATACAGCTGCCAGCCACGACGGCGCTCGGCGGGGCCGGCCTCGCCACGGTGGTGGACGAGTTCTTGTGCCGAGAGCTTCCGCGCTCCCCGATCCTCCGCGACGTGGCCTTCGAGTTTGCACGCTTTGCGCTGCCTCGCCTCGCAGCCAATCCGCGCTTGCCGGCGTTCCTCGGAGAGCTCGCACGCTACGAGCTGTTCGAGCTCGAGGTGCACTGGGCTCCCCGCACCTGGCGCGCCCGCGACTTCGAAGCACCGGCAGCGCTCGGCACTGTGCTGCTCGCAGACCGACCCGTCGCCTTCGACGGGAGCTGCCGTCTCGGGCGCTTCGACTACGCGGTGCATGAGCTCGCGGACGCACCCTCGAGCACGAGCGCGCCGCGGGCGGAGCACACGGTTTTGTTCGCGTACCGCGACTCGCGCGAGGCCTTTCGCCGCATGACCCTCACGCCCGTCGCCGCGGAGCTGATCGCGCGTCTGATGCACGAACGACAGCCGCTCGCCACCGCGCTCCGCGACGCCTGCGCCGGACACCGACGGGCTGTGGATGCCGAGCTCATCGACGGAACCTCGCAAGTCCTCGCCGAGCTTGCAGAGCGTGGCGCGGTGCTCGGCGCAGATCTCACGGAGGCCGGCGAGCCGACGCATGCGCTGTCCCCGTGGCAGCGATGGCTGCACGATCCGAGAACCGCATAGCGAGGGGCGCACACGCTTCGAGGGGCGCTGAGCAGCGTGTAGAGAAGCGTGCGGATGAGCGAGGGGCGCACACGCTTCGAGGGGCGCTGAGCAAGGTGCCGAAAGGATTAGGTGCGCCCTAGTCCTGATGGCTATGCTGGTGCCGCTCGATGCCGGACGCGTTGCACGATCCCCTCGGACTCATCGGCACCGCGATCGCCGAGAAATACGAGGTCCTGAAGCTCGCTGGGGAGGGCGGATTCAGCGTCGTCTACAAGGCGCAGCACCTCATTTGGCGGCAGCCCGTCGCGATGAAGTTTTTCGTGCTGCTGGAGAAGGCGGATCCAAGCGCGCGCGACCGGCTGCTCGATGAGTTCATTCAGGAGGGTCGCTTGATGAGCGAGCTGTCGAGTCGTTCGGCGGCGATCGTGCAAGCGCGGGACATCGGCAAGCTCCAGACCAGCGACGGTTGGATCCCGTACATGGTGCTCGAGTGGCTCGATGGCATCGCCCTCGACGAGCTGCTGATTGCCGAGATCCGTGTGCGGGCGCCGGCGCGCGATCTCGTGGCGTCGATGAAGCTGCTCGAGCCGGTGGCCGCGGCGCTCGAGATCGCCCACCGGCAGGGCGTGGCGCACCGCGACATGAAGCCTGCGAACGTCATGGTGATCGGCCCAAACCCGCGTGAGCCACTCGCCGTGAAGGTCCTCGATTTCGGCATCGCAAAGGTCATGGGCGAGCAGGTCGAGCAGCAGCAAATGCAGGAGACTGGCCAGCAGATCACCGCCTTCACGCCGAGCTACGGTGCCCCCGAGCAGTTCAGCCGCAAGTATGGTGCGACGGGCCCGTGGACAGACGTCTACGCGATGGCCCTCATCCTGATCGAGCTGCTGCGCGGAGGGCAGCGGGCGCTCGAAGGCGAGACCTTGTTTGAGCTCGGCGCGGTGAGCTGCAGCGACACGAAGCGACCCGTGCCGTCGAGCTTCGGACTGCCGACGAGCCCGGCGCTCGAAGCGGTGTTCGCCAAGGCGCTCGCGCTCGAACCGAAGGACCGCTACCCAACGATGGGCGCGTTCTGGAGCGGGTTGACGCACGCGGTCACACCGGGCGCGCCGACCTGGCAAAATGCCGGCTCTAGCACCGCGGGTCCCGCGAGCGCGTCGGCTTCGAGCATCCGTATCCACGTCGCGGAGGGCGCGTTGCTGACCGGCCGCGAACCGACGCTCTCCGGCGCGGCGTGGCTCGATAGCGCGACAGTCCCGACGCCGCGCGCAG
>SHZB01000203.1 GCA_009692485.1 Myxococcales bacterium
ATCGAACTTTTTTGTCTCGGAGAGGAAACCCCCGTAACGACCAGCGACGCAATGGGAGCCTTGAATTTTTCAATTCAAACCCAGGAGTCCCCTGGATGCGGATATGCTCGTTGTGGAATCCTCCGCTTGCATGATCCCTCCGGCGCCAAACTCGACGTCGAAGGCAGCTATCATCAATTCAATAACACGGTCGTGGAGATGTAGCGGCA
Organism: Myxococcales bacterium; assembly: GCA_009692485.1. GTDB lineage: Bacteria > Myxococcota_A > Polyangia > Polyangiales > Polyangiaceae > SYFR01. The sequence continues at coordinate 210 of SHZB01000203.1, forward strand.
GCGGTTATGGACGCAGGCAGGCTCATCGACAATCGCTTCCAAATCGCCGTCCTCGCCGGAGCCGGCGGCATGGGCGCCGTCTACCGCGCCCACGCAGTCGGTACCGGAAAAACGGTCGCAATCAAAATCATGCGGATAGTCCAAGTAAGGCACATTTTCCGGCGGAGGTTTGCCCCCGATTTGTCAACGATTGCGCGGCACGCGTGTCCGTGCACGCCGGTGCAAGCGTTGCGTGTTGTAACGTGGCGTCCCGTGCGTTCGACGCCGATTCAGGAGAGCGATGCGCGTACAGCATTGATTCGCTACAGTGTCCAGCGACAGCGCAACCACGGCCCGAGACGTCCCGCGCACACGCCGAGCGACCCTGCCTTGAGAGCCTTGCCCCGCTAGCTTGGACTACTCTCTCAGGAACGCTCCCGTCGACGGGGCTCCCGCACACGCACGCGTCGTAGCCGCTGCCGTCTGAACTTGCACGACTGACCGCCCGCGCATCCGATGACTTCGACGTCGACTCATGCGCCGCGGCGCCGTAACGCTGCGCCGTAACGCTGCGCCGTAACGCTGCGCCGCGCAGGTTTCGCGAGCGCCAAACGCTTGACGAACCGGCCGGAAAGCGGCCGACCGGTCCGCGCCCCTGCGCGCGCGAGAGACGCTCGTCCGCGAGCATCCGATTGCTCTCAACGACTCGACGCGGACCACACTTCGGGCGTGCTGTTCAATGAGGGTAGCGTCGTGCTCCGAGGTCGGCAGTCTCCGGCGTGGAGGAGAGCTGCGCCAATCGGGCATCTTGCCCGCCTGGTCCAAGCGAGTTCTTCTGGAGCGGCGCGCCGCGAGACCATCGCGTCAATTGCGTCGCGTTTTCCCCGGGGTCGCTCACCGAAGAGGGTTCGCGCCGGTGTCACAGCACGGATACACCCATGGCGTCGAAGGCCTTTAGAGGGAAATTGTTCGCAGGGCTCTTTCGGTAGTCGGTGACGAGCATGCTGAACGACAAATTGTCTTCCGCCTCATCTTCAGGCCGCACGCGTCGATGGCGAAGTGTGCCATCAAGGACGAACCCAAGTTTGTGGGCGACCCGTGCGCTCGCTCCATTTCCCACGCCGCAATGAATGTCGACACGCTCCAGCTCGAGCAGCTCGAAGGAGACGCGAACCAGCGACGCGGCCGCTTCGGTGATGACGCCTTTGCCCGCCTCTTCGACGCGCACCCAGTAGCCGAGCTCGCGCGCAGCGGGCCCGGCCCGGCTCAGCAAGCCTATCTCGCCGAGCAAGCGTTGCTCACCCGGCTCGCAGATCGCGAAGAGGTAATCCTGATCGAGATCGAACATGCCGCGGCAGGTCCTCGCGCGGGCGAGATGATGCGACACCGATGCGGGCTCCGTCGCCCACCGAATGGAGCCGCGCGCGAGATGCTCGGCGCTCGCGTCGACCGCGGCCTTGCGCATGGCGGCATCTTCGGGCCGAAAACAGCGCACAACCAGACGCGCTGTCTCGATTCGATAGGGAACAACGGGCATCCGCCCCAAGGTACCCCAACTCTCAGCCGGCGCATCGAGCAGCCAGAGCCGTCGGCGTGGGACGGGCGAGGCCGCGCTCGTCCCGACCGCCGAGGTCGTGCTCACCTCGACGCTCCTCGCGACGGGGGCGGCGCAGCGGGTGGCCCCGAACATCCTGTCCATTGCCCACTGGGAGCGACTCCTTGACGGCAAGCTCTACGCCCCACTTTCACGGCTGGACTGGGGGCCACGCTTTTGCGGCGCACCTTCGACGTGGACGTGAAGCGCTGCCTGGGGTGCGGTGGCCGCATGACCGTCCGCGCCGTCGTGACCGACGCGGCCACCCTCGCCCGGCTGCTCGGCGCGCTCCGTCGCCCGCGCGATCCGCCCGCCGCCGCCTGATCTCGCTCGGGGACTGGGCGACACGTCGCGCCGGGGCTGCCCCATGTTTTGCGAGTCCCGAACGCGAGCCTCTCGTCCAGCGACAGCGCAACCACGGCCCGAGACCTCCCGCGCACACGCCGAGCGACCCTGCCTTGATAGCCTTGCCCCGCTAGCTTGAACTACAAAGATTCGAACCTTCTGCACTCGACCGGTTCCTCCAAGACAGAATCAGGAGGACATCATGTGGTCGAATTTCTATGCAGATGGCGGTTTTGGTATGTACCCCACTTCTCTTTTCGGGTTCGCGCTGATTGCGGTCAGCGTGCTACACGCTCGGCGCCCAGGGCGGAAGACGGAGCAGCTGGTGCGCTGGCTGGCGATCCTGACACTTGCTTCCGGGCTGCTCGGCACGAGCACGGGCCTGGTGAATTCTTTTCGTTATATCCAGGAGGTGCAGGCGCCGAAGCAGCTCGAGACGCTGGCACTCGGCTGCGCAGAATCGCTGCACAATCTGGTGCTCGCCCTGATCCTCGGGATCGTTTCTGGGCTCGTCTCCCTCGTCGGCGCACTGCGTGAGCCCGCGGGCTCGGGCTTGATGCCGGTCGCAACGAAGGCTTGAAGGGCAGCGGGCTCCCATGGATTCCGACGACGCGCTGTTCGAGAAGCTCATCGCAGGCGATCTGCGGGCTTTCGACCGGCTTTACGAGCGCTTCGAGCGGCCGCTCTTCGGTTTCATCCGGGCTCAGCTCGGTGATGCGGGTGAAGCCGAGGATGTGCTGCACGAGGCGTTCATGGCCGTGCTGCGCGAGCGGGAGACGCGGCGCGAGGTGAAGAGCTTCCGCGCCTGGATCTTCCAGGTCGCCCGCAACCTTTGTCTCAACCGGGTGCGTTCTCGCAAGCGCGCCGGGCGTGCGGCCGAGGCGGTCGGCTGGATGAGGGCGAGCGGCGAGGCGCCGCTGCTGGCGGAGCAGGTGCTGGAGCGCCGGCAAAGCGGCGAGGCGTTGCGGCGCGCGGTGGAGCGGTTGCCGCCGGGGCTGGCCGAGGTGTACCGGCTCCGGGCCGGTGGGATGTCTTACGAAGAAGTGGCTGTGACTCTGGGGATCGCCGAGGGCACAGTGAAGTCGCGGATGCACGAGATGGTGAAGCGATTGCGAGAGGAGGTGCTCCAATGAGGTGCGAGGAGGTAGAGCTGGAGCTGGTGGCCTATCACTTTGGTCTGTTGTCCGAGGAGGGGCGCCGGGAGGTCGAGGGCCATCTTTGCGATTGTTCGGCGTGTGTGAGGTCGTTTGTGGATCTCAAGCGGGCGATCGAGCTGGACGAGGAGGGGCCGGGGCCGTCGGTCGGGGCGCGGGCTCGTTTGCGGCGAGCGGTGGCCAAGGAGCTGCAGATCGGGGAGGCGGGGCGGGGCTGGTCGTGGTGGGAGAGGCCGATGGCTTTTGCGGTGGCAGGGTCGGCGATGGTGTTGGCGATGCTGGCGACGCACGTGGTGGTGTCGGGGCCGGGGGCGCCTCCTCATGGTTTGGCGGTGGGGGCGGCAGGGCGTTAGGGGTGGACGCGGCCGGTCGGCAAGACCTTCGCCCAGATCATGCCGGCCGACGTGGCCAGGAGGTACACGTTGACAGTGATCGACACCAAGACCCGGGAGTTCGATCTCCCGAGCGGCGCTTCGCTCACCAAGCCGTCGCTCGCCGCGCTCTACACCGTGCGGCTCCTCAAGGAAGGGATCGGCGATCATTACTTCACGGCCGATACCATCAAGCAGTTTCTCCGGAGTAGGCAGGGCGACACGCTGGCCGATGCGCTGGACGCGGATAGGAAGAATCAACCTGGAAGAGGGCGAAAGAGGCCGCTTCGGCAGGGCGAACGTGGCCCGGGCTTGGCGGGTCGAGGCTGCCGAGCGGGGCAGGAAGGCCGAGGAGCCGGCGGTCTGGGCGGCGTGGGTCCCTTCGACACCTTTGGCCGCGTGAAAGGACAGCTCTCATCGACGGAGGCACGCCGTCTACAACAACGGTACGACGCCCAGAAAGTCGCCCATCTCGTTCGCGTTGTCGCCGCGGGGGAAAGTGTCGCCAAGGCCGAGCCCACCTTTCTCGTTGTTGCCCCAACATTTCACCGTGGCGTCGGCGAGCAGCGCGCAGCTGTGTGAAGTGCCGAGGGCGATGGCTGTGGCGCTCTTGCCGGCGCCGAGCGAGACCGCGGGAAGTGCGTCGCCCATCTCGTTCGGAGGAAGCGCCGGCGCTCTTTCAGGATCTGCCAGAAATCGCGCCCGAAGAGCCGTTCCATCACGAGATACGGGCCATGCTCGACGGAGTTGCAGACGTCGAAGATGCGCGTGACGTGCTCGCCCCGGATCTTCGCGCAAGCCCGGCCTTCGCGGAAAAATCTGGCGACGAGGGCCGGATCGCCTCGCTCCTTTTCGTGCAGGAATTTCAGCGCGACCGGCTGGTCGAGCTGCAAATGATGTGCTGCCAGGACCACACCCATGCCGCCACGTCCGAGTACGCCGTCGATGCGGAACTTTTCGGCGAGGATCGTCCCGGGCTCGAGGGCTTTCATGGCTTCGCTGGGATGGAAACGGCCGCTATTCGCCGCGTGCTGCGCTCGGATGGTACCCGCCGCGACGGCCGCGAGCCACGCCGGAATCACGCCGGAATCACGCCGAAATCACGCGGGAATCACGACGGTGCTGAACCAGAATCGCGCCGGTGTTGGGCCGGTCGTGCGCCGTTGTTACGCCGTTGTTGCGCCGTTGTTGCGCCGTTGTTGTGCCGTTGTTGCGCCGATTCCGACGCCCCCTCGTGGTCACGCTCGCGGGCGCCATGGCGGCACGAAGTCGCGCGGCGTGAGCAGCGGAAGGCGGTCCGGGCTCACCTCGACCCGGTAGCGGTCCCCGCCGTGCCACTCGTCGCCATCGACCTGGGCGTTGAGGTCGACCTTCTCGGGGCGAAACAGATCGATGTCGAAGCTCTGCGCCCGAAATCCCTGCGAGTGCTCGAGCCCCAAGAGATCGAGCTCTTCTTGCCACACCGGGCTCACGGCCAGATCGCGCAGCGCCTTGCTGGCCCAGTCACGCCGGCCTTGAAACGGCACGAGCTCGAAGAGGCCGTCGTCGGCGGCGGCGTTTCGGTCGAGCACCCAGTGGCCCGCATAGATGGGCGTCGCGCTGATCACCAGATCGGTGAGGCCCTCGAAGACATGGAGCTTGCCGTTCGCGATCACGTCGGCTCGAAACTTCACCGGATTCACGTAGGACTCGACCAGCTTCGCCATCGAGGCGCTGAAATAGACCGCCTCGTCGCGGAAGATTTCGCGCACCAGCGGCAGCTCGCTCACGACCTCGCGCTGGCGGTTTCGGAGCGCCAGGATGTCCGACTGCATGCCCCAGCCGCAGGAGTCGAAGAAGAGCGTCTCGTCGAGCACCTCGCCGTGGTGGTTCATGCGCGCGATCCGGCCGACGTCGAGCTCCGTGAGGTGACCGGCCGCGATCACCTCGAGGTTGCGCTCCGTGTCGCCGCGACGGATGCCGAAGCTCTTGCCTTGGTCGTTGGCGGTGCCGCTTGGCAGCATTCCGAGCGGGACCGGAACCTGCGCCTCGAGGATCGCGGTCGCGACTTCGTGAAAGGTGCCGTCGCCGCCGAGCGCCACCACGACGTCGATGCCGCCTCGCTCGAGCCGCGCGCGCACTTTCTGGATCGTGGCGCGAGCGGGCTCCGTTTCACATAGCTCGAGCGCCATCCCCCGACGCCCCATGGCGCGGACGGCCTCCTCGACGCGACGTGCGGCTCGCCCGGACTGTGCCGTCGGATTGCAGACGAGGAGATAGCGGAGGCTCATGGGCGGGGCGCGACTGTAGTCAACTGACTACAATGTCTGGGCTCCCTGCGTCGTGTCCTCGAACGCGGCTCCAAGCGGCGCGACTGTAGTCGATTGACTACAATCTGCTGGACTCCAGCATGGCGTGTCCTTGGGCGCAGGCAGGAGCGGCATGGACCTGGCCTCGTCAAAGGCCCGCAAACATCTTGAGCGGCCGGAATGCGCGCGCGGCCCAGGCGGCCTCGTTGTGGGGAGCGCCCGGCTCGTGCCAGTGCGAAAAGTCGAGCTCGTATTGATAGCCGGCGAGCGTGAGCGCACCCTCGAGCTGCTTGGTCTCGCAGTAGTTGTCGGAAGAGTCGCCGTCGTCCGCGAGGCCGTCGAGGTCGAGATCCGCGCAGGTGCCGCCGCCGCCCGAGTCGAGGTACACGGCGAAGGCTTGGTGACCGTGGGCGCTGAGGCGCTCGAGCATCGTTTCCGCGTGAATTCCGGCCCCGATCGAGCCCCAGCCGAGCGTGCCGGAGAGGCTCGCGGCGAAGCGATAATCAGCGGGCGCGCGGTCCGCGATGAAGAGGCTGACGAGACCCCCGAGGGACGAGCCCATCACGCCGACCTTGGCGGGCTCGCCGTAGGTGTTGGCGACGAGCGGCCGCACCGCGAGCTCGAGCAAGTCTGCGTACTCGTCCGCGCGACCGCCGAGCGCGCCCTGACCGAGATTGTCGGGCACGTGGGTGTACTCGTCCATGCGCGCGGGCGTGTTGTCGATGCCGACGAGCAGCATCGCATCGGGCGCGGCCGCGGCGAGCTTCCAGCCTCCCCACGGTGCGCTCGGGTCGAACAGGTTCTGGCCGTCGTGCAGATAGAGGACGTGGGTCGCCGGGGCCTTCGGGACCTTGACCCGCACCTGGCGCGGCGCGAGCTTGCCGTAGGAGACCGCGAAGTGGCGCTCGAGCCTCGCGGAGCCGGCCGCTCGGATGACACTGAGCTCGCCGTTGTCGTCGTAGTCGTACGCGCGCGACCACGGATCGGCCTTGAAGGTCGCGGCGCCGTCGGTGAACTTGTAGCGCTGCCCCGGTTTCATCGCGACGACTCCCCACGAGAACTCGCGGTCGACCGTCAGCAGCGTGCCGGCCCAGCCGTCGTGATCGCCGGCGACCTGATGCAGCGACGGGTCGCTCGATACCACCAAGAGTCCGCCCTCGACCGGCACAGGCCAACCCGAAGCGCGGCTCTCGGCAAGGAGCGTTGCGTCGCGATCGGCTCGCAGCGCCGCGAGCAATGAAGAGAGCGAGGCCGTGCCGTCATCACCACCGCCCGAGCCTCCGCTAGCGCCGTTGGCCGATGACCCACCAGCGGAAGTGCCGCTCGCCGCGCCGCCTGCTCCGGTCGTGCCGGATGCGGCGATGGCGTCATCGTCGGGAGCGCTCGCGGTCGTGCATGCCAAGGCTCCGAGCGTGACGCAGCCGAGCAGCACGGCGCGCGACGTCCAGCGCACGGCGAGCACTTCGCGCAGGGTCTGCGGAGCTGCCAAAAGAAAGAGCGGCATCGGACTAAAGCACCCTCGTCGAGAGCCGTTCGAGTGAGCTGAGACGGCGCACTGAGCCACCATCTCCTGGTCCCTGCGTCACCTGTGGCGGGAGGCGGCTGGGTCCAGAGTTCGTGCGCCGCCTCAATTCGATTTCGCGCCGGGCGTCTTCGCAGCGGGCGGCTTCGCAGCGGGCGCCTTCGCAGCGGGCGTCTTCGCAGCGGGCGCCTTCGCAGCGGGCGGCGTGACGGCAGCGGGCGGCGTGACGGCAGCGGGTGGCGTGACGGCAGCGGGTGGCGTGACGGCAGCGGGTGGCGTGACGGCAGCGGGTGGCGTGACGGCAGCGGGTGGCGTGACGGCAGCGGGTGGC
>SHZB01000204.1 GCA_009692485.1 Myxococcales bacterium
GATCGGGAACGCGAAATCCAAAAGATAAAGGCTTTCTTTCCCGTCCATCGACAAGAGGACGGCACCGAACGTTGGGTCGAACGCCAGCGTGAAGCGGTCCTCCTTCTTGTTGCCGACGAGCGCGACCTTGCCGTCGAGCGCGAGGTGAGTGAAGCCGCTGAGCACGATGCCGAGATCGAAGCTGTCGCCGATGCCATGCCGGAAGCCGAGGGAGAGATCCGGGATCAGACCCTCCCCCCCCAGATAGAGCGGTCTTCTTTGTCATCATTCACGTAGCCGCCCACGACCGGCGAGATGGTCAGCTCGGCTTTGTTGCTCCCGAGGGTCTTCGCCGTCGTCATCATCGGCATGCTCGGGCAACCGGCGGTGCCGAGCGCGAGCGCCGCAGCGAGCATGACGAGTGGACGGTGGCCAGGGGTGATGCGGGGCTTCATGCGGATTGACAGTAAATCGAGCGGTCGTGTTTCTCAATTGTCACGAGCCGCCGTGTCGCGGGCCGCAGTGAGTGCGTCCGCCTTCGCGCTTCAGCACATCAGGGTTGTTTCAGCTTCTGCTGCGCGGCAATTGCTGCGTTTCGGCAGGCTCGATCGCCATCGCCCATGCAGATCGCCTTCAGCATGCTGAGCTCGCCTGCGGTCGCCCTGCCCGAGTGCATTTTGGCCAACAGGCCGGGCTTTTGCGAAGAGCCGTCGAATTGGTCTGGCTTGTCCGGTGGCGGCGGCGCGGAGGGCGCGACGTTGGTGGTCGCGATCGTGCCAGTTGGAGGCGGCGGCAGCCGGGTGGCACCGCCCCCGGTCGCCAGAGTTGGCGCGGTCGGGGTCGGGGCGCGGCGGCCGCCGTCGAGGTCGATCGGCGCGCGCAAAGTGGCCGCGAGATCTGCTGCGCGCTTGCGCTTCTCTGCGCTGACCGTGCCCGTCTCGCTGATGCGGGTGAGCAGCGCGCGCTTGGGGCCAAGCTCGGTCTCGCGCTCTGCCAGGGCAAAGAGGTGGTCCGCCCAGGCATCTTCGATCGCCCGAAATTCCGGCAGTTCTCGTACCGGAGACTGCTCGGGAATTCGCGCGAGCGCCTTGTGCGCGAACTCGAGATCGTCGTCGTCGCCAGCGCCATCCGAGAGGCCGCGCGCGAACTCGAGCAATTTACGAGCGTCCGCGTCGGAGGTCGGATTCGGCGCCCCCGAGGCGGCCAGCGCCGCGCCGGACGTGTCTGTCGGACGCGTGGCGAGGAAGCCGCCGACTGCAAGCACGAGCAATCCGAGGACGAGGGCTATCGCGAGCGCGGGGCCACGCGGCCGCGGCATCGCGGAGGGAAGGCTTCCCGACGGGCCCGACACATCGAACGCCGAGACGGCGCGAAGCTCTTGGCTCATGTCAGCCCCCGGCCGATACAACTTTCCGGCGGCGACGTAGCGAAGCCGAACGTCCCCGAGCTCGAAGGCATCCCCCGGCTCGATGATTCCGCGCCGCAGATCGACGCCGTTGATGCGGATGCCGTTCGAACTGCCTTGGTCGACGACCTCCCATCGGCCCTGGCCGAGCGCGTGCATTTCGCAGTGCAAGCGGCTCACCGAGGCGTGGTTGATCGACACCTGCGCTTCTTCGGCGCGGCCGACCGAGACGCAATCACCCGTGAGCGGGTACTCCATCCCGGGCGCGGGCCCGATCACGACGACGAGGCGATCGGGGCGGGTGATTCGGCGCGTGTCATCGACCGGTGGGGCCGCCACCTTGTGGTCGACCAGCTCGAGCCGATAGTCGCCGATCTGGAGGTGCGCGCCGGTCCCGAGGGGCGTCGCGGCCTCGATCTTCTGCCCGCCGACAAAGGTGCCGTTGTAGCTGCCGTCATCCTCGACGACCCAGCCGCCGTCGGGGCTCGGACGCAACTTCGCATGACGCCGCGAGACGTTGCGCTCGGTCAGCCGAATGCTGGCCTCTTCAGCGCGGCCGAGCGAGTACTCGTCGTCGCTGAGCTCCAGCAACGTGCGCTGGCCTTCGTCATCCTCGATCGTCAGCATCCACATCGAAACGGGTACTCTCCGCGCGATGACCCGAAGGCCGACACGCACTCTAGTCGGGCTCGCGGCTCTGATGCAATCAGCGGCTCGCTCATCGACTCGATTCGTTCACGACTTGTTCTCGTGGTTCTCATTTGCGAGGCCGCGCGCACGATGGCCACACGCACCCCACGGCCCTGGCCTACGCCACAAGACGCGTGCATTCAGTTGCTAGATTGAACGCGACGGAAGGGGTGAAGGAAAGCCGCGAGCCCGCCCGGATTGCGTGACTGCATCCACACTCGGCCCTGGCCCTGAAAGGTACACACCAGGCCCTCGCCCGAAAGAAACAGGCTCTTCAGACCACCAACTTTGTTGATGCTGTAGCTGAGCCCCTGGGTGAACGCGACCATGTGCGTGTTGTCGCAAATGTAGCCCTGGTACTGCTGGCCGAGATCGACCGCGTGGATCGCGCCGTAGGTCGAGAACCAGAGCCGACCTTCACCGAACGCGCGCAAGAGAAAGAGCCCGCCGCTGAAGAAGCCCTTGGCGCCCTGCCATTTCGTGTCGAGCTGAATGCCTGGCGTGGACGCCAGATACGCGCCGGATTGAAGAAAAAACTCTTGTCCGGGGGCGAGGTCGATCTCTTGAATCGCGCCTTCGGCCGCTGGCGCAATCCACAGCGTTTGTCCCCCAGATGAGGCGGTGAAGCTGTTTTGAAAGATGCTTTCCCCGCCGAGCAGCTTGCGCTTGAGGGCGGCACCGAGCCCGCCGCGCATGCTGGTCTGCATCTGCATGGAGGTGTCGCGAGCGACCATCGCGCCGGACTCGGTCACGATTTGCTCGCCGGCCATGTCGAACTGCACGCGAATGATGGCGAAGTCCGGGTTGTGACGAATCTCGGTCTGCATGAGGACTCTCTCGCTCGCGGAGCGAAGCTACTCGAAGGTTTGGGTGGAAAAAACTGGCGGGGCGACACGGACAGAGCGGGAATTAGAAACGAGCGGGAAATAGAAACGAGCGGGTTGGCCCTCAGCCCTGCCGGGGCGGCAAGAGCGCCGCAACCGTCGCGCCGTACTCTGCGGCGTTGCGCGACTGGACGAGCACTTGGCCTTGCCCCTCGAAGTGACAGACGAGGCCCTCGCCGCTGAGGTAAGAGGCGATCCAACCTGATTGGGTTGCCTTCGTGACGCGGTATTGAAGGCGCGAGTCCCACGCGACCAGATGGCCAGTGTCCACGACGAGACTGCCATTGACGTTGAGCGGCTCGATCGCTCCGAAGGCTCCGACGATGACCTGACCCTGACCCTGCGTGCCGAGGACGAAGAGCCCCGCGCCGGAGAAGAAGCCCTTGAAGCCGCCCGTCTGCGTCGCCACGTCGACACCCTGGCTGGAGGCCACGTATGCGCTCGATGAAATGAGCCATTGGGTATGCCCAGCGTCGAGCGTCACCATGTCCCCGCACAAGGGAGAGGTGAACAGCACCTCGCCCGAGCCCGCGGCTGCCGTGAAGGTGTTGCGAAAGAACGACTCGCCGCCGAACATCCGCTTGAGACCCGATAGGAGGCCGCCTGCCTGGGTCGTCATCTGGACGTTGGTGGTCATTCCCATCATGGCGCCGCTCTCCGCCGTGACGGACTCGCCAGCGTTCAGCCAGCACTGCGCGATGGCCTGGGAGGGTCGATAAAGAATGTTGATTTGCATTGGCAGTTAGTCCGGAGCCGTAATGGCCATTATCCCAATTGGCCTCTGGCAGAATTGACCCTGATTTGAATTGGCCATTAGCCGAGTTGAGGGAGCAGGAATCGCTCTGAAACACCGCAAATTCCGCGGCTCCGCGTCACCCTGGCAAGAGCGGGGTGAGCCAGCCCACGAGCGCGCCCAGGTTGCGCGACTGAATGAGAATTCGCCCGTGGCCGGTGAACTCGCAGACCAGGCCCTCGCCCGATGCGAAGAACCCAAGCGCGCCACCGCCGGCGGATCGGATTCTGAAATCGAGCGACGGATCGAAGCCGACGATGTGCCCGTTGTCGACGATGTAGCTGCCATTGCAGTAGATCTCTTCGACCGCCCCGTAGCTCGTGACCCACAGATCGCCGTGCCCTGACGCCTCGAGGAAGAACGCTCCCTCGCGAGCAAAGAGGGCGCGCAATCCGCCGAAGCGCAAGCGAAGATCGACGTTGCCCGAGCTTGCGAGAAACGCGCCGGCGCTGAACAACATCGTCTGGCCCGCAAGCGGGATGTGGCGCACCCCGCCAGAGAGCGCCGGGGCAAGCCAGATCCAGCCACCCTGTGGGCTGTGGAAGTGGTTGACGAAGAAGGTCTCGTTGGCGATGAACTTGCGGATCAGCGCGATGAGCAAGGCCTTCAGCTTCCCGAAGAAGCCCACGTTTCTGCCCGCGTTGAGCTTCACATCCATCTGGAGATGGGTTGCGCGCGCGACCATCGTGCCGGCCTCGGCGATGAGCACTTCGCCGGCTTGAAGGTGCACCTCCAGCATCGAGAAGCTGGGGGCGTGCTTGATGACGTGCTGTGGCATGGGTGAGGCTGGTACTCCGTTCGGCGCCGCTGCGGGAAGCACGACGGCGCGAGCTACGCGATCTGCGTGGCGGCTTGCTATAACGCCGCGGTGACGGACGCAACCCCGGCGGCGCGCGGATTTTCGGCCAAACAATCGTGGCGCCGCACGCTCGCGGAGCTGCTCGCGCTCGCGGTCGCTGCGGTGCTGCTGTTCGTCGCGGGGCGGGGTTGCCTCGGGTACGCCGCCGAGCACGCGGCCCTCGCGATGCCCCCGGCCGCCGACGCGAAGGTGGGCAAGCTCGCCGCAGACCAGCTGAGGCGCGCTCATTCGTTGGGAGCGCCGGCGACGGAGGCGCAAACGAAGCGGTGCGAGCGAGTCTTCGAGGAGCTGACGGGCCACCTCCTCCCGGCGGAAGCGGAGATGCTGGGTGCCGCGCGGCTCACGGTGGTGACGGACGCGAGCGTCAACGCGTTCGCGCTGCCCGGTGGCGAGGTGTTCGTGTTGACGGGGCTGCTCGACCGCGTCGGTCCACCGCCCGAGGGCGACGCGCTCTTGCGGGGCGTGCTCGCGCATGAGCTGGGGCACGCGGTGCTCCGGCACGGAATGCGAAACATCGCGCGCAGCGTGGCGTTCACGATCGCGCTCCGGGTCGTGTTCGGCGGGGTCGACCAGCTCACGGCGACGCTCGCGGCGGGAGCATCCCAGCTGGATGGGCTGCGAAACAGCCGCGACATGGAGACGGAGGCGGACGATTTTGGAGCGACGCTGCTTCGACGCGGCGGCTTCGGGAGCGAGGGGCTTGCGCAGTTTCTCGAGAGCCTCGAGAGTCAGCCGGTGCCGGAGTTGTTGTCGACACACCCCGATGCGAGGGGTCGCGCGATGCGACTGCGCGAGGCGGCTCGGTGATGCTCACCGTGCGGGGAACATCGCGTCGATTTTCCCGGGAAACATCGCGGGAAACATCGCGTCGAACAGCGCGTCGTACGCGGCCGGGCGCGCCTGGCGGATCGCCCAGTTTTCGCGCGACGGGCACACGCGGTTGGTGAGCAGCACGCCGGCGAGCTGTCGGTCGGGATCGATCCACAGGCTCGTGCCGGTGAAGCCGAGGTGGCCGAAGGTGCCGGCGCCGAAGCGTGAGCCGCTGGCCGGGAGTGCGCCACTGCGGCGGTCGAAGCCGGCCGCATGCGTGCCGAGAGGACGCGGCCGCACGAGTGGCTCGAGCTCGCGCGATGACAGCCAATCTCCGCGCCCCGCGAGCGCTTCGAGTATGGCCACGCCGAGACGCACGACCGCGGCGACGTCGCCGAAGAGGCCCGCATGTCCGGCCGAGCCGTGCCCTGCAACGAGCCACGCGTTCTCGTCATGGACGGCGCCGCGCACCTCCCCGCCGCGCCACGCCACCGTCTCGGTCGGGGCGACGAGCGCGTCGACGCCAGGCTCTCTAGCCCGCAAACCGCGCATCGAGCCAAGCCGTAAGCCCAACGGCAAGCACACCTCGCGCGCCATCAGCACATCGAGCGGAACTTCCGCGCGCGCCTCGATGGCGGCTCCGACGAGGAGGTAGCCCAAGTCGCTGTAGACCGCCGGAAATCCCTCGATCGGCGGCGATCCGACGCACTCCGGGCGCCGCAGTTCGGCAGCCGTCCGAAGCACATGGTCGAGCGCGGGCCTCTCGCCTCGGATGAGCCCCTCGAAGAACGGATTGTAGGCGACGAGTCCCGCGCGATGCGACAAGAGCAGATCGATGGGCGTGGACCCGCTCGGGGTGCCGACTGCGAGCGGGAGCAACGCGCCGAGCGGCTCATCGCGGCTGAGCATTCCGACCCGCTCGAGCCGAGCCAGCGTGAGCGCGGTGACCGGCTTCGTGAGCGACGCGAGATCGAAGATCGTGTCGAGCCCGCGGACAGGCGAGGAGGCGACACTGGCCGCGCCAAAACCTACGCGCGTGACTCCTTGCCCGGCGAGCACGGCCGCGCCCGCCATCGCACACGGCGCCGCTCCGAAGTCCTCAACGACGATGCGCGCGACGTGATCGAGACCGACGACTCCGTCCGCACTCGCCACCGGATCGTGAGGCACGCGCTGATCTTACTTTGACCATCTGCGGCGGCTCCACCTATGCTCGGACTCATGGCGGAATTTGCGTGGGAGGCACGAGCGACCAACGGCGACATCATGAAGGGTGTCATGATCGCCGACAACAAGGCGGCGGTCGAAAAGCGCCTGCGCAGCCAGCAGCTGAACCCGCAAAAGGTCTCCAAGCGCCTGTCCCTCAAGTTTGGCTCGGCCATCGACGCGAAAGATCTCGTCAAGTTCGTACGCCAATTCTCGACCATGATCGGCGCCGGCCTGCCCTTGGTTCAGTGCCTCGACATTCTGCAGGCCCAAGAAGAAAACCCGATCTTCAAAGCCACGCTCATCGACGTGAAGCAGACCGTGGAAGGCGGCGCCACGTTCAGTGACGCGCTGCGACGTCACCCGAAGATCTTCGACGACCTGTTCGTGAACCTGGTTCACGCGGGCGAGGTCGGCGGCATCCTCGACACGATCCTCGATCGCCTCGCGATCTACATCGAGAAAAACGTAAAGCTGAAGCGGCAGGTGAAGGGCGCTCTGACGTACCCCGTCTCGGTCATCATCATCATGTTCGGCGTCATGGGCGTGCTGCTCACCTTCGTCATCCCGGCCTTCGAGAACATGTTCGCGGAGTTCGGTGCCAAGGACAAGCTCCCGAAGCTCACGAAGCTCGTGATCGTGACGTCGAACTACTTCATGAAATACCTGCCGTTCATCGCGCTCGGCGGCATCGGACTCATCGTGCTCTTCACGAACCTGTATCGCCGACCGGCCGGGAAGCGAGCGGTTCACGCGCTGATGCTGAAGACGCCGCTCGTCGGCACGGTCATTCAAAAGATCACCGTCGCGCGCTTCTCGCGCACGCTTGGCACCCTGCTCGCGTCGGGCGTCCCGATCCTCGACGCGATCGAGATCGTTGCGAAATCCGCCGGCAACGTGATCGTCGAAGAGGGCCTGATGTATGCGCGCGCGAAGATCTCCGAGGGTCGCAACCTCGCCGATCCGCTCTCCGAACTCCCCGTGTTTCCGGGCATGGTCGTGCAGATGGTCGCGGTCGGCGAACAGACCGGCGCGCTCGATCAGATGTTGAACAAGATCGCCGACTTTTACGAAGACGAGACGGACGTCGCCGTCGCGGCGCTGACCTCGCTGCTCGAGCCGATCATGATGGTCATCATCGGCAGCGTGGTCGGCACC
>SHZB01000205.1 GCA_009692485.1 Myxococcales bacterium
TGGTCGTCAACCCCTTCAAGCCAGGTTGAACGAAGAACCCCGCGCGTGCACGCTTTGCAGATGGTGGTGCATCCTTCGCCGCAGTAGGTTTTGTCTCCGACACACTCCTAATTGTTCCACTCGACCGCGAGCGTGTCGCAGCCGCCGGTGAAGAGCTTGGTCGCGCCGTCCGTGCCGTCGGGCTCGGCCGTGCCGATGCTGGTCTCGAAGATCATCGGAGTCTTGGCGAAGCCGAGGGCCTCGCACATCTCTTTATCGTCGAAGCCCCAGCCGATGGTCTCGTCCGTCGGATTCTCGAACTCACAGCCGAAGCGGAGCCCCGTCGCGCCCGTGACCGGCAGCGGCGGCTCGAAGGCGCGGCCCCGGGGCTCGCCGATGTTTCCGCGCACGTCGATGAGGGTTTTGCCGTCATCGGGGCCGCCATGGACCTCGACGAACATGCGCGAGCCGAGCACGTGCGTGTGCGGCAAGAGGTAATAAACCTCGAGCTCGAAGGGGTGGCCGCCAGCCTCGAAGGAGCTCTTGATGTCGCACGCGCCCGAGAAGCGGCTCGTGGCCTTCGGCGGGATCGCGAGCCCGTGGTAGTCGACGTGAAAAGGCGCGAGCTTCACCGCGACCGTCGCCTCCGGGATGGCATAGAGCGTGAGCGTGAGGTGGCCCGTCACCGACTCGCTCGAGGCGTTGAGCGTGTGAATGTCGCTGATGAGGCGCGCGCGAGCAGGGATACGAAGCGCGGCTCCGTCCGGAAATTTCTGCGTCTCGCGCACGGCCTGCGTGGACTGCGCGTACAAGACTCCGCCGGCCAGCGCCGCCGAGAGCTGATCGTAGCCGCGGTCCTTGCAGGGCCAGATGCCGTCGGGGCCGTCGAACATGTCTTCCGGCACGTAGGTCCAGTTCGAGTGGTGGGACTGCTCGCTCTGCTCGATCGCGACGGCGTTGACCCACAGCGGCGCGTCGTTGCCGACAGTCCAGCTGCGACACAAACCGCGGAGCTCGCCGCCCGATGGCGTGGTGTTGTCGGGGAAGTCGTGCGTCAGCGCGGTGCCGCCGATGGGCTCACAATGGCCGGATTTCTCGGCGTAATTGCCCGTGGGGCAGATGAAGCAAGCCTCGCTGCCGTCCTGAGCTTGGGCGCACGACTTCTGCTCGATGAGGCAGTCGGCGATCTTCTCGGCAGCGCACGCGACCACGGCGCCATCGCCCGGAACAGCAGCGTCGGGCCCACAACCAAAGAGCGCGAGCGCAAAGATCGCGGGCACTGCCACAAGCGAGAAGGGGGCACTGGCACGAGCGCCGCCACGAGCACCGCCACGAGCACTGGCGCTGGCACAAGGACGAGCACTGCCGCGAGCACTGCCGCTGGCACAAGGACGAGCACTGCCGCGAGCACGAGCGATGACGAAAGCGAGACGGAGCATGCCGTCATTCTACCGAATTGCCCGACGCCGTCACGCCTCGACGGATGGCCCGACGCCGTCACGCCTCGACGGATGGCCCTTGACGAATGGCCCTGCGCTATAGTCGCGCCACCTCTTCGCATGCTTCGCATTCCCAGGCTCGGACACCTCGGACGCGCTCTCGTCGTCATGGGCGTCGCGACGGCCTCCATCGACGCCCGCGCCGCGAGCCTGCACTTCGCCGCCGCCCCGAGCACCGTTCCTTTCGCGGCAGGCCCCGGCAGCGTCGCACCGAAGCCGATCAACGATTTCGCCAAGCGGAGCGGCGCGGGCATTCTCGGCGCCGACGGCCTCAAGCTCTACCGCTCGAAGAGCTACGCCGAGGCGCTCGAGAAATTCGAGCTGGCCAATCGGCTCATGCGCGCGCCTACGCTCGAGCTGCACATCGCGCGCTGCCACGAAAAACTCGGGCGCCTCGTCGAAGCCTCGGAGACCTACCTCGAGGCGTCGCGGTTTCCGCTCGACCGCACTTCGACGCAAGCCTTCATTCAAGCGGTGAAGTCGGCCGAGCTCGAGCGCGTGTTGATCGAGCCGCGCATTCCGAAGCTGCGCGTGTTGGTGTCGGGGCCAGCGGGCACGAACATCACCGTGCTGCTCGACAACCGCGTGCTGCCACCCGAGCTGCTCGACAGCCTGATGCCCGTAAATCCGGGCGCGCACGAGGTGTTGGTGCGCCGCGCGGACCTCACCGTCGTCGAAAAAACCCAGATCGCGGAGGGCCAGACCGCCCGCATCCAGGTGCGGCTGCCACCTTTGTCCGAGGGCGTGGACCCCGGACCCGAGGTGCGTGCAAGCCGCGAGCGTGAGCGCATGCACACCTTCGCGATCGCCTCGTACGCGGCGGGTGCGGGCGGCCTCATCGCGGCCGGCATCTCCGGTGGGTTCGCGTTGTCCAAGGCCGCGACGCTGGAGGATGCGTGTCCGAATCGAACGTGCGGCGCCGGCGTGGCGGACGGAGACCTCGCCGCCTACGACGCGGCCCGCTACGCGACGACGGCAGGCCTCGTGCTTGGCGGCATCGGGCTCGCCGCGGGGAGCGTATTCTTACTGCTCGCGCCCGCGGCCCCGGCCGCGAAGAGCGAGAAGGTCGCCGCATCGCTGCAACTCTCCGCGTGGCTCCGAGCGGGCCAAGTCGGAGTCGCGGGCCGCTTCTGAACTGTGCGTGCGTGGGGGCCATCGGTGGCGTCGTCGTGAGCGGAGCGTTGGCGAGTCTGCGGGTGAGGCCGAAGCGATTCTGTTCTTGCGTGCTACGCTCGCCCGCGTGTCGAGACTGGCGCCGATGTTCGTAAATCGCGTGCGTAGGCCGCTGCTTCGATTCGCGGTCGTCTGGGTGACCAGCGTCGTCGCGGCGAGCTGCACGCTCGGAGAATTTCATCGTGCGGAGGACCTGACGGGGAGCGGCGGCGCGGGCGGCACGACGAGCAGCAGCACCGCGACGGGACCCGCCGACGGGTGCGAGCACGCTAGCTACCCGAGCCGGCCCGCGGGGCGGGACCTTGGCGGCGCGACCGAGTTCATCTCGGCCGTGCGCACGATCCATTTCGCAGTGATGCCCGACGGAACTCCAGTCGGCGTCGATCTCGACCAAATGTGCAGTTGCTTCGAAGACGCCCCGTCGACCTGCGCGCCCACGAAAAACAGCCTGCAGGTCAAGAGCTACTGCGACACCGCCGGCGGCCGAGACAACGCGGTCGGACGGCTGCTCAAGCAAGCCAGCGCGCTGCTCACGACGATCGAAATCGACGAGTTCTACAGCCAACAAGCGGAGCTGGGCTATTGGGGTCAGCTCGTGCGGGTGAGCGGCTACAACGGCGCGGCCGACGACGATCAGGTAACGGTCGCGTTGATCGGCACTGGGCAGTTTGGTATCAACCCGCCGAACTGGGACGGCAACGATGCGTGGCCGGTCTCGTCACAGGCTTTCGAAGACGACGGCAAGGGTATGCCCGACCTTACGAAACCGCGCTATTTGGACGTCGCGGCGTACGTGAGCGATCACGTCTTGGTCGCGAGCATTCCCGACACGAAGCTCGAGTTGGCGGGCCAACAGAGCCGCGTCGCGCTCCAGTCGTCGGGCGGCGGCATCATGGCCACGCTCGAGAAGAGCGCGCTCGGCTGGAACATCAAGGCCGGCGTCATCACGGGCCGCATGGGCGACGAGCAAGTCTTCGAGATGATCGCGAGCTACCGGAACAACGAGGGCGAGCCGCTCTGCACGGACGACGCCTTCTACTGCGCTGCGAAGAACGCGTTCTGCGACGGGCTCGACATCTCGGCGGACGGTGTTGGCAATCCCGCGCAGCCGTGCAACGCGCTGTCGTTCGGCGTTGGCTTCACCGCGGTGAGCGCGAAGCTCGGCGCCGTGGTCATACCAGCCGCGACCACGCAGTTCTGCCCGCCTGGCAAAGACACCAGTATCGACTCGTGCTTCAAGCTGGCTTGCCCGCCCTGACCAGCCGGGTGAGCTGTGCCTGCATCAATCCACGGCCTTCATCAATCCACGCATGACGCCCATGCGCGAGCCCGCAACCGCATTCTCGATCTTGCCGAAAGTGTCGTGACTCCGATGAAACTGGCCTGCCGCGCGACCTTCACTTTCGCGCTCATTTCGCGGCGTTTTATTGCGGGGGGCGCGCTCGTGGCGCTCGCGTCGGGGTGCGCGCTCAGCGACTTCGCACAGGATGCAGCAAGTGCGGGCACGAGCGGAGGCGCGATCTGCGAGCACGCGACGGTGCCCCTACCGCCGGCGGCAAAGTCCGCTCCGACCGCGGGCGACATCTGGCTCGCGTGGCGCACGATTCGCTTCGATACGGCGACCGATGGCGGACCGCTCGGCCTCGACCTCGACGCGTCGTGCACGTGTCAGGGCCAAGACCAGCAGTGTCAGCCGCCGGCCGGCGTCGAGCCCGTGTGCGATCTCGCGGAAGGACGGGACAACGCCGCCGCGGGTTTCATCGAGGTGCTCGCCGAGCGGCTGTCCATCACCTCGCTCGGCGCGCTCTTCGTGAAGTCGGCGGAGAAGGGCGAGTCCACGGTGCTCGTGCGGATCACGGGCTACAACGGTGGGCAAAACGACGACGTCGTGACGGTGCGCGTGTACGGCTCGGCGGGCTTCGGCGGCCCGGTTCCGACCTGGAGCGCCGGCGACGCGTGGCCGATCGATGACAGCTTCCTCGCAGCGCAGGGTGCCGGCGCGGACATCGACGACGCTCGCCATCAGGATGAGGCTGCGTACGTGACCGAGGGCCAGCTCGTGGCGTATTTTCCGGCATTTTCGCTGATCGCGCGCTCGGGCTTCCAGCGTGCGGCGCTGCGCTTGAAGGCAGTGCAGCTGACGGGCAAGCTCGTCGATTCCGGCGGCGGCAACTGGCGACTTGGCAATGGCCTGGTCGCAGCGCGCATCGCCGAAGCAGACGCGCTCGGGGCGATCGGCGAGCTGCGCGACGTGTCCGGCCTCCCGGTGTGCATCCACGACACGGGCTATCCGGTGCTCAAGAAGAGCGGGTGCGAAGGCCGGGATATCTTCGCGGGTGCAGGCGGGCCGACCATGAGCTGTGACGCGCTCAGCTTCGCGGTCGCCTTTGAGGCCGAGCCCGCGGGCGTGTCGGCGAAGACCGTGTCGGTTCCATCGCCAGGAACGAGCTGCGACGCCGCGAGCCACCCCGGCACGGACACCTGCGACTGACTCGTCGCGGAGCGTTGCGAGCGAAGGGCCGGTAGCAACACCTGCGAGTGACTCGTCCTGGAGCGTTGCGCGCGAACAGCTTGCGATCGGCCAGGTTTCGATCGAGAAGTGAAGTCACCATGATGAAGACGACCTTGACCCTCTCGACGGTGTTGCTCGGCTCTGCGCTCTTTGGTTGCGTTTCCCGCTCCGAGCACGAGAGGCTGCTCGCCCTCGCGGCAGAGCAGCTTCAGTTGCAACAGGCCCGCGCGGCACAAGATCTTGGCGCCGCCCAATCGAACGCGGTCACGTTGCAAGGAGAGCTAGCGCGTCTCAAGCAGGAGATCGAAGGGCGCGACGCGGAGATCGGCAGCGCGCAAGCGAAGATCGCGGGGCTCGAGAAGAAGCTCGATGAAGGGACGGCGCTGAGCCAGGGGCTGACGGACGAGCTGAAAAAGGCGGGGCGCAACGTCGACTCGCTCATGGCCGAGAAGGGCAAGATCGCGACGACCTTGCAAGAGACGAAGGCCCGGCTCGAAGAGCTGCGAAGAGCGCAAGAAGCCGCACAAAAACGGGCTGCTTTGTTGACGAGCCTGGTCGCGAAGCTCAAGCGCATGATCGACGCGGGCGAGCTGCGGATCGTGATGCGCGAGGGGCGAATGGTGCTCGAGCTTCGCAACGATGTTCTGTTCGACTCGGGCCGAGCGGACGTGAAAGCCGCGGGCAAGGCGGCGCTCAAAGAGGTCGCCCTCGTGCTCGCGACGCTCACCGACCGCAAGCTTCAGGTCGCCGGCCACACCGACAACAAGCCGATGGCGAGCCCGCGCTTCGCCTCGAACTGGGAACTCTCGGCCGAGCGCGCGATCGCGGTCGTGAGGCTCTTGCTCGAGCAAGGCGTGAAGGCCGAGGCGATCTCGGCCGCGGGCTACAGCGAGCACGATCCGGTGGCGCCGAACGACACCGACGAAGGCCGCGCGAAGAATCGCCGCATCGAGATCATCCTGCTGCCGAATCTCGCCGAGCTCGTCAACGTCACGACGGCTGAGTGATCGCGGCGGAGTAACGGGGGAGTGCACGCGGCGGACTGCACGCGGCGGAGTGCACGCGGCGGAGTGCACGCGGCGGAGTGACGGCGGAGTGATCGCGGCGGAGTGCACGCGGCGGACTGCACGCGGCGGAGCGCACGCGGCGGAGTGCACGCGGCGCTCGGCGCACGAACACAGAAGCTGGAACGGCGGCAAACGACGCTCGCGGCGGCGATGGTGCGCTTGGGTCTACGGCGTGGGTTTACAGCGCTTGTAAAGCGGCTCGCGCGGCGGGAGTATGCGCGCCATGCCTCGCCATCTTCGCAGTCTGAAGGACGTCAACGCCGCCGAGCTCGACCGTATTTTGACGCTCGCACGCGAGGTGAAGAAGAGCCCCGAGCGCTTCACGCAGAAGCTCGCGGGTAAGTCGATCGCGATGATCTTCTCGAAGCCCTCGACGCGCACGCGGGTCTCGTTCGAGGTCGGCATCCACCAGCTCGGCGCGCAGGCGATGTTCTTGCCGACCGGCGGCACCACGGGCCTGCAGACCGGGCGCGGCGAGACCCCTCACGACACCGCGCAGGTGATGTCCCGCTTCGTGCACGCCGTGGTGATTCGAACCTTCGCGCAGGACGAGGTCGAGCAGCTCGCCGAGCATGGGCGCATCCCGATCATCAACGCGCTCACCGACATGTTCCACCCCTGCCAGGCGCTCGCCGACGTGATGACGATGCGCGAGCAGTTTGGCGACGACTTGCGCGGCCGCAAGCTCGTGTTCGTGGGGCCGGGCAACAACGTCACGCACTCGTTGATGCTGGCGGGTTCGCGCGCGGGCTTCGACGTCGTGTGCGCGTGCCCCGAGTCGTTGCCGCCGTCGCACGTCGTGCTCGAGCGCGCCAAGGCCGATGCCCAGAAGGCCGGCACGAAGGTCTACATCGAGCACGATCCGCGCAAGGCCGTGAAGGGCGCGTCGGTGATCTACACGGACACGTGGGTCAGCATGGGGCAAGAGGCGGAGGCCGAGGCGCTCAAGGCGAAGCTCGCGGCCTACACGGTCGACGACGAGCTGATGGCAGCGGCGGCCCCGGACTGCGTGTTCATGCACTGCTTGCCCGCGCACCGCGGCGAAGAGGTGACGGCGTCGGTGATGGACGGCCCACGCTCGATCGTGTTCGACGAGGCCGAGAATCGGATGCACGCGCAGAAGGCGCTGCTGCTGCTCTTGCTCGAAGCGGAGCCGTGGTGTTAGCGGCGCGGACTCGTCGAGACAGTGAAAGTTCGCATGAATCGCGATGCTAGCGAGCAAGTGGCGAGCCGCGTGGACCTGCGGCAGGCGAAGCTGGCGGCGCCGTACCGGGCGATCCTCGACGGCTGTGAGCCGTACCTGATCAGCTACCCCGCGAACTACGGCGCGCTCGAGCTTGAGCCCTTCGGTGTCGCGCTGGCTGAAGAGCGGCTCTACACCGCGACGACGCTGCGGAGCCGGGATGTAGTCAATGGACTACATTATTTGGACGCGGCGACCTTCGGCGATCAAGAGATGCTCATGCCGCGCTGGGTGCTCTTCGATTGCGGAGAATTTCCGGGCGTCGTGTTCG
>SHZB01000011.1 GCA_009692485.1 Myxococcales bacterium
ACGGTCCCGAAGCAGGCACTGTTACCATTCGGAACCGGCTTTCCGGCACAGTCCGTGGCTGCCTGAATCCCCGGGTCGCACTGCTCGCGGCCATCAACGACGCCGTTGTTGCAGCACCCGGGCACGATGTAGCGGCGCAACGCAACGTCGACGCGCAGCGGATCTTGATCGACCAGCGCCTCGCTGCAGCCTTCGGCCGCGACCTCCGTGGCGGTCTTGCCCACGACGTGGAAGACCCGGCTCACCCCGTCCTTCTCAAGCGATATGTCCTTGCACCATTTCGCGCCGCTCGCGCAGCTGCGGTCCATCGGAAAACGCTGCGCCGCATCGGGCTCGTCCGTGACCCGCCCGGTTGCGGCATCGCAGTGCGCGCCCTCGCTCACGATGAGCTCCATGCTCGTGACTTCGTCCAAGAGCCCTTGCGGCACGCGGATCGCAAGATCGATCGAGCTGCGTCCGTCTTCGCACGCGCCCGCCGCCACCAGGCCACACGACAAGGACGCGAACGAAACGAGGAAATGAAATCGCCGCATGCGCGGAGCATAATCGCTAGGCACCCGTGGAGGTAGCTTCGCGCACTGCCTTCGCGCACTGCTTCCTGCGCTGCCTCCTCAACGGCGCCGGCACTGCCTCGTCAACGGCGCAGGCACGTCGAGAAATCAGCGGCGCGCGAATGCCAACTCAAAATGCCTTGGCGTCGGCTGCGCCTTGCTCGCTCGGCTTCGACTTCTTCGCTGCGGCGTTGGGCGCGTCGGCCGGTGACTTCGGCGACGCTGCGGCTGCCGGTGACGCTGCGGCCGTCTTCTTCGGCGCGCTCACGGCCTTGCTTCCGCTCGTGCCAGAGCCTGCCTGCGAGAGGGCCTCGCCCGCGCGCGCCCGGTACTCCGGATTCTCATTGAGGGCCACCAGCAGCTCGCGTGCCTGCCGCGAGTCGCCCAGTTGCCGATGGCACTCAGCTTGTTCGAAAGCCGCATCCGCGCCGACGCCCGTCGCGCCGTAACTCTTGCGTATCTGCTCGTAGCGAGGGACGGCATCCTTGCATCCCGTCGCGCCGCGCACGGAGCGCGCTTCGTAGAGAGCGGCGAGCGCTGCCCCCTCACCGCCCGCGGCGTGCGCAGCGGCAAAGTCCTTACGCGCATCAGCGAGATCGCCGGCACGATAGCGAGCGAGCCCCCGTTGGAAGCGTCCGTCGCCTCCATCCGCTGCTTCTGCATCCACCGCGTTTGCTTTGCCTTTGGTAGCCACCGCCTCCGCACGCGAGGACCTGTCGTCAGCGCTTGCCGTCGCCGCGGCTGCGTGCCTCGGACCCTCGTTTGCCAGGCCACGCGCGTCGTTTTCTTCCGCCCTGCCTTCGGCAACGATGAGCGGACCTGCCGAAGGCGCGCGCGTCGCCGCCGGATCCTTCGTCGCCGAAACGCCTTTTTCCGACGTGACATCTTCGGAGGAAACCGAGCGCACGGTGCCGGGAGTCGAACGCAGCAAGAGCATGCTCGAGCCAAGTACGAGCACGAGGATCGCCGCCATCGCGAGCTGAGGGCGCATCGCGTGCGCTCCGGCCCATGACAGTGAGCGCACGAGCTTTCGGTGCCACGGCTCCCCGCTCGCCGCGAGCTCGACCGCTGCCAGGATCCGATCTTCGAGATCGGCGCTCGGCTCGACCATCTTGAGCTCCGCAAGCTCCACCGTGGCCCGCAGTTGCGCCTCGAGTTCGCGGCATTCGCTGTCCGCATCCAGCTTTCGCTTCACGGCGGCGCGCGTGACCTCATCGAGCTCTCCGTAGAGATACCCAAGAAGGTTTTGTTCGAATCGTTCGCGGTCCATGGTGCCGTCACCGCAGTGCGCGGGCGTACTCCTCGTATTCACTCAGCGCTTCTTTGAGTCGCTCGAGCGCGTATCGCATACGGCTCTTCACCGTATTCTCCGGGGCGCCCGTGATCGCCGCAATTTCTTTGAAGGATACCTTTGCAACCTGGCGCAAAACGAACACCTCTCTTTGTTCGTCTGGCAGCTCCTCGACCGCTCGCTCCACGCGTTCGGCGATATCGCGGCTCACGAGGCGCCGATCCGCCGCGGCTTCGGGGTGATCATCGGCGATGCGGTCGCCCAGCGACGTACCGGTGTCGCCGTCACCGAGCGGTTGATCGAGGGACGCGTGGCGGCGGTGCGACATCTTGCGGAGATGGTCGATGCAGAGGTTGCGTGCGATCGAGAGAGTCCACGTCATGAAGCGGGATTCGTGCTTGAAGCCGGCGGCGTTCTGCACGATGCGGACGAACACATCCTGGGTGAGATCCTCCGCCGCGGCCGGGCTGCGAACGTGCCGAAGGATGAAGTTGAAGACCAAACCTTTGTGTCGCCGGACGAGCGTCGCGAGCGCCCGCCGGTCCCCACCCTGAAACCGCAGCATCAGGGTCTCGTCGGCGGTGTCGTTTAGCTCCGCCATGCCGCTCTCGGCGCGTCCAGGCTCGGCTCGTGGGTCCGACTCTCGGTTCGGCTGAGACGCGCCGGGCCGCAAAAAGATTTGCGGGCCATGGCGCCACACTAACAGCGTGTTGCAACCGGATCGGCAGAATTCTCGGACCCGGACCCGCAGCGCGCAAGGAATATGCGCTCGCCTCCGACGAGCCGGTTTCCGGCGTTGCTACCGCGGCGCAAGCCCGACTAGACTACCTGCGCGGTCTCCCCGGTGTTGGGGCAAGGCCGCCTGCGAGGAATTTCATGGATTTCCGACGGACCGTCCTTCGCGTTGGCTTTCCGGTGCGTGCCATCCGGGCGCAGCGAGCGAACGCGCCCATTGTGGCACTCTTACTCGTGGCGCTCGTGGGCTCATCGTGGGTGACTCGCGCCGCCTTCGCGCAACCAGCGCCAGCCGCTGCGCCGCCACCTGCCGCCGGATTGCCCGCAACGCCACCTGCCGCCGGACTGCCCGCAACGCCACCTGCCGCCGGACTGCCCGCCACGCCGGCTGCCGCCGGACTGCCCGCCGCTGCACCGCCGGCTGCCGCCGGACTGCCCGCGTCGACACCACCCGCTTCGCCACCTGCCGCAGCGGCCGCCGCGGTCACTGCGCCCGCCGCTGCTGGCCCCGCCGTCGCTGCTCCCGTCGTGCGCGCGCCGGGTGCCGTCGATGCCGCGACACACTCCGTGCGCCTGCGAGATCTTCAGCAGCGCATCGACCAGCTCAAGGAGCAAATTCGCCGCAGCCATACGCGGCTCTCGCTCCTGAGCGACACGATCCTCTCGAGCGGTGCGGCCGGCTCGCGCGCCTCGATTCAGCTCGAAAACAAGCTCTCGAGCCTGTTCTCGGTGACGAAGGCGTTGGTCGTCCTCGACGGCGCCGTCCAGTACAACAAGGCCGATCGTTCCGGCGTCCTCTCCGAGCAGAAGACCATCCCCGTCTTCAGCGGCTCGATCCCCCCAGGCGACCACTTGGTACAGGTGCTCGTGAATTTAAGGGGCGACGGATACGGCGTCTTCTCGTATCTCCGCGGCTATCGATTCGAGGTGCGCTCGAGCCATTCTTTCACCGCGCTCGAAGGAAAGACCACGCGGCTTCGCATTCTCGCTTATGAAAAGGGCGGCGCCACGACCCCACTCGAAGAGCGCCCCGCGATTCGATACCTCGAGAAGATCGTCAGCGGCCTCGTCGAGGCCGGCACCGGAAACTGACGCTCGAGCGGCGGCGCGGCTCTTTGCGCCGAGTTCTGATTCTTACACACGAGACTTCGATTGCTGACTTCCACGGAAATGGGGCATCTGCCGGCGCGGCGAGCGATGTGGCGCAACGCCCTGCGTTGGTTGGCGCGAAAGCCCGTATTTCCGGCGATCGCGGCGCTGGCCGTGACCTTGTGTTCGTCTCCGCAGGCACACGCCGAGAACCCAGAGCAGGCCTTCAAGGGCGCGAGCGATCAGATCCAATCCACGGTCTCGGACGCCAGCGCGATTGAGCAAGCGATCGCCATTCAGAAGCAACGGGCGCGCGGTCCCCAGCAGCGCATTGCCGACGCCGTCCTGCTCATGGGCGTCAAGGATTTCGACCGCGCCGCCGACGTTCTCAACGAGGTTGTAGAGCAGTATCCCGATCACGCGACCGCGTTTGCCGACGGCCTGCAGCTGCTCGGCGAGACCTACTTCCTTTCGAAGCAATACCTCTCCGCACAGCGCGTTTTCACGAAGCTGGTCGAGCGCGGCACCGAGGCGCGCTTCCAGCCCTATCGCGAGCGCGCGGTGATCCGGCTCGTGGACATCGCCCTTCGGCTTCGTGACTTCGCTTCGCTCGATCGGCTGTTTTCGCTCGTCGGACAGCTCAGCAACGAGGCCTCCAGCGGGATGTCCTACGCCCGCGGCAAGGGCCTCTTGGCGCAAGGTAAGCTCGACGCCGCGGAGGTGTCGTTGCGAGCCGTCGCGGCGGATAGTCAGTTCGCCCACCAGGCGAAGTACCTCGCGGCGGTGCTCGCAATTCGGCGTGTGGCACAGCGCGCCGGAAAGCCGGGCGACCCGCTGCCAAAGGGCCGCTACGACGAGGCGGTTTCACGATTCCGCGAGGCGACCAAGCTTGCCGGCGACTCCGCCGAGCATCGCCACGTCATCGATCTCGCCTGGCTCGGCATCGGCCGGCTCATGTTCGAGATGAATCAACTCTCGCAGTCCGTCGAGGCATTCAACCGCATCGACCGCACCTCACCCGAGTTCGGCACGATGCTCTACGAGCTTGCCTGGGTGTACGTCCGGATCGGCGACTTTACCCGAGCCCAGCGCGCCCTGGAGGTGCTCGCCGTGTCGGCGCCAGCGAGCCAAGACGTTGCCGATGCGGCGCTCCTTCGCGCGGACTTGATGCTGCGCGCGGGACAGTTCGACAAGTCGGTCAAGGTCTATGAGAGCGTCCTCGGCACCTACGACTCCATGCGCGAGCGGCTCGATTTTTTCCTCGGCTCCACGAACGATCCGGGCGTTTTCTTCGACACGCTGAGCGCCGAACAGCTCGAGCTCTTCGAGTCGGCGAAGCTTCCGTCGTTGGTCCTACGCTGGGCGCGCGAAGGCGATGATGGCGCGACGGCATTCGCCCTCATCGACGATCTGACGACGTGCCGGCGCCTCATCAAAGAGTCGAACGAGATGATTGAGCGGCTGAACGCAGTGCTCACGTCTCCCAACAAAATCCGGGCGATTCCGAGCCTCAAGTCGGGCGCAGAGCGTGGTCTCGGTCTCTTGAACGGCATCGCGCTCGCCCGGATGCGCGTCGGCGGCGGAGTCGACGGCGTCGATGCGAAGCAACTGACGCCAGAATTGCGTGATGCACGGGCTCAGCGGAAGGCTCTCGAGCAGCGGCTCTCCCTCGTTCCGGTCACGAGCGGCGATTTTTCCGCGCGCGAGCAGCAGGCGAAAAAACAGTGGAACGTCGCGTCACAATCGCTGATGCGGATCGATCTGGAGATCGACACGCTGCAAGCGACCATCAATGGGCTGGAGCGGATGCTCAACGACGCTCCGCAGCAGGGCATCGTCCGTAGTCCGCAGCAGCTTCAGATGTATCGGCATTCGCTCGAGGAGCAGAAGCGGCTCGTGGCGCAGTATCGAGCCGAGGGCGGTGAGCTTCGGCGCGTCATCGATGCCGGCAAGATTCAAGTTGGGTTCGGCGACAAGCGTTTCATCGAGGATGAACAGGTTCGCAAACAATACGCCCAGCTTCTCTGGAAAGAGGTCCGCCTCGCCGTGCAGGGGGCAGGCGGCGCCGCCCTCGCAGAATACGCAAAACGCCTCGTGCCGCTGTTGACGCTCGCGGATGATACCGAGCAGAAGATCGAAGCCACGCTCCGTAAACTCTACGCCACGGTCCAAGATAAGGTGGCCGAGCTTCGGCGCGTCGTGCAGCACGAGACGCAAAACGTCGTCGAGTTTTCCCTTCGGCTAGACGCTCTCGACGGCGAAGCGCGCAGCGTCGTCGGCGGCATCGCGATGCGAAATTTCGGCCTCGTACGTGAACGTCTCAAGAACATCGTGCTCCGCGCCGATGTTGGGATCACCGAAGAGGCATGGGAGGTCCGCGAAGAGCAGCAGACGCGCGTGCGCCGCCTCAAAGTCGAGAAGACCCGCACCGAGAATCGCCTGCAGGAGGAGCTCGATGAGGTCCTAGACGACAGCGGGAATACCGAGTCGGAGGAAGATTGAGCCTCGTGAACTTCCCGATCTTGCCAGCTTCAAGCCGTGCGCCCAAGTCGCGTGCCGCACGCCTCCAGCACGCGACCACGAGCGCCGGCGAGACTTGCGCATGCGGCTCGCTGGGCATTCGAGGCCGCGTCCTGCGGCGGCTCCTCACTGGGCTCGGCGGATTCGCTGCGACCATCATCGCGGCACAGGCGCTATCGCAACCGGCAGCGCCCACGCCCGCCAGTTCTGCCACGCCCGCCAGCTCTGCCACGCCCGCCAGTTCTGCCACGCCCGCCAGCTCTGCCACGCCCGCCAGCTCAGCCACGCCCGGCGTACCGGCAGCCGTCAAGCCGCGCTCGCGCAAATCTGCGCCGAAGCGGCCCGACCCGGCGTCGGCGCAGAGCGAGGCTCTCGCGGAGATGGAGCGGGAGGCTTCACGCTACGAGGCGGACGCGCGCGACTACCGCAGCACGATGACGCGCATCATTCGCCATCACTACGAAGAGAAGCGCAAGCGGGTCCTGTCCGCGCTCGAGCGGGAAATTGGCATCGAATCGAAGTCGATGCGCGAGGCGCGCGATGAGGCGATTCGGCGGCTCGAGGTCTTCGTCGCCAAATACTCGGGCGCCGCGGCCCACCCGGAAAACACGCCCGATTCCATGTTTCGGCTTGCGGCCCTCTACGAAGAGCGTGCGCGCGACGTCGCCGACCAGACTCCGCTAGAGCCCGGAAAGGCGCCGCCCGAGCCCGACCTCAGCACGGCCATCGCTCTCTACAAGCGCATCGTTCGGGAGTTTCCTAAGTATCGCGAGCTCGCCGGCGCGTACTACTACCTCGGGCACGCGCTCAACGATGGCGGACGCCTCGAGGAGGCGCAGCAGATCTGGCGCTCGCTCGTTTGCAGAAACCAGTATCCGTATCCGGTGCCGCCGGACCCGAAAGACGCGACCAAGGACAGCGTCGCGCGTTTGCCACAGGACCACGACAGCGAGTGGTGGCTGGGCTGGCTGACGCGCCATCCGGAGCCTCTCGACAAGATGCGAGAGAAGCCGCGTGTAGCCAGGCCGGGACGTGCCGCACCCGACGCCCCAGTCGCCGTCACGGACGACGAAGAGTCCTACAAGAATCCCTTCTCCGAGGACTGCCGTCCCATCCCACAAGTGGCCGAGCCCGGCGAGCCTCCGCGTTACCTCGCCGAGATTTGGTGGCGAATTGGCGACTACTACTTTGACGAGATTGATCCGCAAGGCGGCCCCTACAACTACAACCGGGCGGAGAGCGGATATGACCACTCGCTCAAATTCGACCGGCCTCCGGTCTACGACGTCTCGATGTACAAGCTCGCTTGGACCTTCTTCAAGCAGCAGCGCTACGAGACCGCCGTTCACAAGTTCGTCGACTTGCTCGTCTTGACCGATAAGCGCGAGGCCGAGACGGGCAATCCCGGCGCCGACTTTCGCAATGAGGCATACGCGTACATCGCCGGCTCGATGACGTACCTCGATTTCAAGGGACCTGCTCGCAACGATCCGTACATGGCGCGCAACGACGTCTTCGACCTCTACAGCGACCCGGCGCAGGTTGAAGAGGCGATGCACGTCGCCATCACGCGCGTTCAAGATCCGACCCTTCTTCCACAAGACAAGCGGTGGACGGTAGAGATCTACCGCGCGTTGGCCTTCGAGTTTCGTGAGTACAATCAACAGCACAACCTGATCGAGATCGACGAGCTGATGTTGGCCAAATGGCCTCTGCATCGCGATGCGCCGTCGGTGCAAAACCAGATTGCGCAGGTCTACGAGCAGCTTGCATCCGTGGCCCGTGGCGCAGAGACGGAGCGTTACGCGGCAAAGGCCTTAGAGGCGCGCGGCAAGCTCGTGAACTACGTCACGCAACCTGGCCATACGCCAGAGTGGGTCGAGGCCAACAAGGAAGATCCAGAGGCCGTTCGGGCTGCCGAACAGCTCGTACGCGGAGGCCTTCGACGGGCCGCGGCTGACCACACCAACATTGCGCGCAATTTCATTCAACGCGCGAGAAGCGCCGATGACGAGGGCGAGCGTGCGGCCGCGTACGAACAGGCGCTCCCCGAATATCGGCTCGCTGCGAAGGCATGGGGCAGCTATTTGCTTCAGGACGAGAACGCGGAAGACGCCTACGAGAGTCGATTCTGGCTTGCGGATTCGTACACCAACATCGTCCTCGTGAAGGCGCAGTTGGGCCGGATTCCCGAGCCGGAAGATGTGGCTATTGCCCAGACGACCGCCCGCGAAGTGCGAGATTCGAACGAGGACGAGAAGTATCTGCAGCCCGCGGGGATCATGGTCGTGCGCGTCGCACAGCAGGTCGTCGCGGCGAATTACGTTCAATACGAAAAGTCCGGCGGCACAGTCGGCTTCCCCGAGCGCAAAGAGGTCCAGACAGAGAAGTACGACGACAACGGTGAGACCAAAGACCGCGTCGTGAAAGCGGACGTGCCGCAGCCCATCGTCGACCTCGTTGCCGCTTTCGACGAATACGCCGAGGTCGTCCCGGTCGAGGCCGACCCCTACGACAACCACAATCTCTTTGCCTACCAGTCCGGCGAGATCCCGTTCTTGTATGGCCAATTCGATTTGGCAAAGACACGGCTCGAGCCGATCTACGAGCAGCACTGCGGCAAATCTCGCTATGGCTATGACGCGTGGAAGAAGCTCATCACGATGGCCAATCTCGAGGGCAACTTCGAGAAGAGCCACGCGCTCGCGACGGCAGCGACGACGAGGAGCTGCGCGCTCACCGATGCCGACAAGGCGATCGAAGACGCTCTAAGCAAGGGCACGATCGAGACCGGTTTCTACAAAGAAGCCTTCAAGGCCTACACAGCGGCCGAAGAAATGAAGGAAGATTCTCCCGAGCGTCGAAAGCTGTGGGCCAAGGCGGCACAGCTTTATGAAGAGGCGCTCAAGGCGGCCCCGGCCCACGACGCGGCTCCCGAAGCGGCGATCAACGGCGCCATCGCGTACAAGCAGATTGGCAATTACGACAAAGCCATCGGGATGTACGAGCTGTTCATCAAAGAGTACGGCAACGACGCGCAGCTAGAGATTCTCGAGAGCGGCGACAAGGCCAAGGGCAAGCCGCCAAACCCCAAGAAGTACGGCGAACGAATTGGCTATTTGAAGACTGCGTATGACGCGCTCGCCGAGTCGTACGTGTTGTTCTTCGACTACCGGAGAGCGGCCCAGACCTTCGACAAAATCAGCTCGCTGCAGCGCTTTGCCGAAAACGACCGGCGCGTCGCAGCGCAGAACGCGGTGTTCCTCTATCTGAGCATCGGCGATCGCGACAAGGTAGAGGCGACGAAGAAGCGGTTTTTCGGCATGAACCCGCCGCGCGATCAGCAGGCCGAGATCGAGTGGCTGATCGTGCAGGGCGACGTCAAGGCTTGGGATGAACGCGCGCCCGACCGCAGCGAGAATCGCACGGCGCGGGTACGCGCGACGGGCACGCTAGAGGCATTCCACGCGAAGTGGGCGAACGACACTGCAGGCCACGGCTTTGCAGTTCAGGCAGCGGCGGGGGCCGCGAAGATGCGGCGTGCCGGCAATGAGCCGAAGGCCGAAGAATGGTGTCAGAAGACCCTGAGCAGCTTTGACGCCTACAAGGGCAGTGCGCCGAAAGATCCCGAGAGCGGAAAGAGCAAAGCGCTCGGTAGCATCCAGGCCGATCTTGCGGCGGAGTGCGAGTATCGGGTCGTCGACGCGGACCTGAAGAAGAACTTCGACTACGAGTCCGGACATCACCGCTACACGGGCGTCATCATCGACATCAAGAAGGAATACAAAGCCGACGTCGAGAAGGACGCCAAGGGCTATTTCGACAAGCTCCAGTCCGTGATCTCGAGGTTCGAGTCGCCGCGGTGGGCGGTAGCGGCCCGTGCGCGACAAGGCTCCCTTTACGATTCGTGTCGAACCGGGCTCTACAACGCGCGCGAGCCGGGTCTCAAGCTCTACAGCGAAAAAGAAGAGAAGATCCTGAAGAAGACGGACGACCTCTGCGTGAACGAGGGCAATGAGAAGGCCTGCACGGACTACGATGCCTTCACCGCGAAGCGGCGCACAACCTGGCGCGAAGAGCGGGACAACCTGCTCGCGGGCTCCGACAGACCGATGGTGGCGGGCTACGGCGAGGCGATCCTGTGGGCGCGTTATTCGAAGGTCGGAACGCGGGAGGTCGATGGGGCGATTGGCCGAATGGCCTTCTATACGGACCTCATCGGCGACGACAAACTGCGCGAATACACGGGGATCCTGAAAGATCCGAGCACCAGAGAAGCGTTTAGCTATGTCGATGGGATGTACCCCCGAATGAGGCGAGGGCTGGTCGTTGAAATGCCGACGACGGTGCTCACTCCACCGCTCCCCGCGAGCCCGCAATGAGCGCGCACGTGGGCGGCAGCGAAGATAGGCCCTTCCGGTGCGCCGACGGCTGCGCCCCGGAGTCCAAGTGCGAGGCCCTTTCGGGCGCGCCTCGTCGTGCCACGCAGAGGCTATTTGCAGGCGATCACCGCGCGTTGGCCCGGAGAGTCTGTGCCTCGCTGACGATCCTCGCTGCGACCTCGATTGGCGCCGCGCTCGCCGCTGGCTGCGAAGACGGTCCGCCACCGGTCGTGCCAAGCCAGCCGCCGGCAGCTCCCGCGTATGCCGTACCGTACACAGTGCCAGCAGTCGCGGGCGCACCGGAAGGCGAAGCCGTGACGCCGCAGGTCGTAGCGCCGCCATCGCCGGTTCTGGAGAGCGGCCCCCAGATGAACGCGCAGGCGCAAGCCTCCTATTCACAGGGCGTTGCGGCGTTTGGGAACGCGGACCTCAAGGGGGCTTCGGCCGCATTCCGACAGGCGTCTCTGGCTGACCCCAAGGCCTATCGGGCATTCTATTCGTTAGGCGCCGTCGAAGAGCGCTTGGGTCGTGCCGGCGAGGCGCTCATTGCATATCAGCGCGCCTTCGACATCCTGCCGGAATACACCGACGCCATGGTCGCGTACGCGATGCTGCAGATGGGCCAGGGCGCCACGAGCGATGCGGATGCATTTCTCACGGACAAGCGGGGTCGCCTGCCGAAGAGCGCGGCCATTGCATCTGCGCTCGCGGAAGTAAAATCGCTGCAAAATGACAGCGCGAGCGCGCAGCAATTTGCCCAGGAGGCGCTGAAGCTCGACCCGAGCCACGCTCCAGCGATGTTGGCGATTGCACGCGATCATTGGCGTGCGCGGCGCCTCGACCTCGCGCTCTACGCGCTGAAGGCGATCCTCGATGGCTTTGGTGACGCGAACCCACCGCGCGACAAGAACAACGCGGATGCCCATTTGCTGCGGGCGACGATCTTGCTCGAACAAGACAAGCGTGTGCCCGCGATCGAGGCTTATCGCCGTGCGATGGAGCTTCGTCCCGATCTCGTTTTGCCGCGGGTCCGAGTTGCGACGTATTTGCTCGAGACGGGAGGAGCGACCGAGGCGCTCCCCATTTTGCAAGGCGCTCTGCGCTACGACGCTGAGAACCTCGCCGTGCATCTCTCCATTGGGGATGCACATCGCCTCATGGGCGATTATGCGAAGGCCAAAGAAGAATTCGATTGGGTGAAGCGCAAGGACGGCAACCTCGCGCCGGTCTATTACAACCTCGGATTGCTTTATCTGTTCGCGCCAAGTCTCGTCGGGCTTTCGGCGAAAGAACAGGTCGAAGCCGCGATTGCCGAGTTCGTCCGATTCAAGGAGCTTCGCAGCAAGAGTGATCCGACCGACGTCGACGATCTCCTCGGTCGCGCCAACTTGAAAAAGGCCGAGATCGACGCGGTGGCAGCAGCGAATGCAGCGCCGACGTCCACGCCGACCGCAGCGCCAGCCGCCACGGGCGAATCAGCGCCCGCGGGCGAAGAGCCAGCGCCTGAGGGCGGCGACGGCGGCTGAGCGTGCGCCACCCGCGTGCTACGGTGTCGCCATGCGAAACTTCAGCACAAGGCGATCGGTGATGGCGGCGTCGTGCCTCGCGCTTGCGGTTGTCGCATTCGCTCCGGCGTCGGCGAGTGCGCAGGACGAGCCCGGCGGCGGCAAGGGCAAGGGGCGCGCACCGCGCGGAATCATCACGCTTGCCGAGATCACGATCAGCGGACGGATTCAAAAGCCGATCGCATCCGTCGATGTCGGGCGCATTCGTCCCAAGCTAACCCTGTCCGAGCTCGATCAGCCCTTCGTGGCGCGCATCGAAGCGGCGATCTACAAAGAGCCGTTTTGAGCCTAACGCCGCGGCCCGGCGCTGGTCGCGGCGCGGTCGGCGGCGTCGTACAATGAGCGTCATCGCTCTGCTCGTTGGCCCGATCGTGGCGAGCGTTTTTTGCGTCGCGAGCTACGCCATCGCACGTGTGCCGCATCGACTCTTAGGGTGGAATGGCAAACTCGCGGCCGCCGGCGTCGTCACGACCAAAGACTCCAGCTCGGGCGAAGTCGTCGTCAAGGACGAAGCGCCGATGTGGCTGCACGAGCTGGTGGAGGAGCTCGAATCCGCACGCGACCCGGCCGAGCGCATGGCGGTGGTGAATCATGCTCTCGATCAACGTCAGCGGGAACTCGACGCCTTCGAGATTTGGCCGCGCGGCGCACTCGGAATTGCAGCGGCGGGCGGCCTGCTCGCCGTCATGGTCGGGTGGACAGCAGGGGGCGTCGTCGGACTCGTCGCCTCAGCGCCGATCGCAGCGACCGGAGTCGCGGCGGCATTCTTCGCTCGCGGCACGCTGCGAAATGCCATCGTACGGCACAGGGCGCTCGTGGACCGCACCGTGGCGGCGCTTGTTGGCGATCTCGCCGGGGTCGAGCTCGAGTTGCCGAGGCGGCGTAGTCGTGAGCGGCACGCCCGACGTGATTCTCGCCGTCGCAGTCGTGCCCTCTCCATGCGCGTGCGGGGCGGCTGATATCCTTCGTCGGGCTCGCTCGTTCGAAGAAAACGATCACCGTCACTAACACTGTCACGGGCTTTACCCTCGCGGCCCCCCCGTGTACGCTTCTCCTGCCCGGGTTTCTCCGGCGATCCGCCATTCTGGCGCGAAGGAATTTTGATGCAACAGCAACCTCAGAGCATGCGTCCGTCCGCTCGACCGGGCCGGATGACGGCGGTGATGCGTGCCGTCTCGCAGCAAGCCGGGCCGAAGATCCTCCGGATCGGGGTCGTTCAAGCCGGCAAGGTTGTGGACGAGCGGCTCATCAAGCAACGAGTCGACGTCACCATCGGCCCGAGCGAAAAGAACACGTTTGTCGTGCCGAGTCGGAAGATCCCGCCGAACTTCAAGCTCTTCGCGCTCATCGCCAACGAGTATCACCTCAACTTTCTCGACGGCATGGGTGGTCGCGTCGCGCTGAAGACTGGCATCAGCGAATTGGCGGCGCTCAAGGCGCAGGCGAAGGCCATTTCGGAGAAGGGCGCGACTTATTACCAGACGCGAATTTCCGATGATGCGCGCGGAAAGGTAGTCGTCGGTGACACGACCTTCTTGTTCCAGTTCGTGGTGCCGCCGCCGGCGCAGCCGAAGCCCCAGCTGCCCGTATCGGTTCGCAAGGGGGTCGCGGGCGACATCGACTGGTTCACGACGATCGTCGCCGCGTTCTCATTTCTGCTCCACTTCTTCCTCGTCGCGCTCGTGTATTCCGATTGGATGGATCCGGTCCTTCCTGACGAGGATGCCGTCATTTCCCAGCTCATCGAGCAGGTAAAGGCGCTGCCGCCCCCTCCTGTGCAGGAGAAGCAAAAGAGCGACGAACCGACACCCACAGACAAAGCCGTGGCCGCGACCGAGGCGCCCAAGCAGGCGACGGCGTCGGCGGGCGGCAAGCCAAGCCCGTCCGACCCGAACGCCGGTGCCAAATCGGCCGATGCTGCCAAGGCGGCCGCCGATGCGAAGGCCACAGAACTTTCGTCCGCTCTCGCCGAACTCGACGTGCAGACGCTCGGTGCTTTGGGCCAGGGCGGCGTCGCGACGGAGGGCGTTCTCGGTACCGGGGAGGTCCCGGCCGGAATGCTGGATAGCGCGGCGCGCTCCGACGCGGGAGCAGGCAGCGGAGATCCTTCCGGTCTTCGGGGCCTTGGATCTACCGGACGCGGAGGCACGGGTCCGCTTGGCGGCAATGAGGGCCGAGATGTCGGATTCCGCGGCCAGGATGGCATCGGAGCTACGGTCGCTGCCAAGACGGTCGAGGTAAAGGGCCCGGTGGGAAATGCCAGCGTCGGCGGCGCGAGCGTGAGCGGCGGCAAGGTTGCCGGTGCGTCCGGGGTCGTCGGCCGCATGAAGGGGCGCTTCCGGCAGTGCTATCAGAGCGGGCTGAACAGCAACCCCGAGCTCGCCGGCAGCGTGACGCTGGTAGCCAAGGTTGGTGAGAATGGCGAGGTACGCAGTGTCAGCGGCGGCGGCGGAGCGCTCGCGGCGATCAGCGGCTGCCTCAAGAGCGTCGTTCAGAGCGCGAGCTTCGCTCCTCCTGAAGGCGGGTCGGCGGTCATCGCCATCCCCATCACCTTCGTCAAGCAGTGACCGCCGCTATGGTTGCGGTCACGCAGAGATGCCGGGATCTTCGCAGACTGGTGTCCGGGCGTGAACGTTCGCGCGGCCCCCTGCATCCATTCTCCGGCCTGTCGCGTTGACATGCGAATTGGCTGGGCCGTATAGTTCGTGGCTTCTGGAATGTTCCCTCTCGGGGGGAAGGTTGGGCGCATGCTCCGAAAAAACTCCGTAGGATATTCGCTCGTTGGTCTGTTTGTCGCCGTCCTTGGCCACGGGGTCGCAACGGCGCAGGACCCAGTGGGTGGCCCAACGCTGGACGTCCCGTCCGCGGCGCGCACGGTGTCTCTCTCACCGAAAGAGCAGCTCGATCAGGCGAACGCGTTTGTCGCTGCGATGGAGCGCATCCGCGAGACCGTGCGCCGAGAGCTCGAGGACGCGCGGAACAAGAAGGACGTCGTCAAGACCCTCTGCCTCGATGACAAGCTGAACCAGCTCGATGTGGCTCTGCGCAAGGTCCAGGACCGGACCAAGGCGCTCCAAGCGGCCGTGGATCGCGGGGACTCGGAGCTGAGCGGCCACGAATACACGATCGTCGCCGTGCTTCATCAGCGCGCGCTTCAGCTCGATGCGGAGGCGCGGCAGTGCATTGGCAAAGAGATCGTCTCCGTGGGCGAGAGCGACACGAAACTGGAAATTGAGGGGGACCTCCCTGGGGAAGAGCAGACGACGACGTTCCCCGTGCCGCCGATCATCACCGAGCCGCCGACCTGCGCGTCATGTTTTCAGTGACAGTGCGCCCGTCCTTTCAGTGACAGTGCGCCCGTCCTTTCAGTGACAGTGCGCCCGTCCTTTCAGTGACAGTGCGCCCGTCCTTTCAGTGACAGTGCGCCCGTCCTTTCAGTGACAGTGTGCCCTCCTTTCAGTGACAGTGCGCCCGTCATGGATGTGGATTCAGTGACGTTTCACCCGATGCCGCGCTGAGCTTGGCCTACGCGGCTCGGCCTACGCAACTGGGCCTACGCGGCTCGGCCTACGCAACTGGGCCTACGCAACTCGGCCTGCCCAAGAATGCGACGCGATTTTCTCGGAGAGTTCTTGCGGAAGCGTGGGGAAGTTTGTTGAAAGGTCCGAGGGCGTAGGACTAAGCTCCCGCCCGGATTTGCCTTGATGAATCGAACGGTCCCATTCGTCGCGCTCCTCGCGGCCGTCGTCTTTTTCGCCGGTGGTGCCGCCGCGCAAGAGCCAGTGTGGCTCGGCGACCGCCAATACCGGGAAGGGGCCGGCTTTCTCTTTGGCGACTTCGAGGTTCACCCGGGCGTTGCTGCTGACGTCGGCTACGACTCGAACTATTTTCATCGGGACACGAGCGAAGACCCGATCAGTGCCCTGCGACTGCGCGTGTCGCCGTCTTTCTCGATTGCGACGCTCGGTGCGCAGCGTCGGGGCGATACGCCGCCGCCTGCGTTCGGATTTCGGCTCGACGCGGGGGCCACGTACAACGAGTTTATCCCGGTCTCGGGGAGCGCGGTGGGCCAGGAGAACCTTGCCGGGCAACGCAACGTGTCTGGTTTCGCGCGGCTGAATTTCGACATTCTTCAGGGGCAGGTATGGTCCGGTCGAATCTTCGGCGGGGTCGTGCGGTCGCTTCGGCCATCGAGCGAAGGGCTCTCGGAAGCCAGCTTCAATCGCATCGCGCCTGACGCCGGAACCGAGCTCGTGTGGACGCCGGGAAGTGGTCTCCTGGACTGGCGGCTCGGATACGCCTTCTCGGGGTCGTTCTTCGAGAACACGAGTTTCTCCGGGCTGAACTCGATTCAGCATGAATTGACGACACGCGGTCGGTGGCGATTTCTCCCGCGGACTGCGCTCATCTACGACGCTCGCCTCGGGTTTGTTTCGTATCCCTCTGCGGCTGCTGCCGGGGGCAAGACCGGCTCCCATCCGCTGCGTACCCGCGCCGGCCTCAACGGCCTCATCACGCCGTCGTTCGGCGCGCTGGCGATGGTCGGTTGGGGCGCAAGCTTCTACAGCGGCGGGGCGGACGACTTCGACAGCGTCATCGCGCAGGCCGAGCTCAAATGGTTTTTCACGCCAGCCGCGTCGAGCGATCCCTTGAAGATGTCGGCGCCTTTGTCCGGTCTCACGCTGGGATTTGCGCGCGATTTTCAGGACAGCTTGATTGGCACTTACGCTGAAAAGGACCAGGGCTACGTTCGTTTCAACTACCTCTTCGGAGGCGCGTTTCTGCTGCTCGCGGAGGCTGCGGCTGGTGCCGTCGTCTTTCCGGCCGGAGCGAACGCGAGCTTCGGACAGCCGGCGGGCTGGACTGATCTGCGCGTCGACGGCCGCGTCTTCGCCGAGTACCGCATCAAGGACTTTGTCGGACTCGACGCCGAGCTGAGCTACACGGGGTATTTCAGCAACACCGCGCTGGCGTTCCCCAATGTCACGGGGGTTGATCGGCTCGCGTATCAGCAGATCGCGGCCTTCATCGGCGCTCGCTGGTTCATGTAGCGTGGGCGGCCGGCGATTCGCTTACTTGCTATCGGCGGCCCATCTCTGGGCGCTGATGGTTTCGCTGACGGTGCTCGTCGCCTGTCACCGCGTTGCGGTCCCGGTTTCGCTGCCGCCGCCTGTCGAGGTGACCAGCATCGGCGTTGGCGATGTATTCGTGTTGCACATCGTTGGTGAGGACAAACTGCCGACCGAGTTCACGGTGGCCCCCGACGGCACCGTCGACATCCCCTACGTGCATCGCCTGAAAGTCATGGGACTTGAGCCTCAGGAAATCAGCGAGCTCGTTCGCACGAAGTTGATGGCGGCCGAGGTATTGACCGACCCAAGCGTCGTGGTCAACGTCAAGGCTTACAACTCAAAGCGGGTCGTCGTCACCGGCGAGGTCAAGACTGCAGGTGCGATGGCGCTCGAGCCGGGCATGACGCTCGTACGCGCGATCTCCGAAGCTGGCGGACTTAGCCCCGTGGCACGATCGAACGGCCTCGTCCTTCGGCGAACTTCTCAGGGCAAGACGCGTGCGGTGGTGATCGACTACGACGCGATCACGA
Organism: Myxococcales bacterium; assembly: GCA_009692485.1. Lineage (GTDB taxonomy): Bacteria > Myxococcota_A > Polyangia > Polyangiales > Polyangiaceae > SYFR01. Next base: position 17,736 of record SHZB01000011.1, read on the forward strand.
ACAACGAGATCCCGGACGTACCCCTGCAGGCGGGGGACACGATCCACGTGCCGCCGCGAATTTTCTGATCAACGTGATAGCCCGCGGCTCAGTCGCGAGGGCTCGTCGTCGTCGAGATGGCGACAGAGAGCAGTGCGCGAAGGGCCGGTGCGGTGACATCCGACGCACGGCCGATCGGGAGTGCACCGCCGACGCCGAGGACCAGGCCAAGCCGTCCGGCGAGCAGGTGATTGGATTGGGCCGAGATGAGCCATTCCGCAGGAATATGGGGCGCGTCCGACGGTCTCTCTCGAGGCGAGAGCGCCGCGGGGGCAGGGTCCTCGACGAGTTGAGTCGCGAGCGTGAACAGCGCGAAGCTCTCGAGCGCCACCGTGAGCCATCTATCGGGCAGCACCGGATGGCTCGCGCCGACGCCGAGTGAGAGCTGATGGCCAATGAGCGCGCCTCCGAGCTCGGTATGACGGCGCAGTCGGGCGCCAGCGTCGACGGCGAGCCTGAATTGGCCTCTTCGTGCGGTCCCCGAAATGCCGGGCGCGAAGGTGACGCTCCCAGCAGAGACGAAGGCCGTGCGATCTCCGGTCGGGGCTGTGACGAGCATGCGGCTTGCCAGCGCGAGGTCCCATTCGTTGAGCGTTTGGGCCAGGACCGAGACGGTCGGACCGAAGCGCGCGTCGCCCATCGCGCTCCTCGGAAGCGTGGTGTTCGAGCCCGTGAGATGGGAGGTTCCGGCACCGCGTTGAAAGCTCGCGAACGGGAAATTCAGCTCGAAGTGCACGCGCTGTGTGAGCCCGAGCGCGGCGCCCATGGTGGCGTAAACGGCGTCCTCGACTGCCCACACGGTCGTTCCCTCAGGATCGGCGGACGCGACGGAGAGGCCGATCGGGTGATGCAGGTAGGAGAGTGACAACGCGAAGGCGACCGACCGCTCGGGTTCGGTGGACGACGGGCCAAGCCACGCGAAGCGACTGCGCGGCGAGGGCCACAAGTTGTCGGCGGGGAGGCACGTCGACAGCCCGCTCGGCGGCTGGCAAGCCTCGGAGGCGAGCAGCGATCGCGCTAGTCCTTGCAAACCGAGTGATGCGATGACCGCGACGATCGTTCGCGCCCACTTGCGTCCGCGCCTGCCCACGCGCGGGCAATACCACGAAGCCACGCCGGGTCGCGCGCTGCCACCAAGTTCGGCTGCTCTCACCGATGAACGTCGCCGCGTGGTCGTGCAGAGAAGGGCTGCTCGACGACGCTGTGCTACGCGGGGCGTGTGAAGTCAGACTCGTACCCGCACTCGCATTCGCACGCGCACTCAATGCTGCTCGCTTCGGGCTCGCCACGCCGCCGCGAGATGCTCGAGGCGCTGGGTTTCCCGCTCGTCGTGCGAGCCGTGGACGCGGATGAGACCTTGCTCCCAGGTGAAGCTGCGACCGCGTATCTCGAGCGTGTCGTCCTTGCCAAGCTCGACCTTGCCCTGCGTCTTTCGGAGGCGAATGCCGCGAGCTGTGTGCTCGTTGCCGATACGATCGTCATCGCCCGACCAGACGAAACGCCCGTGATTCTCGGCAAACCACGCGACGATGCCGACGCGCAGAACATGATCAAGATTCTGTCGGGCGCAATTCACGAGGTCGCGACCCGATTCGCGCTCGTGATGAAGCCGGTCGATGCCAACCTCGGCGAAGCGGTCCGAACGGTGTGCCGAACGGTGACGACACGCGTCGAGTTTCGGTCGCTCGATGACGCGGCCATCGAACGGTACGTCGCGACCGGGGAGGGACGTGACAAGGCCGGGTCTTATGCGCTCCAGGGTGTCGGAGCCACGCTCGTGCGCCGCATCGAGGGCTCCCACAGCAACGTGATCGGACTGCCGCTCTGCGAAGTCGTCGAGGCGCTCGAGCGGTTTCGCGCGGAGGCGGGATCGTGAGCGCTGGGCCATGATGGCACGCTCTTCGTTGGCGCCGGTCGGTGGCGCGGGTCTTCCCGAGCAAGCTTCATTTGCCTTGCCATGACTAAGCGTCGAGGCGCGCCCGTCTCACCCGTGCCCTTGGCTCGCGTCATGGTTGGCGCGGCACCCATCCCCATAGCATCATGAGCCCCATGAACGACCGACTCGCTCCACGGCAGTTTGCCAGGTTGTTGTCATTCGTCTTCGCCCTCGTTTCCTTGCTCGCCGGCAGCGTCGCGCAGGCGGAACACGCTGCCGCTGCGGTCGGCAATGAGGCCGCGGCCGAGCCCCTCGTCTCCGATTACGACTACGCAGCGGACACCGATCCGAGCGCGCTCGATGAGTTCAGGGGCGAGCTTGCGCCCCACGGAGCGTGGATTGCAGACGGGCGCTACGGACAAGTGTGGGTGCCCAATGAGGGTGTTGTCGGGCGGGACTTCGTGCCGTATCGAAGCCGCGGCCGATGGGCAGTTGCGGACGATGGCAACTGGGTCTTCATGAGCGACTACGACTGGGGCTACATCCCGTTTCACTACGGCCGCTGGGTATGGATCGCGGAGCGCGGCTGGGCATGGGTCCCCGGGCGCACGTGGGCTCCGGCGTGGGTTGTCTGGCGCGTCGGGGAGACCGGATACGACTACGTCGGCTGGGCGCCGATGCCTCCGCGCTACGTCTGGATCGACGGTTCTGCGATGGCGTTCGCGTGGGCCATCACGGTGCCGTGGTGGTTCTGCTCGAGCCATTATTTCTTTCACCCGCATTGGCACTCTCACATCGTTCACAACCACGTCCTCGTGCAGCGCATCGTCAATCACACGCATGTCCATCATGCGTCGTCGCACGGGCATCATGCGTCGCACGGGCATCATGCTTCGCAGGGACACGGCCATGGCACCGGCCACGTGAAGGCTTCCGGTCAGCGCGCCGGCGTGAAGTCCGCGGAGCGAACGACCAAGATCGGCGGCATGCCCTCTTCGCCTAGCTTCGCCGATGCGCGAATTTCGAAGGCGGCGATCCCGAAGCAGCGCGTCGCTCATGACACGCGCGCCCTTTCGATGCGGAGCCCTGCACGCAATGCTGCGCGAACGTCTTCAGCTCGTGCCGCCACGCCACAGTCCGCCACGCCTCGGCTCGCGGCCACGGCACAGTCCGCCTCGCCTCGCCCCGCGGCTACGGCCAGCTCGGGCTCGCCACACGCAGTCGTCTCGTCGCAGTCGCCGGCGCCAAATCGAGCGAGCTCCGGCGCGGCGCGTCCGCCCGTCGTGCGGCAGGTTCGTGGGCCCTCCGGCGACCCCTCGAGTCGCACGCTCCACGCGGCGCCTGGCGCTTCGAGGCAGAGCAGCATCATCCCGCATCGCAGCTATCGCGCGCCGGGGCAGTCCACTCCGAACTCGAGCGGACATGACCGCTCGCAGCCGTCACGTCGGTCGTTCGATGACGGCACCCGCGCGGCGCCATCGACGCCGGGATATTCCTCGCCGGTGTCGCGTTCGTCGGCACCGCGCTCGTCGTCGCACGCGTTGCCGCCGCGCTCTTCGTCACCGAGCACGGGCACGCCGTACACATCGGTACCGCGCCAGGGCACTCCGGCGCGGGCTGCTTCGCCGAGTCCGAGCGCTCCGAAGAGTTCCGCAGCGAAGGGCTCATCATCGAAGAGCGGATCGGTGAGCGCGACGCCGTCGAAACACGGTAGCGGCTCACGTCGCCGCTGACGCACGCGATCGCTGCCGCACGTCACCGCTGACGCACGCGATCGCTGTCGCACGTCACCGCTGGCGCACGCGATCGCTGCGCACTCCATCGCTGCCGCAAGCGTGCGCTTCGATGTTCACATTCACCATGAGCGCTTGAGAATAGGGACCGCGACCATGCCATCCGATATGCTGACTTGCATGCGAACCCGACTCGCCCGTGTGACGGCAATCTTGCTGATGGCCACCACCGGCGGATGTGTCTTCTCGGAACGCCACGATGACGACGATCGCGACGGCCTCGGTCGAGACGTCACGGCCTTCCACACGACGATCGACTCGGGCGAGATGCTATCCACCGAGCTCGGCAGCGGCGCTGGCGTGTTCGTTGAGTACGCGCGCGGCGGCGTGTGGCGCATCTGGACGAGCTGCGACACGGCCCTGACGGGACTCGATTGCATCTACCAAATCGAAGTCGCATCTTACGGTCGCATCGACGCGGTCGATGGCATCGATCTCGAGCCCTTTGACACGGTCGATGTCTTCGACGACGAGTCGCTGACCTTCTACGCCGAGACCGACTACGAGAGCGATGCGGTGGAAGTCTTCGCGACGCCGGGCGCGCTGCTCACTGTCTCGGTCGCGCTCGATGGCTTGGTCGATCCGAGCTATTTCGTGTGGATCGGCAACGGCGCCGTCAACGAAGGGGCGCCCGCGAGCCCGGTCGTGTTTCAGCCCGACGCACCCTGAGCCATCAGCGCGTAGGGCGTCGTTTCAGGGCGCGAGGAAGATCACGCGCGCCGTGTGATTGCGCTGATCTGCCAGGTAAATCCGGCCTTCGCTGAATTCGAGGCCGCGTGGTGCGTGAAGCGCAGCGCTCGAGGCTTCGCCACCGTCGCCGCTGTGTCCGGCTGTCGTGCCCGCGACGGTGGTGATGATTCCGTTCGCGTCGATGCGCCGCACGCGGTGGTTGCCCGAGTCGCTCAGGTAGACATCGCCATTCGGTGCGACCGCGAGTCCGAGCGGTGTGTCGAGCATGGCCAAGGTGGCGGGGCCGCCGTCGCCCGCGAGCCCGCGGCTGCCCGCTCCCGCGATGGTCGTGATGATGCCTTTCGCGTCAACGCGCCGCACTGCGTGGTTGCCCGAGTCTGCGATCAGGAGTGCGCCATCGTGCGCGACCGCGAGGCCGGTCGGTTCGGTAAGCTGCGCCGCCGTGGCATGACCCCGATCGCCAGAAAATCCGGGCAGTCCGTTGCCAGCGAGCGCGCGGACGATGCCGTTCTCGATGACCCGCACGCGGTTGTGCTTCTCGTCCGTGACGTAGATGGCGCCGCTATTGCCGAGTCCAAGCGCGAGCCCGGTGAGCTCTTCGAAGTGGGCGGATAGCGCCGGGCCACCGTCGCCGTCGTCGCCGGGCATGTCGCTGCCCGCGAGCACCTCGACGCGTCCATCGGCGTCGAGTCTGAGCACACGCGGATCGTGGTATGCGATGAAGACGAGCGCGCCAGAATCCGAGAATTGGAAATCGATCGGATTCTCTAGCGGCGTATTTTCCGCGAGCGCCCCGGGCACGGCGATCGAATGCACACCGTTGCCGAGGTGCGTGCGCACGCGACCGTCCGCATCGACGCGGCGCAGGCGCATGTTGTTGAAGTCCATCACGTAGACGAGTCCGTCCGGCCCGACCCGCACGGCCGACGGCAAATAGAATGAAGTCTCGGTCGCCATGCGGCCGTCACCGTCGAACGCCGCCATGCCAGTTCCCGCGAGCGCGCAGATCACACCCGCGCCGCCGCACGGCTCCTCGGTGCAGCCGGCGGTGGCCAAAAACAGCAGCGCGACAGCACCGGCTCGGCTGAGCGCACCGCTCATGGCACGGCGCAGGTCCAGTCGTGCCGCACCCGGGCGAGTCATGGCACGGCGCAGGTCCAGTCGTGCCCGTCCGGCGCGACTCCGCAGCTCGCGTGGCAGCCGACGCAGCGCTCGAGCTTGCCATCCTCGAAGACTTTCTCGTCTTGATCGAGTCGCTGCCAGTGCCAGTCGCCGTGGGTGGCGTCGAAGCCCGCCTCGCGTCGCATCGCGGTCAGCCCCGACCTATCCGTGCACGCCGGATCGGCGAACTCGAGCTTGAGCACCACGGCCCCGTCGGGAAATGCGGCGTCGCGAGTTTGGTACGGCCCGAGCGCATCTGGCGCGGCGAGGATGCGCACATAGTTGAGGTCGTGATCGCCGCTTCGACGGCAGTCGCGCACCTCCGTGTAGCTCGTCGCCCAATCCGCGGCGTAGACCGGCGCAGGCGACGGCTCCGTCTCGGTCGGGTCGCACCCAGAGAGCACGCAGGCAGCGAGCCAGCACGGCACGAGTTCGATAATATGCCGAAAAAACGGCGCTTTTCGTTCCAACATGCCTGAGCCGCGGCGAGCTGAGCTGGGGCGATTTGCGTTGAACTGAGTTGCGTTGAACTGAATTGAGCTGAATTGGGTTGCGCGGAGTTGAGCTGATTTGCGTTGAACTGATTTGCGTTGAGCTGAATTGGGTTGAGCTGAGTTGCGTTGAGTTCAGCTGCGAGCCGTGCGTGGCTCAGCGCGCGACCACGCGGACGCGATGGTTGTAGCTGTCGGCGATGTAGAGATCGCCATTCGGTGCGAGCGCGACTCCGTAGGGTCGGTCGAGTGCCGCGCTCGTCGGTGAAGCGCCGTCGCCCGAAAAGCCACGCTCGCCGCAGCGGCCGGCCGCGGTCGTGATGATGCCGTTCGTGATCGCGCGCACGCACGAGTTGAAGGTGTCGGTGAAGTAGACGGTGCCGTCATCTCCGAGCGCGACGTCGATCGGGCGGTAGAGGTCCGCCTCCGTGGCGGGCCCGCCATCACCGGAGTAGCCGTGTTTCCCGCTGCCGGCGATCGTCTCCACGATTCCGGTCTTGCCGTCGATGCGCCGCACCCGGTGGTTCTCGGTGTCGGCGAAGGTGATGCTGCCGTCCGCGTCGACGACGAGCCGCCCCGCCGGATCGGCCTGCTGGCCGAAGGGTTGGGCCATCCGCATCAACAGCGCGTCGCCGCCGTCGCCTGCGAACCCCGGCTGACAGGGCTTCGCGCACACGGTCGGATCGGTGGCGAGGTGACACGCGGACTTGTTGGTTTCGGGGCAGGCCTCGGGCACTTCGCCGTCGGCGCAGGCGTTCACGATGCAGCTGCCCGCGACGCGCGTGATCGTTCCGTCGGCGCTGACCTTGCGGATCACCTGATTGGCCTGGTCCATGATGAACAGGTTGTCGTCGGCATCGAGCGCGACGCTGGCGGGTAGATCGAGCGCAGCGTCTTTCGCCGGCCCGAGATCGCCCTTGTACGCGCGCGCACCGGTGCCGCAGGTATCGATGAGCTCGCCGCTCTCGAGATCCACGACCTTGATGCGGCTGTTGTGCCACGCCGCGATGATCATCTTGCCGTCGCTGTCGAAGATGACGTTGGTGGGGTGATTGAAGTCCGCCTTCAGGGCCGGGCCGGGCGGTCCGTCCCCGAGCAAACCCGTGCCGGCGACGGTCTCGATCACGCCGTCGGATGCGCGCACTCGCCGCACCCGATGGTTGTTCCAGTCGAGCAGATAAACATTGCCATCGGGGCCGACGGTCATGTCCTGCGGCAGGTAGAGCGCGGCGTCGAACGCGGGCCCACCGTCGCCGCTGAAGCCGGCATGCTCGACCCCCGCCACCGTGCAGATCGTCCCGCTTTTCGGGCTGCAATGCTCATCGACGGCCTCGGGATCGCAGCCCGCGAGCGCCGCCCCGAGCGTGGCGATTTGCACGAACCTTGGCAGCTGATTCATCGGGTAATTCATCGGGGAGCTCATCGGGGGACCTTCACGATTCGGCTGTTGAAGGTGTCGGCGATGTAGAGCGCACCGCTCGCGTCGAAGGCGAGCCCGAAGGGCCGGTTCAGCTCGACCTCGCGCGCAGTCACGCCGTCGGCTTTGCTGCCAGCAGTGCCCGTGCCGACCACGGTCTCGACGACGCCGGTGTCGAGATCGATCGCGCGCACGACGTGGTTGTCGGTGTCGGCCACGTAGAGCCGCCCGTCGGGCCCGAGCTCGAGATCGCGCACGTTGTTGAAGCTTGCATCGAGCGCGCTCTTGCCGTCACCGGAGAAGCCGGGCTTGCCGTTGCCAGCGACCGTCGCGATGAGCCCCGTGGCCAAGTCGACGACGCGGATACGGTGGTTGAGCGCGTCCGCGACGTAGAGCTTTCCGCCCGCGTAGAGCAGCGCCCCCGACGGCTCGGGATTGCCGCCGGCCTCGAACGCGAGCTCGGCGGCGTCCGCGGGGCCGCCGTCGCCGCTGAATCCGGCGGTGCCCTTACCGACGGCGGTGCCCATCGTCGCAGTCTCGTCGCCGGAAACGCGCCGTACCCGGAAATTACGCTGATCCAGAATGTAGAGCTCGCCCGAGTCGCCGTACGCGAGCGCCTTCGGCTGGTTGAATTTTGCCGTGCGGGACGGGCCGCCGTCGCCCACGAATCCGGGTCCGCTTCCGTAGATCACGACGACGTTGCCGGTCTCGGGATCGAGCTTGCGGATCTTGTGGTTGTGCCACGCCGCGAACACCAGCGCGCCGTCCGGGCGGAACACGATGTCGGTCGGGTGATTGAGGCTCACGTCGAGGCCGGGGGCGCCAGGCTCTTCGAGATCGAGGCCGCCGGGGGCACCGTCGCCGACGAAGGTTCCGACCGCGGTCGCGACCGTGCCGTCCGGCTGCACCTTGCGGAGCATGTGGTTGTTCCAGTCGAGGAACCACGCCGTGCCGTCGGGCGCGAAGCTGAGATCGAGTGGCCAGTAGAGGAGTGTGTCGCGGCGATCTTTGCCGTCGCCATTGAGCCCGAGCTCGCCGGTCTTTCCGGCCCAAACGCACGCCACGCCGGAGGCCTCTTCGCACGGCGGCGCCTCTTCGGGATCGCACGCGACCGACGCGACCGAGAGCAGCACGAGGCAGACGGCTCGGGCGCCAGTTCGCGCTGCGCGAAGGTGGTTTCCAGTCTTGCATGGGCCATTCACGTATTGGCCATTCACGGTTTGGCCATTCACGTATTGGCCATTCACGTATTGGCCATTCACGGTTTGGCCATTCACGGTTTGGCCATTCACGTATTGGCCATTCACGTATTGGCCATTCACGTATTGGTCATTCAGCGTGTGCACGATCGCCTCTGGGCTCGGTTGCATCGGCATTCCTCGTTTTTCGCGGAGCTCAGTTCGTAGCATATGGGCCGGCGCTGATGCTGGTTTCACCTTTGTAGAGGAGCATGCCGCGGACGAGCGGAAAGGCCGCGACTTGACCGCCCGCGCACCAGACCCCGCCGCTTGGATCGATCCAGACCGCGTGGAAGTCGTCGTGCAGCTCGATGCCGGTGTCTTCGAGTCTCCAGCCGTCGTCGTGGCGCCGCATGATCGAGCCGAGGGAGCCCGCCGCGTACGCGCTTCCGCCGTGCGCGAAGACTCCGGTCATCTGCGGTGCCGCGGCCGGCGTCACATCGGTGAAGCCGAGGCCATCCTCCTCGAGCATCACCGCCGTGCCGAAGCCGCCGACCGCGATCGTGCGTTGGTCGTCGCCGTGCACCGTGAACAACGTGCGCGTGGTCGGCGTCTTGCGCGCCTCGTAGGCCGCCCCGTCGTAATGCAAGACGAGCCCGCCGGTGCCCACGAGCCACACGTCGTTTGCCGCGCGCCCCCACACCTTGAACACCGTGGCGGTCGCGGACAGCTCGGCGGGAACGCCGGCGGCCTCGCTCCACGCGCTGCCGTCGAAGTGCCACACGAAGCCACCCGTCGGCGTGCCGCCTGCACCGCCCACCGCCCACACGTCGTCCGCCGCGCTGCCCCACAATCCGAACACCGTGCCGTCGCCGGGCGTCGTCATCGCCTCGAGCTTGCCGCCTTCGTAGCGCAGGATCTTTCCGCCCTCGCCGCCCATGAACACGGGGCCGCCGGCGAAGCCGTGCACCCACCACAGGTCGCCTTCGCTCGGAGCCGTGACGCGCGTCCATGCGCTGCCGTCGTAGTGCAGCACCATCGGCCCGCTGCCGTCCTTGGGATCGCCGCCTACCGTCCACACGTCCGAGGTGCTCGCGCCCCAGATCGAGATGAGCGCACCCGGAAGCTCCGCGAAGAGCTGCTGCCACTTCGGCTCGCTCGGGGCGGGAATCACCGGGTCACAGCCGAGCCCCGCGACGGCGAAGATGGCGAGCGCGACGATGGCCGCCTGATGCCCGCGTGGGCTGCGTGACGGAGCCAGCGCGTGCCGGTGGGTGCTGCGTGACGCAGGCGACGTGGTGTGTTGGTTCATTCGACCGTGGTGCGCGCGGGCCCGTTATTTGGGGAATTCCGTGCGCGAATCTTCAGTGCCCGATAAAAACGGACGCGACAGATCAGCGAGTAAGCAAGCACCTCTAGCGCAGCGACAAGCGGGAGCTGGGCGGCTACACCGTAGCACTTGGGCAGCACGCGGGCAGCAGGCGGCGTAGCACTCGGGCAGCACTCGAGTTGCACTCGGCGCAGCACTCGGCGCAGCACGCGGGCAGCACGCGGGCAGCACGCGGGCAGCACGCGGGCAGCACGCGGGCAGCGCTCGGGTGGACGCGCGGTGGACGAGCGGACGCGATCGGGGTTAGCGTCGCGGCACCTTGGCGAAGCGATCGCGAAAACAGCGCAAGGACGACGCGCAACATCCGGCGCGCATGCCACGACCCACGCATGATCACGGGGAGCAACATGTCCTCGCCGCGGCGGCCGCGCGCGCTCGCGAAGGTGCTGATGCGGAAGAGCGCGACGAGCGACCCTCGGCCCGCGGCGCGCGCAGGAGCGAAGGTGAGGGCGAGGGCCGTGTCTCGGCGGCACCGCCACCGTGGCGTCGAGCAGAGCGGCTCGCGCGGAATCGAAAAACGGATCGGAGCGTGCTCTTGATCTTCGCGGGCCTCGCCATCTCCGCGGCGCTCTTCATCTGGTGGGGCACACGCCCCACGCCTTGAAAGGTCCTGGCGAGCCGTGATGGTCCTTCACGATCCCGTCGCCCTGCGCGCCATGTGCGACCACGCGCGGAGTGAGGGCCGCCGCGTGGGCTTCGTTCCGACGATGGGCGCGCTGCATGACGGCCACCTCGCGCTCGTGCGTGAGGCGAGAAGCCGCGCGACCTTCGTCGTCGTGTCGGTGTTCGTGAACCCGACGCAGTTCGGTCCGGCGGAGGACTTCTCTCGCTACCCGCGCACGCTCGAAAGCGACTGCGCGCGCTGTGCCGAGGCGCTCGTCGACGTCGTGTTCGCCCCCGAAAAAGACGTCATTTACGCACCGGGAGACGAGACTCGCGTGCGCGTCGGCGACACCGCTGCGGCCCTCTGCGGCGCCCATCGCCCCGGGCATTTCGAGGGCGTGTGCACCGTGGTCGCGAAGCTCTTCGCGCTGGTCGGTCCGGCCGTGGCGGTCTTCGGACGGAAGGATTATCAGCAGTACCGCGTCATCGACCGCATGACGCGCGACCTCGCCATGCCGATCGAAGTCGTCGGCCTTCGGACCGTGCGCGAACCGGACGGACTCGCGCTCTCGTCCCGCAATGCGTACCTCTCGGCCGGCGAACGCACCCGCGCGCTTGGGCTCGCCCGCGGGCTCTCGCACGCGGTGCGCGCCTTCGAGAGTGGCGCACGAAACGCGGGACACCTTCGCTCGCTCGTCCTCGCAGAGGTCACGCGCGCGGCGACGTTGATCGACTACGTCACCGTCGCCGACCCCGACACGGTGCGGCCGATCTTCGACGCGGACTGCATCGGCGAGCGCGCGCTCGTGGCGGTGGCGGCGCGCATCGGAGCGACCCGGCTCATCGACAACGTGGTGCTCGGCGAAGATCCGGCCCCCATCGAGGTGTGCGCGTGACGGCCGCAATTCGCGGCAAATTCGTGGTGTTCGGCGAAGACCCGGCCCCCATCGAGGTGTGCGCGTGACGGCCGCAATTCGCGGCAAATTCGTGGTGTTCGAGGGGATCGACGGCGCCGGCACGACGACCCAGCTCGCGCGCTATGGAGCCCATCTTCGCTCGCTCGGTCAGGCCGTTCACCTCACCCGCGAGCCGAGCGCTGGCCCCGTCGGCTCGATGCTACGCCTCGCGCTCAGCAAGCGACTCGAGCTTGGCGGCGCCACGCACGCGCAGACGATGGCGCTGTTGTTCGCCGCCGATCGCCTCGATCACGTCGCGCACGAAATCGAGCCGCACCTTGCTCTCGGCACGCACGTTCTCTCGGATCGCTACGATCTCTCGAGCCTCGCCTACCAGACGGCGACCACCGAGCCCGCGCACAACCCCGGCGTCGATGCCGTCCTTTGGGTCCGGTCGCTCAATCGCTTCGCGCTCCGGCCCGATGCCACCGTCGTGCTCGACGTGAGCCCGGATGTCGCCGCCCAGCGCCGCGACACCCGGGCCGCGCAGATCGAGCTCTACGAGCGGCAAGATCTCCAAGCCAAGCTCGCCGCGCTCTACCGCGACGCCGAGCGGCTCGTGCCCGGAGATTGCATCCTCCACATCGACGGCAATGCCAGCGCCGACGCGGTGACCTTTGCCGTCATCGCCGCGCTAGCTCCGCGCCGATAGCAACGAATCCGGCGCAGGTGCGGGAGAGTCGACTTACAAACAGGGGCCGTTCGAGAGCAACACGTCGTCGACGTTCCACTGCGAGACGGTGAAGACTCCGCCGCTCGTGACCGTGAAGCCGAACCGCACCTTCATGGTGGCGCTCTTGTGCGCGGTGATGTCATAGCTGACCTTGGTCCACGCGCTGTCCTGGATCCCGGGCGAGCCGGCGGTCGTCCACAGATTCACCCAGGTCGTGCCGTTGAACACCTCGACCTTGTTGGCCATGTAGCGCGTGTAATCGCTATTCAGCCAGCGCCAGAACTCGAAGTACACGGTCTGCGCCGCCGCTGTGTTCACGGCCGGACTCTCGAGCCAATAGTAGTCGTGGAGGCCCGTGGCGGCGTTGCCTCCAAGGACGACACCGGCGACGCCATTGTCCAGCGAAGGCGAGTGATCGGCGGCCGGATCGGGGGCGCCATAGACCTGGCCGGACGACTCCTTGGTCGCGCCTATTTGCCATTCTGTCCCGAGCGTCCATCCCTTCGCCCCAGTGCTGAAATCATCGGCGAAGTAGACGACGATGTTCGACGTGCCGCCCGTGCACATGCCGGTCGTGCAGATCGTATCGACCGTGCAGCTGAGCTTGTCGTCGCACTTCAGGCCCTCGTTGATCGGCGAGCCGATGCATTTGCCCACGCTGTCGCAGAAGCCGGTATTGCAAACATCGGTCTTCTCCAGGCACGCCTGCCCCTGCATCAGCGGCTTGGCGAAACACTGGCCATTCACGGTGTCGCAGAGGCCGTCGTTGCAGCCTTTGCTCAAGAGCGAGCAATCCTTCGGTTTGCCGCCGCCGCAAACACCGTTCAGGCAGGTCTTGCCCACCGTGCAGAGGTCGCTCAGATCTGTGCAGGCCCCGTTGTCGTTACCGGGCTGCGGCTTGCACTGGCCCGTGGCGGGTTCGCACACGGCGACGAAGCACTCGTTGGGCACCGGCGCAAAGAAGCAGTCGTTCACCTGGCCGCCGCAAACGCCGTTTTGGCATTTACCGCCGACGACGCAGAGGTCCTGCGAGATGCAGCTCGCGCCGTTCGATTGGGGAGTCGTCCCGCACTTCTTCGTCGCTTCTTCGCAGGTGAGCTGAGTGCACTCTGGCGGGTCGAGCCCGCAGTCGTTCACCGGCCCGCCAACGCAGATCCCGTTCTGGCAGGCGTCCTTCACCGTGCAGAACTTGCCGTCGTCGCAGCCGGCGCCATTGCCGAGCGAGATGACCTCGCACTGCTTCGTCATGAGGTTGCATTGGGCCTTCTGGCACGCGGGCACGCCGATCGTCGCACAGTCGACACCGCACGGGAGTGGACCCACCGAACCGCCCTCGGCGCCGTTTCCGCCGTCTGCGACACCGCCCGCGCCGTCTGCGACACCGCCCGCGCCGCCCGCCTCGCCGCTACCACCCGCGCCCGGCGAGCTCGACCCGCCGCCCGCATCATTGGCAAAGTCGACCGTTCCGGAGGCGCACCCGGTCGCGACGCCGGCCGCAAGACCAAATGCTGCAAGCACCCCAGCGAATAGCTTTCGAAAAACCATGAGCGACACTCCAAGAATCGAAGACGAAACTTCAGCGCGAAAGAACTCCGCCCGCGCACAGCGAAACCCGCTCCCGCACGCTAGCACGCCGCCTCGTGATCCTCGATGTCGGCATGCCCTCGTGGGCGCACGCCGCCTGGTGATCCTCGATGTCGGCATGCCCTCGTGGGCGCACGCCGCCGGTTCACCACCGCGCGCGCCCGTAGTATCAGGCGAAGATGCAGCCCTCGCCCCGCCGTCTCGTTCTGGCATCCTCTTTGGTAGTGCTCGTGGCATCGCTCGCCGCTCGACGAGATGCGCACGCCGCGAGCTCGCCGACGCAAACCCCTGCGATTCCGGCTCCCGGCGATGCGGATGACGATGACGATGACGACGACAAGGACGACGACAACGACGGGGCGAGTGACGCCGGCAAGCCCACACTCACCACGACCTGGGGCGCGAAGGTTCAATCCGATTTGCGGTTTCGCGCGGCCAAGGTCGGTGCCGGGCCGTGGTTCGACCGGCGTGAGCTGCCCGCGGGCGTGGACCGAAACGAGAACCTCTTCGGGGCACGTTTCGCGGCCGAATACGGTAAGCTCAGCGCCCGCGCCGACCTCGATTTCGTCTTGTATGGAGCCGCGCGCGACGTCGAGACGTTCACCGACCTGACGCGACGCGAGGTGGTCGATCCCTTCCGCATCGACGCGCACAACCTCTACGTAGAGATGCGCGATCTCTTCGTCAGGGGCCTCGATCTTCGCGTGGGACAGCAGCTCGTCGAGTGGGGCGCCGCCGATCAGTTCAACCCCACGAACAACCTCAACGCCGACGATCTGGAGGACGTGCTTCTCTTCGGGGACCAGCAGGGCAACATGATGGTGCGCTTCGACTACTGGCTCAATGAGGACTGGTCGCACCAGCTCGTGGTGGTGCCCGTCTTCAGGCCCGCGCTCTTGCCGCGCTCGGCGGCGCTCGCGACTGGCGCGGTCGATCGATTGCCCATGGTGGAAGAGTCGCTTCGCTGGCGCCTCCACGCCGAGACCGCCGCGGCGCTCGACAACCCGCTCGCATCGCGCAACGCCACCGTGGTCGCGAGCGTGCGCCCGACTTTGCCGGACCTGTCTTTCGAGAACATGCAGCTTGGCTATCGGCTCGCGGGCACGCTCTTCGATCAGGACGTCTCGCTCAGCTATTACCTGGGCCGCAGCGACTTTCCGGTCGCCGCGCGCCAAGACGTGCATCAAGACCGCACGCGCCGCTGCAATCCCGAGGACGCGAGCGACTGCATCGACAGCGTCCTCTTGACGGACGTGACGCTCCAGTATCCGCGCATGCACGTCTTCGGGCTCAACGTCGCGGGCGAGATTGGCACCCTCAAGGCACTCAGCGACAAGCTCTTCAACGCCGTCGGCTACCGGCTCGAAGCCGCGCTCATCGTCCCGAAGGAGACCCGGATGGAAGTTCAACGCGGGCCCGTCGTGATCGGCCCCATCGACGTCCCCGCGGGCGAGTACGACTACGAGGGCGACGGCACAGCGGGAGGCGCGCGCCCCATCGTCGTCACGGACACTCCGTTTCTGAAGTGGACCGCGGGGGTCGATTACACCTTCAGCGGCACGGCCTATGCCAATTTGCAGTGGGTCCACGGATTCCCCGACGAGTTCGGCGCGGGGGATTTTTTCTCGAGCGGGGTGACCGTGGCCGAGGGCGGCGTGACGACGGACCCGACCACGACTGCCCTCGACTGTGCCTTCGTGCTCTCCGGTGAGAAATGCGCGCGCGAGGTGCTGCGACCGCGGCTCGGCGACTACCTCGTCGGCGGCCTGATGTTCCATTTCATGCAGCAAAAGCTGATGCTGCGGCTCTTCACGATCTTCGCGCTCAACGGCGTAGAAGAGTCGACCTACGACCAAGCCGCGGGCAAGCGCATCAAGGTTTCACACTCGATGTTCACGGAGAAGGGCTTCTCGGCGGTGATCTACCCCGAGCTCAACTACAATTTCGGCAACGGTCTCGACCTCGGCCTCGGCGTGCTCGGACAGCTCGGCAAGACCTCGACGAAGTTCGGCGATCCCGCGGGTGGCGGCTCCGTCGTGTGGACCCGCACGCGCTTCAATTTCTGAGGCAAATCTCGGCGCTCATGACCCATTGCCGGGCCGCTAGTTGCCAATCCACTAGTTGCCAATCCGCTAATTGCCAGAGCGCGACGTCGTCAGCGGTCGCGTTCGATCGCGGTGCGAACCGCAAATCCGAGTCCCAGGCACAGTGCCGCTACGCCCCAAAAAAGCCACGGCGCGGCGGTCGACTCGAATCCGTGCATGAGGTTCACGCCCAGAATCGAGCCGGCCGCCGTGATCGGCAGCGTGAGGGCCGCTAGCTGATTGAGGCGATGCGCGGCCCGCTCGGCGCGGCGGCTTGCCTGGGCTTGTTGTTCGCTCTCCCGCGCCACGATGAAGTCGAGCCCGTCGCGCGCAAAGCCATGCACGAGCTCCGCGGCCCGCTCGAGATCGTAGCTTCGGTCGCGCAGCGCGATGAGCTCGCGCGCGCCCTCGATCGCGTTGCGGGCCTCTTGCAAGGCCAGGTGCATGTTGCGGGTGGCGCGGCGCAGCGGAAGGACCTCGTGCAGCACGGAGAAATAGTCCTGTGACGTGCGCGCGCGCTCGACGCGGTCCTCGAGCGACGAGAGCTTCTCGGCGTAGCATTGCAGGTGGTGCTGGAGCCCGGCAGCTTCGTCGAGGCTTGCCGTCGATTGGCCTTCTGCTTCTTGCGAGCGGGAATGCTCGCCGCTTGGACGGCCGTGTTCACCGCTCGTCCTCGCATGCTCGTCCGTCCGCTGCGAGTGCTCCTCGCTGGAGCGCCACTCTCCCTCGCACGAGCGCCAGAACAGCCGTGCTTCGCGCAGGTCGGGCTCGTTCGGATCCGGCAGGCCGTGCAGGATGATGAGCACATGTCCCGCCTCGCTCATCGCACGCTGCCGGCCGGCGTGCTCACCGATGCGGCTGCGAATCGCCTCGGGAACTTGCCAATCGACGGGCAGGGGACTCGTCATGATGGGCTCTCAGCTTTCATACGCTTCGATGGACACAGAGCATCCGCTTCGATGGACACTTTTCATCCGCTTCGATGGACACAGAGCATGGTCGCCGCGACGGTCAGCGTGCGCGGCCGCCTCAAAAGGACTTGAGGCCGGCCACGATCCGCTTCGAGATCACGACGCGCTGGATGTTGCCGGTGCCCTCGAAGATGTCGAAGACCTTGATGTCCCGAAACCATTTGTCGAGCAGTGAATGGTCCTCTGCGAGGCTGCCGTGCGCGCCGCAGATCTCGACCGCCTCGATGCACGCCGCCGTCGCCGCCTGCCCTGCATAGGCCTTCGCCATCGACGCCTCGCGGGCGTTGGGTTCGCCGAGATCCGCGAGGTAGGTCGCGCGATAGACCAGCAGACGCGCCGCCTCGAGCCGCCGGCCGATCCGCGCGAGTTTGTCCGCGATCAGCGCATATCGCGGGACCGGCCGCGACAAGACGTAATGGTCACGCACGAACTGCTGCGCGTACTCGAAGGCTGCACGACCGATGCCGCACGCCATCGCCGCGACGAGCGGACGGGTCGTGTCAAAGGTCTTCATCGCGGTGAGGAAGCCCTCTTTCGTGCGGTAAGCCTCCTCACCACCGAGTAGATTTTCGCCGGGTACGCGGCAGTCTTCGAGCACCAGCTCCGCGGTCTCGCTCGCGCGAAGGCCCATCTTCTCTTCGAGCTTGCCGACCGAGAAACCAGGCGTGCCCTTCTCGACCACGAAGGCACGCTGGCCCGCGCGACCGAGGCTCGGATCGACGGTGGCGAAGATCACGGTCCACGCCGCGCGCCCGCCATTCGTAATGAAGCATTTGCGCCCGTTCAGGATCCAAGCGCCGCCGTCCTTCACGCAGCTCGTTCGGATCGCCGCCACGTCGCTGCCCGCGCCCGGCTCCGTCAAGCCGTAGGCGCCCCATTGCAGCTCGCTGTCGAGCATGTCGTTGAAGATGCCAAAGAAGCGCTTCTTCTGCTCGCTGGTGCCGCTCGAGCGCACCGGCGGACCGCCGAGCCCCGGCCCCGGCAAGCCGAGCAAGATCGAAGCGTCCGCCCACCCGAAGACCTCGGACGCGATCGCAGCGGTACGGTTCGCTTGGCTTTGTTTCTTTGGATCGCGGGCCGGCTGGGCCGCAGCGTCTTCGGGGTCTTCGCCGCCGAGAAAGCGCGCCGACTCTTTCGCGCCACCGAAGGCCGCCGCCATGCGCATGAAGTTTCGGTAAAACTCGTCCGGCACCGCGTGTGCGCGATCCCACGCGAGCGTCTGCGGGCGAATGATGCTGTGGCCGAGGTTGGTCAGCGCATCGTGCAGCTGGCGCTGGCGGTCGCTCAGGTCGAACTCGATCATCGTGGTCCTCGCGCGCCCGGGTTCAAGTGAAGATCGCCTGCGTGTCGGGCGTGGGCAAGACGAGGCCGGGATCGAGCGCCCCGAGATCGCCGCCGAGCTCGAGCGCCGACGCCAGCTGATCGAGCGTCGCGACCGTTGGCCCGCACAAGGAGAGCTGCTTGGCATCGCGCATGAGCTTCTCGGCGAGCACGTCGCGCACGAAGCCGGCGCCGCCGTGGAGACTCACGCAGTCGTCCGCGCAACGCATGGCGATCTCATGAATCTGTGCGGCTGCCTGCGCGCTCGCGAGCAGACACGCGCCGTCGGGTTTCGCGACGTCCCACGACCACGCCGCGCGCCACAAGAGCCAGCGCGCGGACTCGAGGTCCATCAGTCGATCGGCGAGGTTGAATGCCACGGCCTGGAAATGGCCGATGGGTTTACCAAAGGCGACGCGCGTGTCGCAATACTGTCTGGCGAGCTCGAACGCCGTGTGCGCGAGACCGAGCGCGCGTGCCGTTACGACGAGCGCATATTTCGAAAAAAACCGCAGCGTCGCGAGCAGAAACTCGGGCTTGTCGAGATGCGCCGACGGCATGACCCGCGCGCTCTCGAGCTTGATCGCGCCGAAGCTCGCGGCTTCGAGGCCGAGCGTCGCATGCCGAGCCGTGAAGCTCAGGCCGGGGTTGTCGCGCCGGACGACGAAGGCGCCGATGCCGCGCCAACCGAGCGCCTCGTCCAGCTGCGCGAACACGACGAAACGATCGGCGTGCTCGGCGTTTGCGATGAAGCATTTCTCGCCAGTCAGCTCCCAGTTGGTATCGCCTTGGTCGTCCTTCACGCATCGCGCCACGGTCGAGAATCCAGCGCGCTCGCGGTTCGGGCCCGCCTCGCTCCAGGCCACGGCGCCGTAGCGATCGAGCGCGTCCGGAGCGGTGAAGGGCCCCAGCCACTCGACGAGTTGGTCCGCGGTGCTGAGCTCGCATAGGGCAAGGCCGAAGGCTCCTGGGCCAGGCAGGCCGAACGCAGCGCCGGCATCCGCGCGCCCGAGCTCTTCTTCGAGCAGCACGGCGGTCGTGAGCCCGAGCCCCGAGCCTCCGCAGTGTTCGGGCACGAGCACGGTGCCGAGGCCGAGTTCCGATGCCGCCGCGCGCACTTCCGCTGCCACACGACGCGCCGCCTCGTGCCGCCGCGCCGCAGGAAAGAGCACCGCCTTCGCGAGCTCCGCGACGCTATCGCGCATCAGGCGCTGTTCTTCGCTTGGCTCGAAATTCAACATTGCGGTTCGCAAAGCTCCTTCATGCGTACGCGCTCACTCGGAGGCGCAACGCATCCGCGAGGATCATGGCCGTCGGCAGACCGCGTCAAGCTCGGCGCGAATATCTTCAGCGCGGCCTTATCGCGATCGCGTTCGTAAGTGCAGTCGCGAGTGCAGTGGCGATCGCGTTCGCGAGCGCATTCGTAAGTGCAGTGGCGAGTGATGGATCGCCTTGGAAATCGTTGACAAGGTTGGACCGGGCAACTAGAACGGCGCTCCCTTACTTTCCGGCACGCCACCATGAACGGTCATCGCAAAACCTTTTCGGCCAAGCCAGCTGAGGCCCAAGCACAGCGCCGCTGGTGGGTCATCGACGCGGACAACAAGCCGCTCGGTCGCATCGCGACGCTCATCGCGGACAAGATCCGCGGCAAAGACAAGGCTGTGTTCACGCCACACGTCGACACGGGCGATTTCGTCGTCGTGGTCAACGCCAGCAAAGTCGCGCTGACGGGCCGCAAGCTCGAGCAGAAGCGGCACTACTCGCACACGGGTTATCCCGGTGGCATCAAGTCCGTCGGCTACGACGAGCTGCTCAAGGTGAATCCCGATCTGCCCTTCCGTCGGGCAGTGTGGGGCATGCTTCCGAAGGGGCCGCTCGGCCGCCAGCTCATCAAGAAGCTGAAAGTTTACGGTGGCCCCGACCACCCGCATACGGCTCAGCAGCCGCAGCTGCTCGACGTGCCGGTCGCCAGCTCTGTCACCAAGTAATTGGCCAGCAAGTAAAGCGCCCTCAAGGAACATCATGGCTGAGGCTCAGACCGATCGAATTTACGCAACAGGCCGCCGCAAATGCGCGACGGCTCGCGTGTGGCTCTCGCCAGGCACCGGCAAGATCACGGTGAATCGCCGCGATGCGGACGCGTACTTCTTGCGCGAGACGACGCGGATGATCCTTCGCCAAGCGCTCGAGCTCATCGAAGGAATCGAAAAGTACGACGTGATGGCGACCGTCGCAGGCGGCGGCCACAGCGCGCAAGCGGAAGCGATTCGCCACGGCGTCGCCCGCGCCCTCACGACCTCGGATGGCGGCATGCGTGCCGTGCTCAAGAGCGCCGGTTTTCTCACGCGCGACTCGCGTAAGAAAGAGCGCAAGAAATACGGCCAGCCAGGCGCCCGCAAGCGCTTCCAGTATTCGAAGCGCTGAGCTTCTGAGCTTCTGAGCTTCTGAGCTTCTGAGCTTCTGAGCCGCTGCGCGCTGAGCTTCTGAGGGCTGAGCCGCTGAGCCGCTGAGCCGCTGCGCGCTGAGCTTCTGAGCCGCTGCGCGCTGAGCTTCTGAGGGCT
>SHZB01000012.1 GCA_009692485.1 Myxococcales bacterium
GCGGCGCCTGCTCGGGATTTCATGGACTCGTGTGCTCGGGAACGACGAGTAAACAGCTAGAGAAAGAGAGCCACGCCCACGCGGTCGGCTATGGCGCCATGCTGCTCGAGGCCTTCGTCGCGTTGATTGCCATTGCCACGATCATCACGATAGCGCCGGGCGGAAAGCTGCCGGGTCCGGGCAAGATCTACGGCGACGGTCTTGGCAAGTTTCTCACGGTGCTGATTGGCAAAGAGCACTTGCTGTTTGCGGCGACCTTCGGGGCGATGGCGTTCTCGACCTTCGTGTTCGACACGCTCGATGTCTCGACGAGGCTCGGTCGCTATGTGCTTGAAGAGGTCTTCGGCTGGAAGGGACGCGCCGGGGCCGCGGTCGCGACCTTGCTCACGCTGCTCTTGCCAGCGCTGTTCATCGCCAGCGCCCACGCGCCAGCTCCGGGCGTGCGTCCCGCGTATATGGACTTCTGGACGCTGTTTGGCACTTCGAATCAGCTGCTGGCAGCGCTGACGCTATTGGCCATTACCGTGTGGCTGCGACGTGAGGGCCGCCGCATCTGGTACACGGCCGTGCCGATGGTGTTTCTCATGGCCATCACGATGACCGCGCTCGCGCTTCAGATCCGCCAGAGCTTCTCCTTGCTCGCGAAAAACGGCGTCGCCTTCGACGCGGCGAGCCTCAACGGCATCGTCGGTGTCGGCCTCGTCGGTCTCGCGCTCGCGATTTTTGTAGAGGCATGGCGCGCCCTGCGCCGCCCGCCCGATGCAAGCCGCACCATCGAGGCGTGAGCCTGAGCGCGTCGGTTTGGCCCGCCGGCGTGAACGGACCATTAGCCCGCTGCGCGCTTGCTCGGGCCGAAGCCTAGAAACCACGCCGTCGCGGCGACGAGCGAGGGCACGACTACGGCGACGCTGAGCGCAGCGAACACGGCGTTGTTGGCCGAGCTGCCGCCCGCGCTAACGCCGGCGACGCGCAGGAACGCCTTGACGAGGGTGATGAGCCAGTTCGCATACGCCGGGACCACTGTGGCGAGCGCGAGGCGCGAGAGGCCCACGTCTCCATAACGCATGAGCGGCAGCGACGCGGCGACGGCCGCGATCCAGAAAGCACCCAGCAGCGCGTTCAGGTGGGCGGCGACCACGGTCGAAACATCGGCGTCGAGGCCCCCCGTCATCGCGCTCGCCAGCGCGCCGCCCGTGAGCAGACCCAGCAGAAACAACAGCGCGGCAGCTTGCCCAAGTCGATGCGCGAGCGTCATGGCGCAATCCTATCGCGCCGCCCGCCCGATGAAACCCGCACCGTCGAGGCGTGAGACCCATCGCGTCGCTTTGGCCATCAGGGGTGGCGGCGAACTTCGTGCCCGTGTGAGTCCGCTCCCGTCGGCGTGAACTAGTTGCGGTCGCCGATGAGTGATGCGATGAGGCGTGCCATGAATGCCATTCTGCGAAGAGGGCTCCAAGCGCTCCTCGGCGCCGCGCTCGTCAGCCTCGCAACGCCACCGGCGGCGGCCCATCCGGGAGGCCAGGCTCACGGCCACCCCCACAAACCCGGGCCGCACGACAGACCCGGTGACGCCCGCGGCCCCGGCCATCACGGTGGCGACAAGCACGGCCCCAAGGACGGCCACGGTCACGACAAGCACGGCCCCGAGGACGGCCATGGGCACGGAGACCGCGACCGTAAGCCGCCCACCAAAGAGCAGCTCGCGAAGCGCATCGAGCACATCAAAGAGCGGCATGCCGAGCGCGTGAAGAACCGCGTTCAACGCCGCCAAGATGCGCGCCGCGATCTACGCAAGCGCCTCGCCAAACACCTCAAGGGCACTCCCGCCGGCGCAGCTGCGCGGGCCGAGCTGACGGCCCACGCCAGGCGCACGGCCAAGCTCCGGCGCGCCCGGGTGCTCGCGGCCCAGCACGGAGATCACAAGGCCGTCGCCACCGCCGACACCTTGCTCGCGCGCGAGAACGCTCGACATCAGATGTGGTGGCAGAAGGCGCACGAAATCGCCAAAGATAAGAAGGAGGCGGGCCAATGAGACCGCTAGCGAACTTGTCAATTCACAGACTGCGACTCGCCCTGCCAAGGGTGCTGCCATTGGCTTTTGTATTGGCCCTGCCAGTAGGGCTCACGGGCTGCGAAGAGAAGGCCGCGGAGCCCAGCGTCGCACCGGCGACGACCGCAGCGCCAACACCAACCGCGAAGGCGGCGGCCTCGGCCACGACGACCACAGCCGCCGTGGCGGAGAGCGACGGAGCCGAATACAAAGATGAAGACGTGCCGGTCGAGGCCGACTTCGAAGAGCAGGCGGACAAAGAGATCACCGACGCGAACTATGCGGCGGAGCTTGCCACGCTCGAGAAAGAGTTGGCCGACGCGCCAGCCGCACCCGAAGGCGTAGAAGCGTCGGAGTGACTCGCTAGCTCCCCGTGACGGGCCATCGCGAGCGCCCACCGTCACACTGGCAGCTCGCCAGCATTGGCAACTAGCCCGCGTTGGCAGCTCGCCAGCATTGGCAGCTCGCCAGCATTGGCAACTAGCCCGCGTTGGCAACTAGCCCGCGTTGGCAGCTCGCCAGCATTGGCAACTAGCCCGCGTTGGCAGCTCGCCAGCATTGGCAACTAGCCCGCGTTGGCAACTAGCCAGCATTGGCAACTAGCCAGTATTGGCTACTAGCCAGCATTGGCAACTAGCCAGGCGGCTCAAAACTCGCACTGGTTGGTCGCCATGCTGCAGCCGGTACCCACCTCGATCGCCGGGCAGATGTTGCCGAAGAACTGGGAGCACGGCACGCCGCAGCTGTGGATCGTGTGCGTGTAGCAGAGCTCGCCCGGCAAGCAATCGCCGTCCGAGGCGCAGCGGCAACTGAAGTCGTCGATGACGCCGTTGTCGTTGTCGTCGGTGCCGTCGCAGTCCTCGAGCGCGCTCGCGAAGGGGCTGGCATCGCAGTCCGAGTCGGCGCCGTCGGTCAGGCCGTCGCAGTCGTTGTCGCGCAGGTCGGTGCATTTCGCGACGCCGAACTCCGCCGCGGGCGCCTGGCCCTTGTCGCACAAAAGGCAGCTGCCCACGGTCTTGCAGCCCGGATCGGCGCAGTCCACATAGACGTCGCCGTCGTTGTCGATCTTGTCGCTGCAACGAGCCACGCTGGTCTCTTGCGGGTTTGGCTCGATTTCGACGTTGAGCACGAAGGGGCCTTCATTGGGCCCGAAATTCGGGTCGATCGTGAAGCCGTCGAGGAACACGAAATAGGTGCCCGGGTAGAGAATGGTGAAGTCGATGGACGCGGCCCATTGCTGTCCGCCGCTGTCGTCGTCGCACACCAGCTCGGGTCCGGCCTTGCACGCGCCGTGGCGCACATAGAGGACCGAGTCAAAGCTCGTGCCCTTCGAGTCGAGGTGAACGCGGGCGGGCTGACTCAAGACGAAGTAGAACACCGCCTCGCCGGCGCCGCCGCCGCACGCGCCCATGTTTTCTCCGTCGTAGCCGGTCGTGTCACCGGTGAACTTGCCAGTCGCCGAGATGAGCTTGGCCGTGTTGCAGTACTCTTGCAAAGCCGCGCAGGTCGGATTCGCCGCGCACTCGGGGTCGGCGCAATCGACGAGCCCGTCGTTGTCGTCGTCGAGGCTGTTGTTGCACTTTTCTTGAGTCGGCTGGCACACCGCCGCGAACGCGCAGGCGTCGTCGGCGCAGTCGATCGCGTTGTCGCAATCGTCGTCTTTGCCGTTATCGCAGATCTCTTGCATGCAGCTCTTGCAAGACACCGACGCCGCGCAGTCCGGATCGCCGCAGTCGACCTTCTTGTCACAGTCGTCATCGGTGGCGTTCGCGCAGGTCTCGGGGACGCCGGGCGGGAAACACAAGCAGCTTGATGTGCCCTGGCAGTCCTTGTCCGCGCAGTCGATCAGCAAGTCGCAGTCTTCGTCCGCGCTGTTTCCGCAAATTTCCGGCTGCGACTGGCATTGGCAGATTGCCTCGCCGAAGCAGTCGGAGTCGGCGCAGTCGGTCGGCCCGTCGCAGTCGTCGTCGATGCCGTCGGCGCAGTTCCCGAGCTCGTTCGCGGCGCACCCGCAGGCCGGCGTGCCGATGCAGTCGGCGTCGTTGCAATCGACGGTGGTGTCGCAGTCCTCGTCCTTGCCGTTCGTGCAATTTTCGCCGGAGGGCAGCGGCACGCACCCGCATTTCGGCGCGAGCGCGCAGGCAGGGTCGAAGCAATCGGCGACGCCGTTACAGTCGTTGTCGGCCGCGTCCGTGCAATTCTCGGCGAGGCCGGGATGCACGTTGGGATTGAGGTCGTTGCAATCGCCACCGCCGCACGCGAGATCGACCACGCCGTCGGCGTCGGCGTCCTTGAAGGCCACCGAGCAGCTCGCGCCATCGCAGGTGTTGGTCGTGCAGAAGTCCCCGTCGTCGCAGTCCGCATCCAGCACGCATGGCACCGCGCCACCCGTGCCGCCGCTGCCGCCGTTCGCACTGCCGCCGTTCGCACTGCCGCCGTTCGCACTGCCGCCGTTCGCACTGCCGCCGTTCGCACTGCCGCCCGCGTCTGCACCGCCGTTGCCGCCCTCGTCACCGCCGTTGCCGTTGCCAGCGCTGCCGCCATCGCCCCCGGAGAGCGTGGTGTCGAACCCCGGCCACAGATAGCTGCGGCCGCATGCCGCGAACAGCATCGTGAACGCCAGCGCCGCGCCACACGTCCTCGTGAGCGAGCTCAACGCGTCGACGGTCGGTTTCATGATCCAGTCCACACTGAAGCAAGTTTCCGGGCGTTCCTCAAGGGCGGAGCCCCATGAAAGCCGAGAATTCCTAAAACGCAGTGTGCTATGCGGCCGCGATGCAGGACAAGGCCACGCCTATTTCCGCGCCTGCGGAGACGCGCACGCCACCGCGGAAAGACCAGCAGGCATCCGTAGAGGTGCGCCCGCCCGAGGGCCTCGCCCGGGGTCGCTACGCGGTCGCGGCATGGGTCGTCGCGCTCATCGCGGGTGCACTCGTCCTCGGCGTCGTGGTGTTCGTCCTCGCCAAAGGACGGCGTGCCCGGCGTAGCGCTTCGCGGCACAGCGTCGCCCCGCCATCCTCGCGCAAATGAGCACGAGCGAAACCCCGCCGGCCTCGCTGAAGGAGGACGAATTCCGCATCGAGCGCGTCGTGCGGCGCGTGGCGCTCGTGATGCTTGCCGGCATCCTCCTCTACGGCGGCTTCGTCTTGTACGTCGGGCTCGCGGACATTGCCGCGCGCTTCGGCACGTTTCGTTTTCTGGCGCTCGCGGGGGCTTCGGGTCTCTCGCTCGTGAACTACCTCATTCGCTTCGTGAAATGGGAGTACTACCTCGCCATCGTCGGGATCCGCGGGATCCCGAAAGTCGAGAGCCTGCTCACCTTTTTGTCGGGCTTCGTCCTGACGGTTTCGCCCGGAAAAGTGGGCGAAGTCTTCAAATCGCTGATCCTCTACCGCACGCGCGGGATTCCGATTGAGCAGAGCGCGCCGATCGTCGTCGCCGAGCGCATCACCGATCTCATCGGCGTCATCGGCATGATCGCCATCGGCAGCCTCGCCTTCGACGGCGGCCTCGGTTGGGCGCTGGCCGGGACGCTGCTCGTCTTCGTTCTGCTCGTGACGATCGCATCCCCGCGCATGTCAGCACGGCTGCTCGCGCTCCCGTCGCGCCTGCCGGGGCCACTCGGTCGCATCGGCACGCGTCTCGCCCCGAGGCTCGCGGTCGCGCTCGGCGAGGTCCGCAATCTGACGACGCCAGCGCGCCTCATCGTGCCGACGATCTTGAGCCTGGTGGGCTGGTCGCTCGAGGGCGTCGGGCTATGGCTCGTGCTCGGCGGATTTCAAGAGACCGTGTCCGTGGGGCTCGCCAGCTTCACGTACGCGACCGCCACGCTCGCCGGCGCCATCGTGCCCGTGCCGGGTGGCCTCGGGGTCACGGACAAGTTGATTCAACAACAACTGGTGACGCTAGGAGGAGTGGGACCGGCGGTGGCCACGGCGGCGATGTTGCTCATTCGCCTGGCCACTTTGTGGTTCGCGGTGCTGATCGGATTTCTCGCGCTAGGTCTGCTCCGGCTTCGGCTCCCAAGTTTGCAGTTGACGCGCGGCGAGTGAAGAGGGAGGCGGACCGGCAGGCATGGCTAAAATTGAGAGAGGGGTTGCGCTCGTTGAACGCATCATCGAGCGGATCGCTCCATACGTAACGGTGACCGGGGCATCGTCGAGCGCGCTCGACCGGCTCGAGTCGCAGCTGATGGTGGAGTTGCCGCCGACGCTTCGTCGTTTCCTTGAGTTCGACTTTGGCTTCGCCAGCTTCGGCAAGCGCTGGCGTGGTCGCGGGCGTTTCGGCATGGGGCCGGCCCCGCGTGCGCGTGCCAGCTCGCTGCGTCGGCTCGCCGCTGCCATGACCGACGAGGGCTGGACGTCGTCGCGGCTACGGCGCCGAGTGGTGCGCCTGCCCAACCTCCCGGGCGAGCCGTGGAACTGCCTCTACCTCGGTGAGGCGCGCGCCGACGGCGAGCTTCCCATCCTCGGCCTCGTGAATGACGAGACGACGGTGATGCCGTACTTCCGGTATTCGGCGTTCGATCTCTACCTCGTGGAGCAGTCGGGCCTGGTCGCGCTGCGTGACTCGCTTCGCCTCGACGACGTGGAGTCGCACCTGGTGCACAACCCCGATCTGTCAAGCGTCGTACCTGACGAGTACAACCCCGGCTGACGAGCGCGCTGGGCCATGAGCGATCATGGCGTGGCGCGGATCGCCGCTCGCATCATCACTCGGAGCGTGCCTCGCATGGTGGCTCCGAGCGTGCCTCGCATGGTGACTCCGTTCGTGACGCGGATCGTGACGCTGGTCGTGCCGGTCGAGCTCGCTGGAGCACGCGCGGACAAGGTCGTGACGGAGCTGCTCGGGCGCGCGGGAGCTCGGACGGGCCGCGCCGAGGTGCAGCGCTGGATCACCGCCGATCGCGTGAAAATCGCAGGAAACCCGGTCACAAACCGCACGCCGCTTGCCTGTGGTTCTGAGCTTGTGGTCCTGATGGGCGAGCCGCGCACGAGCGACGCGACGGCCGACGCGAGCGTCATCGTGAACGTGGTTTACGAGGATGAGTATCTGCTCGTCGTCGACAAACCGGCGGGCCTCGTCGTGCATCCCGCGCGCGGACATTGGGGCGGCACTCTCGTCAATGGCCTGCTCGCACACGGGGGCTTCGAGGCCGCTGGTCGGGACGAGCGCGACACGAACGCGCACCTGCGCCCGGGGATCGTGCACCGCCTCGACAAGGACACGAGCGGGCTGCTCATCGTGGCCAAGCGCGCGGACGTTCGCGACGCGCTGAAAGAACGCTTCAGCCGGCACGACATCGAGCGGGCCTACGTCGGCATCGTCCTCGGCGAGGCGCAGCCAGCGGTCATCGACACGCCGCATGGCCGCCATCGCAACAACCGCCTCAAATTCACGTCGCTGTTGCCCGACGGCCCGGGCGTCCGGCGCGCCATCACCACGGTCACTCCGCTCGAGACCATCGGCGGGCACGCGACCGTCGTTCGTTGCGTGCTCACCACCGGACGGACGCACCAGATCCGCGTGCACCTCGCCGAGCGGTCGAAGACGCCGATCTTCGCCGACGCGCTCTACGGCAAGGTTCCAAGCACGCCCGAGCTACGCGCCATCGCCGAGGCGCTCGGTCGGCAGGCGCTCCACGCCGCCGTGCTCGGTGTGACGCATCCGATCACCGGGGCTCTGATGCGCTGGGAAAGTCCGCTGCCCGCCGACATGGCCGCGGCCCTCCTCGCCCTGCGCGCGCTCACCAGATCGGCGAGCTGACGTGTCCCTTCGAGCGCACGAGCACGTCGACGAGCGCGCGGTCGAAGAAATTCTTGCCGTAGAGCGCGGGCGCGACGCGGCTCTTGTAGTGCGTCCGGCCCTCCTCGACCTCTTCGGCGATCACCTCGAAGAGCGTGTCCTTCGACAGGCCCTCGGCGATCTTGTCTTCGTTGTAGAGCGCGATGTCGCTGGCGATGGCACGCGCGAGTCGCCGCGCATCTTTCTCGTTTTCGATGAGCGCCATGGTGTGCTCACTCTATCCGACCCGCGCGAAGACCAGCAACACTCGGGCATAAACGCCAAGGCCGTTGACGCGTAGCCAAGAGCAGCCTCGCGCGCGATTCGGCATAAAAACCGGGGGCAGCGCGCGCCCCGGCCAGCCAACGCGGTCACCGCGGGCCCGCCCGGTTCGCCGAGAGCTCGACCGCCACGGTGTCCACGGACGCAGCGGTTGGCGGCCCGAATTTTCGCACGCGCACCGTGGCACCGACCGCCGGCGTATCGCTGAGCACCCGCTCGAGCAAGCGCCGCGACAACGACTCGAGCAAGCGGTACGAGGTGCGCGTGCCCTCTTCGACGACCAGCGTTGCGAGCACGTCGTAGTCGTAGACGGCGCGGCGATCATCGCTCGCTGGCAAGACCGCGATCGGGAGCCGCACCTCGAGATCGACCACGAAGTCCTGCGGTAGATCGCGCTCCGCGTCGGACACGCCGTGACGCGCGCGGAAGCGAATCCCTTCGAGGCGAATAACATAGCGATCGACGTCAGCCGACATGCGGGCTGCATCATCGTAGATCTCGCGAAGCCTCGCCAGCCGGGACAGAGCGAGCGAGAAAACGACCTGCTCGACGAAGAACCGCGAGACCACGAAGAGAGCCGCCGCAGCGAGGCGCTGGTTCGCTCGACTGCATCGGGAGGCACGAATTCGCGCGGAAAAAAGCGCCGGGTGCCATTAAAATGCAGACCGCCTTCTGGACGCCGACCCATGTGCCTTACTTCGCGCTTCGCTTTACCCCGCATCACGCGGCTCCCCATCGGGCGAGCCCTTGGCCTCGCGCTAGTGTTCTCCGAGCTGATCGCCTGCCGCTTCGAGCAACCGCGCGATGACGGGCAAACCGGGACAGGTGGCCAGGGCGGTCATGCGGAGGCGATGCCGCTGTCGATCGCGACGTGGAACGTCCACAATTTGATCAACGACAATCTCGACTCGGGCCTGCCCTTCGAGGACGTCGACGCCGGCTATCAGGCGCACAAAAAGGCCGTCATTCGTGCGCTTGACGAGCTCTCTGTTGACATCGTGATGCTGCAAGAGGTGGAGCACCAGAAGGTCCTCGATGAGCTCAACGACGGACTCGCGAAACCCTTCGCGCACGCGACGCTGCTCGACGGCAATGACCCACGCGGCGTCGACATCGCGATCCTCAGCCGGGTGCCGCTCGGCGCCGTCGTGACCCACAAGGACGAGAAGTTCACCAAGAATGGCACCAACGCCCCGCTCTATTCTTATGCGCGCGATTGCCTCGAGGTGCACCTGAACTACAACGGTCGCGAGATCGTCCTGCTCGGCGTGCACTTCAAGTCGAAGGACAACGACGCGCCCGACAAGCGCCTCGCGGAGGCTCAGCACACGCGCCTGCTCGCGGACGCGCTCCTGGCGGACGCGTCGAACACCGCGCTGCTCATCCTCGGGGACTACAACGATCTGCCGAGCTCGCTGCCCGTCGAGGCCGTCGCCGGCACCGTGCCTCGCTTCGAAAACGCGGCGGCTCTCGCGCCGAGCACGGACCGCTGGAGCTTCTATTACAACGGCCAGTACGAGCTCGTCGATCACCAGTTCGCGAATCCCGTGTTGTTCGACATGCTCGATCTCAGCTCGGTGCAAATCCCGCACACCGACACGACCGAGTCGGCCAGCGACCACGCGCCCATCCTCGCCACGTACCTGGTTCGCTGAGCCGGACGAGCACCCGAGAGAGCTTCCGATGAGCCGACCCGCTACCCCCGCGGCGCGGCCACCACCGGAGCTGAAAGCACCCGGCGCACGACCGGTTCCGCGCCCGACGAAGCGACGGCGCGATTGGGGCGGCATCGTCGCGCGCGCTTTGTGTGGCGTGTTCGCGCTGCTCGGCGCGGTGCCGCTCGGGCTCGGCGTGTTGGTGCGGCTGGGGCCGATCGAAAGGTGGGCGGCGCGCGAGACGGCGCGGCTCGTGTCCGAGGCGGTACTCGTCGAGGCGAGCTACCAGCTCAGGGTCGTACCGTGGCCGCTCGAGATCGCGATCGAGGACCTCGAGGTCGAGGCAAACGACGGGCTCGGACCTGCATTCACGGCCGCTCGCGTGCTGATTCGACCGCGGCTCTTCGCGCTGCTCGATGGCCACATCGACGCCGGCGAAGTCGAGATCGACGACGCGGTGGTGCGGGTGCTCATCGCCGATGGGCGGGTGAGGAACGTCGACTATCAGCTGCCAGCTCGAGACGCGACGGACACGCGTGAGCGCATCCCGTTCTCGGAGTTGGTCGTCAACGGCGCGGCGCTCGACGTCACCTTCGGCGGGCTGCGACTGAGGGGCCGCGATGTGGATCTCGACGTCGCGGTCACCCGAGGAGCAACGGTGCAAGAGCCCTCCCAGATCGGCGTCTCGATGCGGACGGGCGAGGTCCTTGTCGACCGCTTGCACGCGGACATTTCGAGCCCCGGATATCAGCGTGCCGACGAGGACCGGCTGTGCTCCATCGAGCTGCGCGCGAGGTACCGCGTTGGCGAGCTGCTCATCCGGCGGCTGGCGCTCACGGGCTCGGCGGATTTCGATCCGCGGCTCGACACGCGCCCGAGTTGCCAGCTCGCGGCGGGCGATTGGCGAAGGGTGGCGCTCGAGCTGGAGACGACGCGGATCGCGCTCGAAGAAGATGGGCCACGCAGCATCGACGGGCGCATCGCGGCCACGCTGCCGGTCGGCCTCGTGCACCGCTTCATCGACGCGCCGCCGACGACGGGCACGCTCGAAATCGGGCTCGAGAGCTTCTCGTTCGCGGACGGCGACAAGCTTCCGCGCTTGCACGGTCGCGTTCGCGGCACGAGCCTCGGCATCGAGGGAAAAACCGTCGCGCACACCTTCGACGGTCGGCTCGTCCTCGATGGGCAGACGGTCACGGCGAGCAAGCTCAAGGTCGGATGGGGCGGCGGCACCGCGACGATCGACGAGCTGAAGGTCGAGCCCTTCGCGGCGGGCGTTCCGCTCTCGGTGCGCGGCGTCCTCATCGAAGATGCGCGGCTCGAGGACATCCTCGATGAGCTCGGGGGCCATCCCTCCGCGTGGGTCACCTGGACGCTCGCCCATACGTCGATCGCGCAGTTTGGTGGGACCCTCGTGCCGCTCGAGCTTGGCGGACCCCTCGTGGCCGAGACGCGCGACTTCGGGGTCTTCGACAGGCCCGCGAACTTGATCGATCGCGAGCGCCGGCTCGGTGTCGAAAAGGCCGCAGTTTCCGGGCAATTTCGCGTTCAGCCGGAGGGGGTCTTGCTCGACGGATTCACGATCACGACACCGGGTTCGCTCGTCCGCACCACCGTCTCGCTCGGCTTTCTGCAAGACCTCGGGATCGCTATCGCCCCCGGATCCCACATTGAGCTCGGCGAGCTGTCGCCCATCGCGGGCTCCAAGATGAAGGGCCTCGCGACCGTCTCGCTGAGCGCGAACGGAAAATTCACGCGCCCGCACATCACCGGCACCTTGGGGATCGAAGGCTTCGAGTTCGAAGGCTTCCCGATCGGCAACGTCGCGGAGGCGAAGGTCGACTTCGTTCCGCTCGTCCTCAAGCTCACTGACGCGCGCGTAGAGCACGGCGCAAGCTCGATCAGGCTACCGCGACTGTCGCTCGAGTTCGGTCGCGCCGATGCCGTCCTTGCGATCGCGGGCACGCTCGATACCCGCGCTTCGGGCCTCAGATTTCGCGATCTGCTGGACACGCTGAAGCTCGGCGGCGAACCTCGTTTCCACGGGCTCGCGGCACGCGTGGCGGGGCTCTTCGATATCGACTTCGTGCTCCGAAGCGCGCGCCCTCCGTGCCTCGATGGGCGCCTCGCGGTCACGGGAAACGGCAGCCTCTCGGAGATTGAAACTTACGGCGAGCGCTTCGACTCCGGCACGCTGGATTTCGATTACATCTGGGACGATTTGCCGGCGGCCTCGCACGGTCTCGTGGTCGATGTGCGCTCGGCCACGCTCAGGAAGGGCACGGGCTCGGCGCTCATGCGCGCGACGATTCGGCATGGCGGCGTGCTCGAGGGAGACGTCGTCCTTGGAGGATTGCCACTCGCGCAGCTCGACATGCTCGGCTTCCGCGGCGACGGAAAAACATTTCTGATCGCGCCCGAAGGCACGCTCTCGGCCACGGGTCGAGTCGGCGGCACGCTCGAGCGCATGACGGGCAGCTTCGACGTGGACGTCTCCACCGTGCGAGTCGGGCCCGACGCACTGCCGCCATCGCGCTTTCATGTGGACATGTTGCCGCGGACGACACCCGTAGCCCACGCGCCCGCGCTCTTGTGCGGTCGCCGCATCATCGTGCCGGACGGCGAAAAAAGCGGCCCAAACGGCGTATTTCGCCTCGCGGGCACAGCCTTCGGCAAGCAACTGCGCTTCGATGATTTCGAGATCACGCGGGAGGCAAACCCGGTCGCGCGGGGCACGCTCGCGTTGGAGCGCCTCGAGCTCGCGCCGCTCGGCAACCTCGTCCCCGGTGTGGCGTTCTCGGAAGATGCTGTGCGCGGTCACGTCAGCTCTACGGTGACTGTCCACGAGCTTTTGCTGGGCGCGCCGGCCGCGGCCAAAGTGACGATCCAGCTCGCATCGCTTGAGCTCTCGCAGCGCGGGCGCACGATGACGATCGGGGCCATCGACGATGCGCTCGAGCTGAGCGACACGACCCTGACCTTGCCCACGATTCCGGCACGCCTGTCGTTGCCGAGCGGCGTCGCGGCGACGGTCGAAGTCACCGGAAGCGTCGACGGCCTCGCCTCCGAGCCATCGCTGCAGCTCATCGTTGCGCTGCCTCCGCTCGATCTCGGAAAGCTCGCCGCCAAGCTCCCGTTGGTACAACGCGCGAGCGGAATCGTGCAGGGCTCGATCGCGGTGCGAGGTAGTGCCCGCGCCCCGACGTTGACGGGGAGCGCAACCTTGACCAAGGGCTCGCTGCGCTTGGAAGGAGTGCCGGTGCCGCTCGATGACATCGACGTCGCCGTCACCGTCCAAGACGGGACGCTCACGGTGACGCGCGCGCTCGCCACGAGTGGCGGGAGCGGGAATTTGCGGCTCAGCGGACGAGTCCCCCTCGATGGGCTGGGATTCGCACGCGCGACCGCCACGCTCTCGGTCCGCGATGTGAAGCTTCCGCTCGCCGACGGCATCAAGGCGACGGCCAGCGCCGACCTCGTGTTGAGTTTGGCGCCGAAAGACGACAGCTCCACGCGCGCGCTCCCGCACGTCGCGGGCACGGTCACGTTGACCCAGTTCACCTACGCTCGACCGATGGCGTTTCGCGTCGATCTCGGGCAGCTCACGCGCGCCGCGGCGACCGAGGTGGCGAGCTACGACCCCGACGCCGAGAACCTCAGCTTCGACCTCAACGTGACGTCGCCTCGGCCCCTCCGCATCGAAAACGATCTCATCGACGCGCGCCTCGAGATCGAATCACCGGGGCTGCGCGTGTCCGGGACGGACCAACGCTTCGGTGCGAAGGGCGCGTTGCGGATCGACCCGAGCTCGAAGCTGTACCTTCAAGGACACGCCTTTCGAGTGCGGGCCGGCACGGTACGCTTCGACGATCTTACGCGCGTGCAGCCACGACTCGACATCGTCGCCGACACGGAATATCGGCGGCAGGCAGCATCGCAGAGCGCCGAGGGGGCGAGCGCAGGCGAGGGAGCGACGACCGGGGCGAGCGCCACGACCGCGACGAGCGACGCCGCAAGCTGGCGCATCACGATGCACGCGACCGGCGACACCGACGCGCCGGCGCTCGCACTTTCGAGCGATCCGCCGCTGTCGCAAGAAGATCTTGTGTTGCTGCTGCAGGTCGGCATGACGCGCGCGGAGCTCGATCGCGGGCTCGCCAGCTCACTGGCGCAGAGCGTGAGCCTCGAAGCGCTGAGCGCCGTCACCGGTCTGGGTCAGGCAGTGAAGAAGACCGTGCCGCTCATCGACGAGTTCCGTCTTGGGAGCCAATATTCGTCCGTCTCGGGACGCCCCGAGCCCACGGTCACCGTCGGCAAGCGCATCACGAGCGACGTGCGGGCGACCGTGACCTCGGGGCTCTCGGACAGTCGCGAAGTGCGTACCAACATCGACTGGAAGCTTGGCCGACGCCTCAGTGTCCAAGGCTCGTACGACAACATCAACGACGCCGCGAGCTCGACCCTGGGCAACCTCGGCGTCGACTTGCGCTGGCGGCTGGAGTTCGAATGATCGCTCCGTCGGCGCGCGCCACCTTCGCCGCTTCGATGTTGGTCCTCGCGCTAATTCGAAGGATCGCTCCGTCGGCGCGCGCCACCTTCGCACCTGCGATGTTGCTCCTCGCGCTGTTTTGCGTCGGCACCACGGCGAGCGCAGAGGCACCGAGCCCGACCATCGAGCGCCCGTTCGGGGAGCTCTCCGACAAGCCGATCTTGGCGCTGAGTGTGGAGACGCTCGGCCGCATGTGGCGCTCGAAGCCGGAGATTCGCTCCGTCAGCGTGGGCACTCCGCTCACGCCGGAAGCGGCACGGCGGGCGGTGCTCGAGCTCGAGGCGACAAAGGGCTTCGCCGATGTTCGCGCCGAACCGCGCGCCTACGAAGACGGCGTCGTGTTGCGCCTCCTCGCGGTGCCCATGCGCCGTGTCGCACAGCTCAAGGTCGAGGCCACGGGCCCACTGCCGGAAGCGCGAGTGCGCGGGGCTCTCACCCTCGGGCCGGATTCCGAACTCACCGAGCTTAGCCTTCGAAGAGCCCGCTCGCGTGTGGTCGCCCTCTACGATGATGCGGGCTACGACCGCGCCCGCGTTTCGATCGGCGTGAGCGACACGGACGAGCCCCTGCGTGTGCTCGTCACCGTCGATGTCGAGCCAGGCGCCCCGCGGAGGATCGATCGGCGCGTGTTCGTGATCGAGCCGAAATACCAGCGAATCGTGGGCGATCTCAAGGAGCAGTACGAGCTCTCGTCCGGGGACATCCTCGCCTCCGACCGGCTCGCCGAGGCCGACGGAGAGCTCAGCGAACGGCTACGTCAGCGCCGCTTCCTCGAGGCACGCGTCGAGCATCGCGTGGTGCGGGACGGCGAGCGTTCGTTCTTGTTCGTGTACGTGCATTCGGGGCCACGCTCCACTCTCCGCTTTCGCGGCCAGCGCGCTTTCGACGCCCGCGACCTCGAGGCTGCACTCGCGCTCGATGGTGCGATCGATCCGTCGAGCGCCGCGGCCGCCGAGCGTCTCACGGCGTTCTACATAGCCCGCGGCTACCTCGATGCGCGCCTCGACGTGGCCGAGGTGATGCGCGAAGGAGGCGCCGTCCGCGAGCTGGCCGTGACCATCAGCGAGGGCGAGCCGGTGCGGATCACCGAGCGGTTATTTCCGTGCCTCGACGGCGATGCGCCCGTGGACTTGCGCGCCGACGATGTTGCCCGCGAGCTGAACGCTTTTCTCGAGAGCGAGCTGCCGTCAACGCCGTTTCTGAGCTCGGTCGACGACGCCGTGATCGACGATGGTCTCGCGAGCCCGGGAGGCAAGCGTGCGGTGTCCACACGAATCGAGCCCGCGTCGACGTACAGCCCGGAGGCCTACAAGAACGCGCTCGCACATCTCCGGCGTGTGCTCGAGAGCAAGGGCTATCGCCACGCTGCGGTGGGTCCCATCGCGCTCGTCCGCGGCAGCTGCGATCCGCGCGCGGCAGGTTCGGGATGCCACCCCGTTCCGCTCCCAGCCATCGTTTCACCGCTGTGCGCGCGCGACGCCAGCGACTTGCCGCTCGCGGAGGCTCGGCTCGCCGCCCGCTATACCTGCAGCCCCGACCCCGCACGCAGCCTGCGCTGTTCGCCCGAAGCAAAGCTGTGGTTGCCGCTGCAGCTCGGACCGCGAACGGAACTTTACGACGTCGCCTTCGAGGGGCTCCTTCTGATGAACCCGGGCGAGGCGCTGCGCGAGAGCGGCCTCATCGTCGGCGTGCCCTTCGCCAACGTCGCCGTCGAGTCCGCGCGCGCGAGGCTCCTCGAGATCTACGGCAACGCCGGCCACGCCTTCGCACAAGTACGCACCGTGGTCGAAGAGTCGCCCGACAAAACGCGCGCCCGCGTGCGCTTCGTCATCACCGAAAACGAACCCGTCGTCATCACCGGCTACGAGGTCCGTGGCGCCCTTCGCACCGAGCCCAAGGTCGCCCTCGGCAGACTCGCGCTCTGCCCCGATCTCGCGCTCTGCCGCGGAAAAGAGCGGTATTTCCGCCGCGACCTCGCGCGCCAGAGTGAAGAACAGATCGCCACGCTCGGCATCTTCTCCAGCGTCTCGGTGAGCCTCGAGAACCCGGATGTCGTCCAGGCGGCGAAGCGCGTGATCATCAGCGTCGCAGAGCAACCATCGCAATACCTCGAGCCGCGCGCCGGGTTCTCGACCGGTGAAGGCTTTCGCTTCGCGGCCGAGTACGGACATCGCAGTGTCGGTGGTCGCGCCATCGGTCTCACGATGCGCCTCGAGTTCGGCTATCTGCCCGATTTCCTCATCCTCGAGGACGCGGTGCGCGCACGCTACGCGGCCTTCGTTGGCGACCTCGCCAAGCGCCTCGAACGACGCAATGGCGTCACGCTCACGCTGCCCGAAATGGGGCTCGGACCGCGCGTCACGTTGAGCCTCGACGGCATCGACGTGCGCGACAATCAGCGCGACTACGGCCTCAGCCGCGAGGCCCTCATCCCGGTGTTGGCGTATCGACCGGCGCGGGCGCTTGCCCTCACGCTCGGCGCGTCGCTCGAGGTGAACGACGTGACGCTCTTCGAAGAGGGCGGCGTCGCTGCTGCCATCAAGCGCAAGCCGGCGCTCGCGTCGCTCTTGCGCGTCCCCGAGGGCCGCACGCTCGCGGTCTCGCAACGCGGAAGCGTCACCTGGGATCGCCGCGACGACCCCTTCGCCGCCACGCGCGGCACGCTGCTCACCACCTCGGTCGAGCACGTCACGGCGTTGCCGCTGGACGAGCGCACCGCCGTTCAAAGTGAGTTCTTGCGGATGAATGCCCGCGGCGCCGGCTACCTGCGTCTCACCGACGGCGGCCTCGCGCTCGCGCTGAGCCTCGCCGGCGGCTACAACCTTCAGCTCAAGAGCGACAGCGAGACGTACCCGGATCGCCTGTTTTACGTGGGCGGCGTGAGCACGGTGCGCGGCTTCGAGTACGACTCGATGGTGCCCGAAGACATCGCCCGCGAGGTGCTGGCGTCGCGCATCTCGATCTCCGACGTGGGCGTGCGCGGCGGCGATCTGTTCATCAATCCGCGCATCGAGCTTCGCATCCCCGCGACGAATCGCGTCAGCTTTGGCGTGTTCCTCGACAGCGGCAACGTCTGGTCGAAGAGCGACTCGATCGACTCGGTCTCCGAGCTGCTCTCGCTGCGCTATGCGGCCGGCACGGGGGTGCGCGCGAACACTCCGATCGGGCCCATCGCGCTCGACGGCGGCATCAAGCTCGTACGACGCCCATGGGAAGACATCGGCTCGCTGCACTTCTCGATCGGGCTCTTCTGAGCGGCGCGGCCCGGCTATTTTTTCGGCGCGACCCCGTTCGTTCTTGGTGCATTTCAGCGCACCCCGACACCAACGACTTTCGCTATGCTCTCCGGCGATGCGCCCTATCGTCATGATGCTCACCCGTCCGGCCCTGGCTGCGTTCGTCGTAACTACCTGCGGCGCGGCCTTCCTCCTCGTTGCCTGTGGCGGCAAGGCCATCGTCGATGATCCGCTCGGTCAAGGTGGCTCGGGTGGCGCCGCCGTCACGACCAGCACGGTGAGCACCGGGATCGAACCTGGCTGCGGCACCACAGACACCTGCGCTGCCGCGTGCTCGGCGCTCTATTGCTGCGCGCAACAGCCCGACCTTTGCCCCGGCATCGGTGGCGTCAGCGAAGTAGAATTTCGAAGCGACTGCGAACAGCTCTGTGCCGAGTCCCCCGCGCTGACAACCCTCGTCAATCCCATGTCGTGTGCCGGCACAGTTGGAACGATCGCCAATTTGTGGCCCGAATTCGGCGCGCTCTGCAACGGCATGTCGACTGGGCCGGAGCCCGCTCCGGGACCGGACGGACAAGGGCAGCGGAACCCGTAGCTGCGCCGCCGCGGAGAACTGCGCGAACGCGAAAACGAGCGCGACCTCGAGGCCAACCGCGAACGCGAAAACGAGCGCGACCCCGAAAAACCGGCCAAATCGCGCACTGACGCCAAACTCGCAAACGAGAGCTTGCCCCGATACCTGAACGCGGGTACAGTGGCCTTCCTGATTACGATTGACAGGAAGCCACTACCCTCGGGGTCCCGATGCTCAACGACGAAAAAACTCGCAAGCAAAGAAACCAAGCGCTCGATCTCGCCATCAGCGCGGTCGAGAAAGAATTCGGCAAGGGCGCGATCATGCGCCTCAAGGACGGCCAGTCGATGGTGAGGGACGTGCCCGCCGTCCCCACCGGCTCGCTCGCGCTCGACATCGCGCTCGGCACCGGCGGCTATCCGCGCGGTCGCGTCGTCGAGGTGTACGGCCAAGAGTCCAGCGGCAAGACCACGCTGGCCTTGCACGCCATCGCGAGCGTCCAGCGCCAGGGCGGCACCGCGGCCTTCATCGACGCGGAGCACGCCCTCGATCTCGTCTACGCACGCAAGCTCGGTGTTCGCACCGAGGACCTGCTCGTCGCGCAGCCCGACTACGGCGAGCAGGCGCTCGAGATCGCCGACATGCTCGTGCGCTCCGGCGCGGTGGACTGCATCGTCATCGACTCGGTAGCGGCGCTCGTGCCCAAAGCCGAGCTCGAGGGCGACATGGGCGATAGCCACGTGGGCCTGCAGGCGCGCCTCATGAGCCAGGCGCTCCGCAAGCTCACCGGCAGCCTCAGCAAATCGAGCTGCACGATGATGTTCATCAATCAAATGCGCATGAAAATCGGGGTCATGTTCGGCAGCCCCGAGACGACCACCGGCGGCAACGCGCTCAAGTTCTACGCGTCGGTGCGGCTCAAGGTGTCGCGCATCGGCGCCATCAAAGAGGCCGCCCTCGCCGGCCGCGAGCCCGAGATCGTCGGCAACCGCACGCGCGTCAAGGTGACGAAGAACAAGCTCGCGCCGCCCTTCCGCGAATGCGAGTTCGACATCATCTACGGCAAGGGCATCAGCCGCAGCGGCGACGTGCTCGATCTCGCGTCCGAGGCCGGAATCATGGAGAAGAGCGGCTCGTGGTACTCGTTTCAAGGCGAGCGCATCGGCCAGGGTCGCGAGAAGGCGCGCACCCACCTCGAAGAGAATCCCGAGCTGCTCGAGAAGATCGCAAACCTCGTGCTCAAGAAGCACGACATCATCGTCACCGACACGCCCTTCGTCGCCGCCCCCGCGGAAGAGCTCCCCACCGAGCCTCACGTCGATGGCGCCACCGATGGCATGAACGGCAAGTCCGCGCGCCGACCGCAAGCACGCGCCTGACAGGCACTCCGCGCGTTCGAGCGCGATCGACACCGAGGCACGCAGCGGCTCGCATCCCACGAGTCGCAGCGAACCCCTGCGCCCGCTCGCGGCGCGCCCCGATCGGAGGAATTTCGGATGCTGTCGCTGCTTCGCATCAAGAGCTTCATCCTCATCGACGCCCTCGAACTCGAGCTCGAGCCCGGGCTCAACGTGCTCACCGGCGAGACCGGCGCGGGTAAATCGAACATCGTACAAGCGCTGGGCCTCGTGCTTGGTCAGCGGCCACGGGGAAACGTGGTCCGCGGAGGCGCGAGCGAGGCCGAGGTCGAGGCGCTCTTCGATCTGAACGGCTGCGAAGTGACGCGACGTGCGCTCGCCGAGGCAGGGCTCGATGCGGAGACCGACGAGGTCGTGATCCGGCGCGTCGTGAACGAGTCGGGCCGCACGCGGGCCTACCTCAATGGACGGCTCTCTACGACTAAGCAGCTCGCGAGCGTCGCCAAGATCCTCGCCGACGTGACTTCACAACACGAGAGCGTACGGCTGGTCGATGCCGCCGAGCACCTCGATTACCTGGACCGATACGCGCGGCTCACCGAGCTACGCCGCGAGCTCGAGTCGCGAGTGGAGTCCCTGCTCGAGCTGGATGCGCGGCTCGTCGAGCTCTCGGCAAGCGCGCACGCAAGCGCCGAGCGGGAGGGCTTCTTTCGATATCAATTGGAGGGCATCGACAAGCTTGCGCCCGCGCCCGGGGAGTTGGATGCGCTCGAGCTCGAGCGATCACGCCTGAAGCACGCCACACGCTTGGCCGAAATCACCGCGGGCGCGGCCGCGCTGCTCGAGGGCGACGACGGAGATGGTGACCATGAGCGCAACGAGGACGGCCCGGCGCACGATGGACGCGCCAACGCTGGGGTTTGCGATCAGCTCGGACGCGCCACCGCTGAGCTCGAGCATGCCGCGGCGCTCGATCCAACGCTGTGTCCTTTTGCCGATGAACTGGCGGTGTTGTGGACGCGTGCGCAGGAGCTCGGGCGTGGGCTCGCGCGCTATGCCGAACGCGTGGAGGCCGATCCAGCGCGGCTCGATGAGGTGCAGGACCGCATGTACAAACTCGAGCGACTCACCAAGCAGCACGGCACCACCCTCGACGACGTCATCCTCGCGCGTGAACGCATCGCGAGAGATCTCGACGAGCTTGCCCGAGGCGACTCACGCCTGCCCTCGCTCGTCCTCGCGCGCGCAGAGAAGCTTGCAGCGTGCACGGCGCTAGCGCTCGACCTGTCGGCCAAGCGGTCCCAGGCCGCGACGGCGCTCGGAGCTGCGATCGCGGCCGGGCTCGCTGCGCTCGGAATGTGCGACGCCAGAGTAGCGGTCAAGGTCACGCGCCGCAGCGTGGGCGAGGGCGAGTCGAAGGAGAGCCTGAGCGTCGACGGCGCGCGCCTCACCAGGCACGGCATCGATCGCGTCGAGATTTTTTTCTCGCCGAATCCCGGCATCGAGCCGCGCTCTCTCCGCGAGGTCGCCTCCGGAGGCGAGCTGTCGCGCGTGCTCTTGGCGCTGAAGGGGGTGCTCTCGGATCGCGCCTCAGAGCGGCTCGCGGGGATCCAGGTGCTCGACGAGATCGACGCCGGAGTCGGTGGAGCCACCGCCGACTGCATCGGGCGCGCGGTCCTTCACAGCTCGCGCCATCGCCAGATCCTCTGCGTCACGCACCTCGCGAACATCGCCGTCTACGCGGACGCCCACTTCGTCGTGCACAAAGAGCAGCACGAAGGGACCACGACGAGCCACGCCGCCCCTGTCACCCGCGAGGGTCGAGTCGCAGAGCTTGCGCGCATGCTCACGGGCTCGTCGTCAAGCGGCTCGACCCAACGCACGGCCCGCGATCTCCTCTCGCTCGCACGCCGCGCCCAGGTCGCAGCGTAGTCGCTCGACTACATGCATAGCAACCCAGCCTAGTCGTTCGACTACGCGCCAAAAAAACCAGCCTAGTCGTTCGACTACGCGCCCCAAAAAAACCAGCCTAGTCGTTCGACTACGCGCCCCAAAAAAACCAGCGTAGTCGCTCGACTACACGAACAGCCCAGCGTAGCGGTCGCTGTTCTTGAGCGGGCCCGGGCGCTTGGTGAAGATCTCGCAGCCGGTCTTGGTCACGACCAGCGTGTGCTCGAACTGCGCAGAGAGCGCGCCGTCACGCGTCACCGCGGTCCACTCGTCTGCGAGCACATCGACCTCGTAGGTGCCGAGGTTGACCATCGGCTCGATCGTGAAACACATCCCCGCCTTGAGTCGCATCCCGCTGCCGCGCCGCCCGACGTGCGAGACCTGCGGCGCCTCGTGAAAGATGCGCCCGATCCCGTGGCCGACGAACGCCCGCACGA
The DNA here is from genome assembly GCA_009692485.1 of Myxococcales bacterium. Classification (GTDB taxonomy): domain Bacteria; phylum Myxococcota_A; class Polyangia; order Polyangiales; family Polyangiaceae; genus SYFR01. The sequence continues at coordinate 21,876 of SHZB01000012.1, forward strand.
CGGAGCACCCTTGGGCCTCCGCAAATTCCTGAATCGCCGCGCCGATGTCACCCAGCCGCGCGCCCTCGCGCACCTGGGCGATCCCGAGATCGAGCGAGCGACGTGCGACCTCGGTGACGTGCTTGGCGTCGGGCTTCGGCTCGCCCACGTAGAAGGTGACCGAGGTGTCGCCGTGGTAGCCGTCGACGACGCTGGTGACGTCGACGTTGACGATGTCGCCGGTCGCGAGGATGTGCTTTTCGCTGGGGATCCCGTGGCAGACGACGTGATTCACCGAGGTGCAGACGCTCTTCGGAAACCCGTGATAGTTGAGCGGCGCCGGCCGCGCGCCTCGCTCGAGAGTGTCCGCGTGCACGAAGCGGTTGATCGCCTCGGTGCTCACGCCAGGGCGAATCAGCTCGTCGACGCCCATGAGGGTCGCCACGGCCACTTGGCCTGCTTTGCGCATGAGCTCGATCTCGCGCGCGCTCTTGATGGTCACGTTACTCAATTGTCAGAAAATCCTTCGACCGCTAGCGCCGCCGCGACCGCTTGATGAACCTCGACGGTGTCCGCCGTCAGATGCCAATGCAGCTCCGAGCCGCCCGCCGTTGCGAAGCGGCGAACGAAACCGGTGAACGTGCGCCCGCGTAGCGTATTTTCGACCGAGCTTACAAGCTCAAAGGCCATGGTATTCGGAGCGACGTAGAGTTCGATCCTGCGATCGGCGATCTGGGCGCGGAATGGCGGTTCTCCGACCTCGAAGGTGAGCGCGTAACTCGACCGGCCAGCGCGCGTATCGCGACTCAAGGTCTGGAGCCGCATCCGCGCGACCAGCTCGGCGAGCTTGGTGCGGTCCGCCAAGAGTGGGCTCTCGGCGGGGGATTCGCCGCTCTGCAAGAGACCGACGGCCACCGGGTCGATGGCGTCATCGAAGAGCCCCTGGTACGGGCCGACCCAGGCATCGCGCGGCGCTTGGACGGTGACCGGCGAGCTGGCCGGCTCGCAGCCGCACACGAGCATCGCCGCAGCCACGAAAAGGCCGAATAGCCTCCCGCGGGAAACCTGGGATCGTGGCGTCGTGGCCACGCCCGAGCGCCGTGGACGTGCCTCGCCTTTGTCGTGATCGCGCGCGGTGCTAAGGAGCAACTTCACTTCGTCGGAGAGGATGCCATGCGAAAACTTCGCCTGATCGGGACCACTCTAGCTCTTTTCATGGGGGTCGCCCTCTTCGCGCCACATTCAGCGGACGCCGCACGGAAGAAGAAGCCCGAGGCAGCAGCCGCCGAGCCAGTCGCGATCGAACAGCCCATCCCGCTCGAGCCGGCGGGGCTCGACTTTGGCAAGACGGCCAAAGAAGTCACGGCCATCTACAGCAAGGCGATCGACAAGGATTACGGCAAGGCCTACACCGAGGTCGAGCCGGGCACCGAGCAGCGTCGCCTCGACGAAGAGGTTCAACGCGAGAAGGACGCCTTCAAGAAGAGCATCCTCGTGCTCGACGCGCCGCCCTCCAACATGGACGGCACGCGCTTCGTGGGCGAGTTCACGTACGGCAACGCCGAGGCGGTCATGCGCTCGGTACGCCAAGGCAAAGAGCGCACGCTGTTTTTCATTGGCGACAAACTCTGGAAGGTCATCGACATCTACGAGCTCGCCGAGAAGTCGAAGATGGGCGCCGACTTCAAGAGCGCGGTCGCGCACATCGAGAAGATGACCGGCGTGCCGGGTCGCTCGCGGGCGGCCAACCCCGAGCAAGGCCGGCGCTTCGACGAGGTGGATTGGGCCAATGCCAAGATCCACCTGCGCCTGATCCACTGGGACGAAAAGAAGGTGGCCGTCGCGTTCGTCGAGCGCGCCACCGCCGCGCGACTTTCGGAGCTGCGCGCACACAAAGAAAAGCCGCCGGTCGACATGGACCCCGCGGTGAAGGGTGTGCTGCGATAATCGCGCGCGCGGCACGCTGAGCCTTGACCTCGGCAGGCCGTGGCGGCTAAGCCACACGCATGACCGACAAGGCCGACGCAGTCCGCCAGATGTTGCGCGAGGTGCTTGCGCCGATGATTCATGCCGATGGCGGAGAGCTGTACCTCGTCCTTTCGTCAAAGAAAGAGCTGAAGCTGCACCTCGCAGGCAAGCTCGGTGGCAAGCCCGGCACGCCAGCGACCGTGAGCCACGTCATCCAGCCCGCGGTGCACGCCATCAGCCCGAAGGTCAAGGTGACGGTGACGTCGGGATGGGTGATCGCGCCGGGTTCCGAGCGTATCCTTCCCGCGTAGCCTGATGACTCGCCCCCGAAGAATCGCTTCTGTTGCCATTTGTGCCGGTTTTGTCGCGGGATGCGGCGGCGATCCGCCGAGCGCGCCGACAGGCTGGCAGCCGGGTGTCGTCTTGCCGAGCGAGCACGCCGGCCCACGCGGACAGCTCGAGCTGCGCGGTCTCATCCACGCGCACAGCGTATTTTCACATGACGCTTGCGACGGAAATCCGCGTGACGAAGCGACCGGCGCGCTCAACCTTCCGTGCCTCGACGACTTCCGCCGTGCGCTCTGCTCGGTCGGACATGACTTCGTATTTCTCACCGACCACGGCGGCCACTTCGCCGAGTACGAGTTCCCCGAGGTGCTCTTGTTCGATGCGGCGCGCGGCGACGAGCTCGTGTCTCGCAAGGGCGAGGACGTCGCGAATTTTGCCGCCTGTGCGGGCAGCGCGCAGCGCACGTTGATCCTCGCCGGCACCGAGACAAAGACGATGCCGGTGGGCCTCGAGCGCCATGTCGGTGCGACGCCGGAAGAGCGTCAGGCGGCTTATTCTGGCAACACGAAAGAAGCCGTCCTGGCACTGAAGCAGAACGGTGCGGTCACCCTCGTGGCACACACCGAAGAGTGGACGGTCGAAGAGCTGACAGAGCTTGGCCTTCAAGGCTTCGAGATGTTCAACCTGCATGCGAACACCATCATCGGTGCGGGCGGCGTGTTCGCGCTGCTTGGCAAGCTCGCCTACCCAGAGCTCTTGCCGCATCCTGATCTCGCGTTCTTGCCCATCGTCAGCGAGGACGCGCGCTACCTCGAAAAGTGGGGCACCGTGCTCGCGCGCGGCGGCCGGCCCGTCACGACCATGGGCACCGACTGCCACCAAAATACGCTCCCAGAAAAGCTTCCCGACGGCGAGCGCATCGACAGTTACCGCCGCATGATGGGCTGGTTCTCCAACCACCTGCTCGTGACGCCCGAGCCCGGTGGCGCCTTCGACGACCAGCATCTCAAGCGCGCGCTCGCGGACGCCCGACTCTTCGGCGTCTTCGAAATGCTCGGTTTTCCCGCGGGTTTTGATTACGTCGCGGCGAGCGGCTCCGCGCTGGTCGAGATCGGCGGCGAGGCCTCACTGGCGGCGCAGCCCGAGCTCATCGTGAAGCGGCCCCACATCCGCGACCTCGCGAGCACCAGCGATGCGCCCGAGATCTCGCTGCGAATCCTGCGCGCGATCGAAGGCGGCTTCGATGCCGTGGCCGAAAGCGTAGAGCCGGGCGAGACCGAGCTCGTCTACAAACCCACGCAGCCGGGAGCGTACCGCGCCGAAGTGCGGATGCGCCCGCGTCACCTTCGCGCACACCTCGGAAGCTTCTCGGACTTTGCCGATGCCGACTTCGTGTGGATCTACAGCAACGCGATCCACGTCGTTCGCTGAAGCGGCCCGGTGTTGAGTTCGTTTCCGATACGGTCGCCGCATGAGGCCACGGCTCGCAGGCACGCTCCTCGTATGGACCGCGCTCGCGGGGTGCGGGGCACGCAGCGCCATCCGCGGTGATCGCGGCGACGACAGCGAGGCGGCCGTCAGCGCAAGCGGCAGCGGTGGCCATGTTGCCAGCGGACCAAGCTCGCAGACCCACACCTCGAGCACCACGGGCGGCGGCGGCGCGGGAGGCACGCTCGCTTGCACGCAGCTGCTCGCGACGGGAGCGCTCACGAAGCTGCCAAGCCTGCCGGCGCACTACACGGACAACCCGCGCATTCACTTGCTTGCGGATGGCGACCTCGCTGTGATCCACCGCGCCTACGTAGACGGCGCCTTGAAGCTCGCGAGCACGCGCGTTCAATGGGTCGACGACTGGCCACCCGTCACCACGGTCGCGTTTCTCCTCGACATGACATCGACCTCGTTCGCGGTCAGTCGCAACGCCGATGAAAAAAGCGTCGCCATCCTCACGCGCGCGAAGGCCTCGACGGGGCTCTCCTTCGGCCTCGCCGATCCGATGAGTGGCGGCTGGTCTCCCCTCTTCAACGCCGACGCGTCCGCCGACCGCGCGCTCGTCGTCGATGCCGGTGTTCAACAACATTTCGTGGCGATGGAAGCCCCCGGTGCCTTCACTCCATCGCCTTCGTATCAGCTACGCGTCGGCCTCAAGACGCCACTCGTCGAAGACGGTTATTGGGGCCCCCTCGACGTCGCATGCAAGGCCACGCCCTTTGCCGCCAGCGCCGTTGCGACCTCGAAAAACTGGTTATTCGCCCACACCGGAGCTCAGCTCACGAGCTGCCAAGACAAGGTGCCCCCCGACGCGTCCGCGCTCATTTCCATCAAGCGCGTCGCGCCCGGAAGTCTGCTCGCCGCTGCCACGCTTCAAGTCGCCACATCACCCATGCAGCTCGCGCTGCTCCCGCGCGCAGACGGAGCGTGGCTGCTCTATTTGGAGTCGCCAGAGACCATGACGGCGGTGCGTCTCGACGCGTTCGGCCAGGTCGAGCTCGGCCCTCTCGCTGTCGCGGCAAGCGCCGGCGCTGAGTATGCCTTCGCCGCCGATCGCCTCGACGACGGCTTCATCTTCGCGATGCGCGACGACCCGGCAGGCAACCCGCCGGATCTGCGACTCGTGGTCGCCGACGCCAACGCCGCGCTGATCGCCGAGGCTTGGCTCGTCGACCCTCCGCCAATCGTCACGGCCCCGCAACTCGTGTTCGATCCCGTCACGCGACAGGCGCTCGTCGTCTTCGCGGGCATCGACGCCTCCGGCGGTCCGGTGCTCTACGCCGCGCGATTCGCGTGCGACTGAGCGCACCGCCGCGTTGCTGCGTCGTTTGCTGTCATCGCCGCAACAAGGCAGCGAGCGCGCTCACGTAAGCACGGTTGATCGCCACGAACTCGTCGGGGCTTCCGCCGCGATCGGGGTGCATGTGCTTGGCGAGCGCGCGAAATCGGCGGCGCAGCTCGGTCTCGCTCGCGTGTTCCTCTACTCCGAGCACCGAGAAACAGCTTGGCTCGGCACTCGGCGCTGCGCTCGCGGCGGCTGTGCTGGGCACCGGTTCCATCCGAGAGACCGTCGGCTGAGGCCGCACGTTTACGGGCGTGGCGACGGGTGCGTCACTCTTCGGCTTGCCCAGCCATGCGGGTCGCTCGCCGAGTTGAACGCGGGGCCGCGGGGCGCGCACGAGGGGTTCTTCAGCCGCGCTCGTGGACCATGCGTCGCCTGCGCGTAGCTTCCCGAATACCGCCTGCATTCGCCAGAACGCGCCTGGGTCGTACGACGGCGCTTCATCGCTGAGCGCGGTCCGTACGGTGGCGGTGGCGGTCGAGGAGCGGGGCATCTTCACCCCGCTGAACGGTCCCCGCGGAACATCCTTTAGCGATGATTTTAGCGCGCTCCGCTTCCGGCGAGAAACGCCGGGAAATTCCCGCGCCCGATCGCCTCGATCGCCGCGAGCCGACGCAGAAACCGCCGGAAATCCTTGTAAATAACGACGTCACGCGGCCGCAGCTCATAGTCCGTGAGCCGGGTCACCGCAAAGCGAAGCGCCACCATCCGCGCCGCGTCGTAAGCGGAATCGAGCGCTGCCGGCTCGAGATCAACGAACTCGCGGTATCCGGTCACGAGCGCGCGAGCGAGGTCGGGCTGAAAGTCCGCGCCGAAGGACCACGCGAACACCGTCACCATCAAATCGAAGATGGCGTCCCCGGCGGACGCGCTCTCGAAATCGAGGATCGCACTGAGAGTCTCCCCGTCCCAGAGCACGTTGTCGCGAAAGACGTCACCGTGAATGACCGTGACGTCGCCCGGCAAGATCGCGTGTTCCCCGGGGCGAGCCGCGCTCTTCGAAAGCTCCACGAGGCGCGTGTCGATGAACCCGAGCGCCTCCTCGAGCTCGACCGTGAGCTCGCCGTGTGCACCGGCACGCAGCGCCTCGATGCGAACGCGTAGCTGCGGCGGCTCGAAGCGACTCGCGGGCGCCCCCACGTAGTCGACACCGGCGAGATGGATTCGCGCGAGCGCCACGCCCACTGCGCGCGCATGAGTCGGCGTCACGCGCGCCTGGCACAGCGACTCGCCGCTAACGAATGGGAACACGACGACGGGCTTGCCGCGATGCGTGCCCACGGAGCCGCCGCTCTGAAGCAGCAACGGCGCGGGACTCGCGATGCCGCGACGGACGAGGTGTTGGAGCAAACGGTTCTGCTCGACGACGACGTCATGCGGACTCTCTTCGCACACGCGGACGAACACACGCCCGCCGCCGTCGAGTTCGAAGACGAAGTTCGAGTTGACGCTCCCGGCGGTGATGAACCCGACCTCACGGACCGCGAGCCCAACCTCCTCGCCGAGCGCGCGGGCCTCGGCGAGGGTCATGTCCGTGAGGCGTGCCACGACGCGAGCGTTAACGCGAATCTTCGCTGCGCGCTCGACCAAGCCGCCACCATGGAGCAGGATTCGGCCCGAATCGCGGCACGAACCACACGATGAGCCAAATCGAAGGGAACACGGCGGGCCTCAGCCCCCAGGCGCAGTCCACGCTCGAGCGGCTCTTCCGGCGCAAGGTGCCACTCGACGCGATCGCCTCGCCAGAGCTGATCCGATCGCTCCTGGAAGCGACCAAAGTCGCGGGTCGTCAGGTCGGCGTGCTCGTGCACCGCTCGGGTGAGATCGAGCGCGTGATCGTCGGCGACTCGACGCGCCTCATGCTTCCAGACATCGGACGCCTGCGCGCGGCACAGGGTCGCTTTCGCGCCCTCCGTCTTGTCCACACGCACCTCTTCGGCGAAGAGCTGACGCGCGACGACTTCCTCGATCTCGTGCGCCTGCGGCTCGACCTCGTGTGCGCGCTCATGCTCAATCCGGAGCGCGAGCTTCGGCAGATTCATTACGCCTACAACACGCCCGTCTACCGCGACGGCGATCCGGCCTACCGCGCGGTCGGCCCGCTCCCGCCCGGAAAGCTCGACGTCGATTTCGGAGCCTTGATCTCGGGCCTCGAGGACGAGTTCGCCAAGCAAACGCGGACGCGCGCGACGGAAGCGAAGGACGGCCGCGCCATCTTGGTGCACGTCGCCGATCGCAAGAAAAAGAACGCGCTCGTGAACTCCGAGTCCCGCATGCGCGAGCTGAACGAGCTGGCACGCACCGCCGGCGTCGAGGTCAAAGACACCTTCGTGCAGATCCGCGAACGGCTCGATCCGAAATACGTCGTCGGCAAGGGCAAGCTCGACGAGATCCTTCTGCGCGCGGCCGAGGTCGATGCACGCACGTTGATCTTCGATCAAAACCTCACGCCGTCGCAAGCCTCGGCGATCTCGAAGATGAGCGATCTGCACGTGATCGATCGCACCCAGCTCATCCTCGACATCTTCGCCCAGCGCGCCGAGTCCGTGGACGGGAAGCTCCAGGTCGAGCTCGCGCAGCTCAAGTACTCGCTCCCGCGTTTGTCCCAAAAAGACGACGCGCTCTCGCGGCTCACGGGCGGGATCGGCGGTCGCGGCCCGGGCGAAACGAAGCTCGAGGTGGGCCGGCGCCGTGCGAAAGAGCGGGTGACGCAGCTCGAGACACGCCTCAAGAAACTGGCGCTTCAGCGGCGACAGCGACGCGCACGGAGACAGCGGCGGGACATCCCAATCGTCAGCATCGTGGGCTACACGAACGCCGGAAAGAGCACGCTCCTCAACACGCTCACGGACTCGGACGTGCTCGCCGAGAACAAGCTCTTCGCAACCCTCGACACGCGCTCGCGGCGGCTCCGCTTTCCGAACGAGCGTGAGGTCGTGATCACCGACACGGTCGGCTTCATCCGAGATCTCCCGAAAGATCTCTTCGCGGCGTTTCGCGCAACCTTCGAAGAGACCGCCGACGCCGATCTCCTGCTCCACGTCGTGGACACCGCCGACTCCGATCGCGACGAGCACATCAGGACCACCGAGGAGCTCTTGACCGAGCTCGAGCTCGCGAGCATCCCGCGTCTCTTGGTCTACAACAAAGTCGATCTCGTTCCGCCCGAAGAGAGTGAGCACCTCGCCCGGGGCCGCGACGACGTCGTGCTCGCGTGCGCTCGAGATCGCGAGACCACCCGCACCTTGCTCGACAAGATCGCGACGCTGCTCTCACGCCGCTGGGTCGACGCGCAGCCGTGGACCGCCGGCTCGCTCGCCGCCGAGGAGGCACTCGCGCTCGGTGCCGAAGCGGCACTGCCCGGTGATAGCGGCGACACCGACGGGCCATCGGAACAACACGGCCTGAACGGCGATGGCGGCATCGATCCGCGGGCCGTCACCGCCAATCTCGCGCCGGATCCCGAAGATCCGCGGCAGTTCGTCGTGCCACCCAAGCGCGCGATCAAAGTGCGCGATCCGCAGTGAATTCCGGCCTTCGGCGCGGTTTAAGCCAGGTCGGGTGGCTGCGTCTCTTGCCATTACGCCGTCCGAGCGCGCACGCTGCTCGGCTACCGGCTGGCCCGCGCGGCTCGCCATCGTGCTTTACGTAGAGCGCCCTCTTTGCAAAAGTACCGGCATGGATCGCGCCGCCGCAGCGAAGGCCATCGAAGACTTTCTGCGCGCGCTCGGGCATGCCGCGGAAGGCGAGCTGACGGACACGCCGTCCTTGGTCGCCAGCGCATGGTGCGACGATCTGCTCGCGGGCTATGCCGCTGACCCGGTCGTGCTCTTGAAGGCCGGCGCCATCCCGACGCACGCATCGAGAGATCTCATCGTGCTTCGCGATCTCGACGTCGCGCTGATGTGTCCCCACCACCTCTTGCCCGCGCACGGCTGCGCCGACATCGTGATTCTGCCGGGCAAAGCGGTTGCGGGCTTCGGGAGCTTGGCGAGCACGCTCTTCTTGTGTACGCGCCGACTCGCGCTGCAAGAGTCCGCGGGCGCTCACGTCGCCGCCACCATCGTCGAAGCGCTCGCTGCCGAGGGGGCGCTGTGCCGCCTGCGCTTGGTGCACACCTGCCTCGCGATTCGCGGCGCCCAGCATCCGCGTGCCTCGGTCGAGACCATCGCCTTCGCCGGCACCTTCGCGACCAGCGGCCGCGATCGTGACGCAGCGCTCGCTGTCCTCCTGGGCGGAGCAACACAGAGCGCGAGCTCTGCAACGTATTTGAGCGGCAAGGAAACCAAGTGAGCGGGCTCGCCGTCGTCACCGGAGCGAGTCGCGGAATCGGTCGGGCCACGGCCCTAGCACTCGCGCGGCGTGGCTGCTCGCTCGCGCTCGTGGGTCGCCCGACGCCGAAACTCGCATCGGTCGCGGCAGAGTGCATCGCGCTCGGCGTCCGCGCAGCGTGCCATGCGTGTGAGCTCGAAGACCCCGAGGCCATCACCCTCGCCGCGGCTGCGATCCAGAACACGCAGGGCAGCCCGGACATCGTCATCAACAACGCCGCCGAGCTCGTCTTCGGCCCGCTCTTGCACGAGACCTCGCTGACAGAGTGGGACCGCACGATGGCCGTCAACCTGCGCGCCCCCTTCCTTCTTTGCCGTGCGCTCATGCCCGCGATGCTCGCGCAAAAGCGAGGTCGTTTCGTCCACGTCGCCAGCATTTCCAGCACCATCGGCTGTACGCGAGCGGGCGCGTATGCCACGAGCAAATGGGGGCTCGTCGGCTTCAGCAAGTCGCTCGCCGAAGAACTTCGCGGGACGGGCCTCGTCTCGGTCGCCGTGCTGCCGGGCTCCGTCGATACGGAGATGCTCGCCGCGACCCCGTTTTCACCGCAAATGACGGCGAACGACGTCGCCAACGTGATCGTCTACTACGCGCTCGACGCACCCGCCGCCGTGCAGGGAGCCGCCGTCGAGCTCTTCGGCTGACGCGCACGCATGCGTCAAATCGTGCTAGTGGACGCGCCGCTATGACCCTCGAAGTCGGGATTGTCGGCCTGCCCAACGTTGGCAAGAGCACGCTGTTCAACGCGCTTACTGCCGCCAAGGCAGAGGCGCAGAACTACCCGTTTTGCACGATCGAGCCGAACGTGGGCATCGTGCCCGTCCCCGATCCGCGGCTCGCCGTGATCGCGAAGTTTATCAACAGCGAGAAGCTCTTGCCGGCGGCCGTGCGCGTGGTGGATATCGCGGGGCTCGTGCGCGGCGCGAGCACCGGCGAAGGGCTAGGCAACAAGTTCTTGAGCCACATCCGCCAGGTCGACGCGATCCTCCACGTCGTGCGCTGCTTTCAGCTCGATGACGTCGTGCACGTCGACGGCTCGGTAGATCCTTTGCGCGACATCGCTACGATCGAGACCGAGCTGATGCTCGCCGATTTGGCCTCGCTCACGTCGAGCCTCGACCGCATGCGCAAGCAGGCAAAGGGCGACAAAGAGCTCTTGCCGAAGATCGCCCTCCTCGAGCGATGCGAGGCCGCGCTCGCAAGCGGAAAGCCCCTGCGCGCGCTCGCCCTCGACGATGAGCAAACTCTGGCGCTCAAGGCTCTCGGGATGATCACCGCCAAGCGCGTCCTCTACGTCGCAAACGTGAGTGACGACGATGCGCTCGGGACCGGCGCGCTCGCCAGCATGGTGCGCGAGCACGCGAAGAGCGAGGGCAGCGGCGTCGTCGCGGTATGCAGCAAACTCGAAGAAGAGCTCAACGAGCTTGGGCCCGAGGACCGGCAAGAGATGCTCACCGGACTTGGCCTCAGCGAGCCCGCGCTCGCGACCCTTGTACGCGAGGCGTATCGCCTGCTCGATCTCGAGAGCTACTTCACCGCCGGCCCAAAAGAGATCCGCGCGTGGACGATCCGCAAGGGCTCGACCGCTCCGCAGGCGGCGGGCGTCATCCACACCGACTTCGAGCGCGGTTTCATTCGCGCCGAGGTCTACGGCGTTGAAGATCTCGTCACGCACAAGAACGAAGCGGCGATCCGCAGCGCCGGCAAGCTCCGCGTCGAAGGCAAAGAGTACGTCTTCAAGGACGGCGACGTCGCGCACTTTCTCTTCAACGTGTGACGCCTCTTCAGGCTGGCACGCCTGCTCGACGTGGCGCGGCTCTCTTCAAGATTTCAAGATGTGAGCCCGGGACCTGAAGGCGCGGCCGGCCGCTCGACGCCGGGACCATAGTGCTCGCCGCGTCGCTCATCGCGCAGCACCAAGCCGTCTTGCATCGTGACCATTCGCGGCATGCTCTCGGCGAAAAGGACGTTGTGTGTGACAACGACGATGGTGGTGCCGTGGCGGGCATTCATCTCGAAGAAGAGCTGGTGGATCGCGTCGCTCGTCGCGCTGTCGAGGTTGCCCGTGGGCTCGTCGGCGAGGATGAGCCGCGGCTCGAGGACCAGAGCACGCGCGAGGGCGACCCGCTGCTGCTCTCCGCCGGATAGCTCGCCGGGCCGGTGCGTCTCGCGGTGCGTGAGGCCCACCTCCGCGAGGATTGCCCTGGCTCGAGGCTCGATCTCGCTGCGTCGCTGTCCCTGGATGAGCCCCGGCATCATCACGTTTTCGAGCGCGTTGAAGTCCGGCAAGAGGTGATGAAACTGGAATACGAAGCCGATCATGCGATTGCGGATCTCGGCAAGTTTCGAGCCCGGTAAACCGGTGAGCTCTTGGTTGGCGAGGGCGATGGTGCCACGGGTCGGCGTGTCGAGCGTGCCGATGCAATGAAGGAGTGTGCTCTTGCCGGCGCCGCTCTTGCCGACGATGGCCACGATCTCGGCCGGAGCGATGTCGAGATCGATCCCGCGCAAGACGGCCAGTTCAGTCCCCATGTGGAAGAACACCTTCTCGAGAGCGAGGATTCGGACGAGGGCTTCGGTCATGGGAATAAGGGTCTCATTCGTAACGAAGGCCATCGACGGGCCGGACACGCGCCGCCGTCAGCGCCGGGTAAACGGTAGAGAGGGTACAGATGCCGAGCGCCGCGAGCGCGACTACCAAGTAGTCGTGCGGATCGACGTTAATGGGCAATCGATCAATGTAGTAGACGTCCGGGTCGAGGCGAACACCCGACCACTCGAGGCCAAGGCAAACTGCCAATGCGAATGCGACCCCAAGCGCCGTCCCGATCCCGCCGATGAGGACACCCTCGAGCATGAAGACCCGCATGATCGCGCTGTCCGGAGCACCAAGCGCCTTGAGGACGGCGATCTCGCGACTCTTCTCGGTCACCATCAGGAGCAGCGTGCAGATGATGCAGAAGCTGGCCACCGTGATCGCGATGCTCAGGATGATGAAGGTCGCCACCCGTTCGAGCTTGAGCGCGCTGAAGAGATTCTTGTTCATCTCTTTCCAGTCGCGCACTCTCAGCGGTTTTGCCTCAGGTGCAGCCTGACGCCGTTCGCGATCGAGCGCGGCGACGGCGGCATCGATCACGGGCCTCACGGAGACCACATTCTCCGGCTCGGGGATGCGAATGTCGATCTTGCTGATGCGTGCCTCGAGGTCGAAGAACTTCTGCGCCACGGGCATCAGCGCATAGGCGTGGCTCGCGTCGTATTCGTACATTCCGCTGTAGAAGATCGCGGCGATTCGGAATTTCCGGGCGCGCGGCATGATCCCCATGGGGCCAAGCTCACCCATCGGAGCCAGCACCGTGAGCTCGTCTCCGACCATGACGTGGAGCGATTTGGCGAGCTCTCGGCCGATGATGAGCGCCGGGTAGACCTTGCGCTCGGCGGCGAGGAAAAACTCTCCGGCGCCGCCCAGAAACTCGTAAGGCGGCGCCTTGAAATACGGTTCACCGTCAGGTCCGCGCCCGATGAGCTCACCGGTCGGGATGGTGACGAGGCGCTCGGGCGAAACGAGGTATTCGAGCTTGCCGATCTCGATGTTCTCGGCAAGGTTCATGACCTTCACGACGCTCTCGGGCTCGATGCCGCGCATCAACAACCCTGCCGTGTTCGTAGCCGAGGACGCCATGGCATCCCCCGTGACCATCGGCGTCGCCGCGCCCCCGATCGGCTCGACCGCACGCCGAACCGCCGCGAGCGCCGCCTCGTAGTCGACGAAATCGCGCGCGTCCGGGACGTCGACGACGACGTGCGCGCTGTTGCCCAATATCTTCCGCTTCAGGTCGTGTCCGAAGCCGCCCATGATGCTCGTAACCGAGCAAAGCGCACACGAGCTCACGGCCACGCCGAGCACGCTGAGCACGCTGATGACGGTGAGAAAACCGCTCTTCGTCGCGCTCAGCATGCGTGCGCTCACGAAGGGCACGAAACTGCCTTTTTGGAGGGCTCCAAGCCCTGTCGGCACGAGCGCGAGCAGCGTGTAAAGCACGTAGACGACCGCGGCGAGGAGCGCCACGGCACGCACCGCCTCGTGAAAGATCTCGTAGCTCGTGACGGCAACGCGCTCGGGCGCCGGCCAGCCTGCGATCACGTAGACGAGCGCCGGGATCGCGAGTCCGACGGCGATGCCAAGCCACCACAGCCATGCCTTCGCGCGGCTCTGCTGCCAGCGCGCATGCCCGCGAACCGCGAGCAAGGGAAAGGCGATGGGCACGACGAGCGCGGCGAGGTATGCCGGCCGGCCTCGCCCGACGGCGAAGGCGAAACCCGCAAGCGTGATCGCGTAAACGGCGTAGCTGACCCAGCTCCGAAGAAGCTTCATCCGCTCTCGGGCCGCAGCAGCGGAAATAAGATCACGTCGCGGATCGTGGGCGTCGCCGTGAGCATCATGACGAGGCGGTCCATGCCCATCCCAAAGCCGGCGCATGGCGGCATGCCGTGCTCGAGCGCGCGCACGTAGTCGTGGTCAAAGTCCATCGTCTCTTCGGCGCCGCGAGCCTTCGCATCGACCTGGGCGCGGAATCGCGCTGCCTGATCTTCAGGGTCATTGAGCTCGCTGAAGGCGTTGCAGAGCTCTTGCCCATGCACAAACAGCTCGAAGCGATCGACCAGCGACGCGTCCTGGTCTTGCCTCCGCGCGAGTGGAGAAATCTCTGCCGGATAATCGGTAATGAACACCGGAATGCTCTTGTCATGAACTCGATAGTCGCGCGCCAGAAATGGCTCGGCGAGATACTCATAGGCACAGAACATCCGCTCGCCGGGATTGCTGGTCTTCTTCATGCCATTACGGAAGTTTGCCCAATCAAGCTCGCGTCCCCGACTCTTGCTCTCTCGCGCCCACTCTTTGATCGGCGCGTCGCCCGCTTCGACCGTGTCGAGCAACGAAGAAGGCAGGCCCGAGGCCGCGAGCGCGCGCGAAGTAGCCTCTTTCATGGGAATTCGCGCAAAGCTCTCGAAGCTGAACTGGCGCTCTTTCATCCACAGCGCGTGGGTCCCCGGCATGCGCGCGGCGAGCGTCTCGTCGACGTGGCGAAGCAAGGCCTCGGTCTTGTCCATCAACGTCGCGTGCGTCGCGTACGCCTCGTAGTACTCGAGCATCGTGAACTCGGGATTGTGGCGCGTGCTGACCCCCTCGTTGCGATAGCAGCGCGCAAGCTCGTAGACGCGCTCGAAGCCGCCGACGACGAGGCGCTTCAAATACAGCTCCGGCGCGATTCGCATGAAGAGCTGCATGTCCAGCGTGTTGTGGTGCGTGACGAAGGGACGCGCGGCCGCCCCACCGATGAGCGTGTGCATGCTTGGCGTCTCGACCTCGAGAAATCCCTGCGCATCGAGGAACGCGCGCACGGCACCCGTGATGACGGAGCGGGCGCGAAACACCTCGGCGACGTGCGGGTTCGCGACCAGATCGACGTAGCGCTGGCGGTAGCGCGCCTCGACGTCGGTGAAGCTCGTCTTGGTCGGAAGCGGTCGGTACGATTTGGTCAACAAGCGGAAGCCCTCGACGCCGATCGAGAGCTCGCCCTTTTTCGTCGCCATGCCACCGCCCCATGCCTCGACGATGTCGCCGAGATCGAGGTCCTCGAGCCGCGCGAACGCGCTACCGAGCAGCGCCTGCTCACACACGAGCTGCAGCTCACCGGTCCTGTCGCGCAAGCGAACGAAGGTCATCCCGCCAAAGGACCGCAAAAAGAGGATGCGCCCCGCGACCCGAAAAGCCTGCGCCTCGATGCGCTCGGACACATAGCGGCCGTCGTCTCCGCGAGCCCCGCGAAACTGCTCGCGCACCTCAGCGAGCGCCGTGAGCGGCAGCTCCGAGCGCCCCGGCGACGTGCCCGCGACGTCGTTCGCGAACGGATTCTCACCGCGCGCTCGCACCCGCGCGGCCTTCGCCTTGCGAACCTCGATCAGCTCTTGCTCGGCAGCATGCGCGCCCCGGCCCGCGCCGGTATTTGGCTGGTTTTCGAGCGGCTCGTGCTTCGGCGACGCGGCACTTCCCGGCTCGTTCATGGGCGATCCGGGATGGCCAGGCTCGTCTTGGTCGTGGCTCACGGCTCGAGGTCCTTGTCGTCTCCGCTCGCCGAGTAGCCAAGGAGGTAGGCCTCGATGAAGGCGTCGATGTCACCGTCGAGCACGCTGTCGACGGCGCCCGTTCCGACTCCGGTGCGCACGTCCTTCACGAGCCGATAGGGCGCGAGCACGTAGTTGCGGATCTGGCTGCCGAAGTTGATGGCGCTCTTCGATGCCTGGTATGCCTGCGCCGCATCCGCGCGCTTCTGCAGCTCGAGTTGATAGAGCTTGGCCTTCAGCATCTTCATCGCGAGCGCGCGATTTTGGTGCTGACTGCGCTCGGCGCGGCACACGATGTTGATGCCCGTGGGCAGGTGCTTGAGGCGCACCGCGGTCTCGACCTTGTTGACGTTCTGGCCGCCCTTGCCGCCTGCGCGCATGGTCGTCAAGTCGATGTCTTTGTCGGCGATGTCGATGTTGATCTCGTCATCGCCGTCGGGCGTGACGTCGACCGCCGCGAACGAGGTCTGGCGCGTCCCGTCGGCGTTGAACGGGCTCATGCGGACGAGCCGATGCACGCCGCACTCCGAGCGCAGATAGCCATACGCGTTCGGGCCCGACACGGTGATCGTGACGCCGTCGATGCCGGCCTCGTCGCCCTCCTGAAAGTCGATGATCTCGGTCTTGTAGCCGCGACGCTCGCACCACCTCAGGTACATGCGCATCATGATCTGCGCCCAGTCCTTCGCGTCGGTGCCGCCTGCGCCTGGATTGATGCTCAAGATCGCATCGCCATGGTCCGCGGGGCCGGAGAGCATGCGCTTCAGCTCGAGCTGGCGCACCGTCGTCGCGAGGACGTTGACCTGCCGCGTCGCGTCCTCGAGCGCGCCCTCGTCACCCTCTTCCGCCGCGAGCTCGAGGTAGTCGGCGGCATCGCCGAGCGCGGTCCTTGTCTGCTCCATCGCGTTGACCTTGGCGTCCACGTCGGCACGCTTTCGCAGCACCGTTTGCGCGCGCTTCTGGTCATCCCAGAAGCCGGCGACGAGCGTCTGATCGGTCAGCGCGTCGAGCGATTTCTTGAGCTGCGGGACGTCAAAGGTACCCCCTTAGCGCCTCA
>SHZB01000206.1 GCA_009692485.1 Myxococcales bacterium
CAAATGATCGTTGAGCACGAGCAGGGCTAGCGCCGTGAGCCATAGCGGGTGCCTGACACATCCGCGCGCATCGATTCGCATGGGTACACTCCTCGGGTCGAAGGAAGCGAGAGCGCGAGGGCCCTCGGCGTAGCGCCCCGCAACGCGCATGCCACGAGTACACCTCGTCCAAACGCGACCAGCGCGACGACTGCGCGACGACTGCGCGACGACTGCGCGACGACAGCGCGAACAGCACGCGAACAGCGCGACAACACCGTCGCATGGCGACACGCGCTCGGGCATGACGTGATCTCGGCGTCGCAAATCGCCACGTACGAACACGTCGCGACACGCGCTCGGGCATGACACTCGTGTCATTCGAGGCGCGAACGATTCCACCTGCCGCAGGCATGAGGCGCGAACGATTCCACCTGCCGCAGGCATGAGGCGCGAACGATTCCACCTGCCGTAGGCATGAGGCTCCGCCGCGAAACTAGGCATGAGGCACAGCCGCATAAATAGGGTCCACACCTCGGCTCTGCTCGCGCTCATGCACGCGTCGAGCGAGGCGGCTTGACCGCTTGGGCCTGCGGTGGCTTGCTCGCGGCTGAGCCATGATCGAAGGCACGCAGACGCGACGGCTCGTCGTGGCGATCGACGGCCCCGCGGGCGCTGGCAAGAGCACGCTCGCGAACGAGTTGGCGCGTGCGCTCGGTTATTTGCTGCTCGACACGGGCGCGCTGTATCGCGCCATCGCGTTAGCCGCCGAGCGCGCGGCCATCGCGTGGGACGACGCGGCCGGCGTCGGAGCCGTCGCCCAACGCATCGCGCAGAACGGTGAGCTTGCGCTCGAGGCTGGGCCGCGCGGCGTGCGCGTAGTGTTGCTGGGCGAGGACGTGTCGCCGCTCATTCGCACGGCCGAGATCAGCATGGGGGCGAGCCGCGTGTCCGCGATCCCTGAGGTGCGCGAGGCCTTGCTCGAGCTGCAGCGCGCGAGCGGGCGAACCGGCGGCGTCATCGCGGAGGGGCGCGACATCGGCACGGTCGTGTTCCCGCATGCCGAGGTGAAATTCTTCGTGACGGCGAGCGTCGACGTCCGCGCCGAGCGACGCTTCCTCGAGCTGTGCGCGCGTGGCGACGCCGTGTCACGAGCTACCGTCCGCAGCGAAATCATGGAGCGCGATCGGCAGGACACCGAGCGAGCGGTGGCGCCGCTGCGCCAAGCCGACGATGCGCGGTTGATCGACACGAGCACGCGCGCCGTGACGGATCTCGTCCTTGAATTGGCGCAGATCGTCCGCGATGTCGCCGAGCGATAGGTCGCGAAGCTTCGCGCGGCGGGCGTCGCGGATCCCGAGCACCGAGCGGCGGGCGTCCGAGTTTCAGCCGAGCGATGGGACCTCGAGCTTCGCGCGTGATGTCTCGCGGCTCGCAGAGCTTTGCTGTCATGGTCCGCTGCGACTCGCAGAGCTTTGCTGTCATGGTCCGCTGCGACTCGCAGAGCTTTGCTGTCATGGTCCGCTGCGACTCGCAGAGCTTTGCTGTCATGGTCCGCTTCGCCCCGTGATGCTCGTGATGCTCACGGCCCTCGTGCTCCTCGGCGGGTGCGGGCGCGTCGTACCGCGCGGCGGCGAGTCGATCGTGGCGAGCGCTCCCGAGCCGCGTGCGCGTGAGAACTTCGAAGCGCGGGAGCTGCTCCCGGCGGATCTCGATCTCGTCGTGCGCCTCGATCTCGGCAAGCTGCGCGCGAGCCTCGGCGGTGAGCTGCCCACGCTGGCAGAGCTTCCGCTCATCGGCGAGTCGCAGCTCGATGCCATCACCAAGACGGCGCTCGCAACCGCGGACGTCGTGTGGGTCGCGATGCGCGTGTCGGATTTCGCGACCGGCGATCGGGTCATCGTGGCCGAAGCGCGCGACCTCGAGCCGCCCGAGCCGAGCCGTGCAGAGTGGCTCCGCTCACCGACCGAGGTCCCCGGCCTCCACCGTTTCTCGGCGCGCGCACGACCCGCGCGTGACGGCACCGCAGAGATTTACGTGCTCGGTCGCAGGGCCGTCATCCTGGTCTCGCCGGTCGAGGCCGCGAGCGTCCGACGTGTGCTCGCGCTCGGCCCCGATAGCGCTCGCCCGGAGCCCGAGGCGCGCGGACTTGCCAGCCTCGCGTTCCGCGCTTCGTCCAGAATTCCGCCTGTTTTGCGGCAATTTCCGTCGTTAGAGCGGCTCGCCCTCGGCATCGAGCGCGTGGGCGTGACGCTGGAGCTTGCCGGCACCGAGCTGAGCCTCGACGGGCGCATCGTGTGCGTGAGCGAGCTGTCCGCCACCAAGCTCGCGCAGTTCTTGCTGGTGTTTCGCGACGCCGGGGCCGCGCGCGCTCCCCTCGACGGCGCGCTCTCCGCCATCGTGGTCAGCGCCGAGGCACGCACCGTCTCCGTGCGCTGGAACGTTCCGCGTCGCGCGCTCGCGTCCCTGGTGTCCGAAGCCCTCGCATGGGACCCGCGCTCCGGCGCGCCATTGGCGACGCCCAGCGTTCCGACTACCACGCTCCCATGACGACCTCGACGAAGCCTACCGGCAAGAGCCGTCTCGGATGCATCGCGCTCTTGCTGCTCACGGTCGTCCTCGGCGCGGGCGCGTACTTCTACGTGACGCGCGTGCTCTTGCCCGAGCCCTCGGCGCACCGTCACGTGCCGCTCGGAACGCACCTCGTCGTGCGGGCCGATCTCGTCGAAATCGTCGCCTCGAAGCCGGTGCGCGAACACATCCTCCCGGTGCTTGTTCAGGCGCGCGTGAACAACGAGGCCGACCCGAACGGGCTCGGGACTCGCCTCGCGAAAAAGACCGGCGTGCGCTTTCCCGACGATGTTCGCGAGTTCATCGGCGCGTCCAGCGACGGGCTTCGCTGGGTCCTCATCGTCGGCGGCAGCTTCGAGCGCGGGCGCTTCGTCACGGGCCTCGAGGAGTTTTTTCGCGAAGAAGGGATCGGCGGCTGGTCACGCGACGGCGAGCTGCTCGTGCACGGCCTCGGCGCGGCCATCGGCCAGGCCGACGACGGCACGCTCGTGTTCGCGACGCATCGCGAGAGCGCCCTCGCCGCGCTCCCGGCACGCGCCGCGGACGACGCCGCCGTGCTCCCGACCGCAGCTCACGGGGCGCTCAGCTTCGCCATCGACGCCGCCGCATGGTCGGGCGGCCTGCTCGAGCTCGGAGCGGCGCTACCGGCCCTCGACACGCTCGCCAAGGTAGCGCGCGTAGACGGGGCGTTCGTCCTCGACTCGCCGCCGAGGCTCGAGCTTTCGCTGTGGCCCAAAGCCGAGACGACGCCCGCCGCGCTCAAGGGCGATATCGACTCGGCGCTCACCGTCTTGAAGCTCGCCGCGCTCATCATGCCCGTCGATCCGATGGGTGCGCGCCAAGCCCTGCGCGACGCGACCATGACGGCCGACGACGAGGCCGTCCGCGTCCGCGCCCCGTGGCCCGAAGCGCCGCTCAATCACGCCGCGAGCGCACTCGCCGAGCTGCTCCGCCCGCTGCTTGCGCGTTCGCCAAGCCCGTAGTAGCCCGGGCCGCCCATGCCGACGAAAGCGCCCCCGACCGAGGCGAACAGTTCCCGCGAAACCTTCATTCTTCGCATCATCTACATCGTCTCGGCGCTCATCTGCGCCACCGTGGCGTTCCTCATCTACGGCCCGCGCCCGACGACCGGCAAGCTCGACGTCTCGCTCCTGCCGACGGTGAATGCGGGCCTCAACGCGCTCACCACCGTGCTGCTCGTCGTGGGCTATGCGCTGGTACGCAAGCGGCGGATCGCCCAGCACAAGACGGTGATGCTCACGGCCTTTGCCGCGTCCTCTGCGTTCCTGGTCTCGTACGTCATCTACCACTGGTTCAAAGAAGGTCCGCACCCGTACAAGGGCAACTTTCGCGGCGTTTACCTGTTCATTCTCTTCACGCACATCGTGCTCGCTGCCGTCATCGTGCCGCTCGCGCTCGTGACCCTCTATCGCGGCTGGGACAACCAGATCCGCAAGCACCGGAAGATCGCGAAGATTACCTTGCCGCTCTGGCTCTACGTCTCGGTGACCGGCGTCCTCGTCTACGTGATGCTGTATCTATGAGAGCGCTGCCACCGAGAGCTCTGCCACCGAGAACGCTGCCACCGAGAGCTCTGCCACCTAGAACATTGCGACTTGTTCACGACCGACTGAACAACTCCATGAACCGATGGGACACCGCGTGACACGACCGACGGTGCTGCTCTTCGATCTGGACGGCACGCTCGTGACCACCGGAGGCGCCGGACGCAGAGCCATCGAGCGCGCGCTCGCGGCTTGCGGGGTCGTCGATGCGGCGGGCTTCTCGTTCGCCGGCATGACCGACCGCGCGATCGTGCGCCGCGCCCTCACCCTCGGCGGCCGCGTGGTGACCGAGCCGCTCATCGCCGAAGTGCTCGCGCGCTATTTGCCCATCCTCCAAGACGAGGTCAGCTCGGCCCCCTCGGACCGCTACATGATTCATGCAGGCGTGCTCGCCGCGCTCGTCTGTGCCGACTCCGCACCGAACACCGCCGTCGGCCTCGGCACGGGCAACATCGAGGTTGGCGCACGCATCAAGCTCGCGCAGGTCGGGCTCTCAGAGCGCTTCGAATTCGGCGGCTTCGGCTGCGACTCCGAAGATCGCGCGGAGCTCCTCGCCGTCGGAAGCGCGCGCGGTGCCGCCCGCCTCGGCTGCTCGCTTGACGCATGTCGCGTCGTCGTCATCGGAGACACCCCGCTCGACATCGCCGCCGCCCGCGCGATCGGCGCCGAGTCGCTCGCCGTCGCCACGGGCTCATTCTCGCGCGACGGACTCACACCGCACGCGCCGACGCACTTGTTCGACAGCCTCGCGGCCGCGGGCGCCATCGACGCGATGCTCGGGAGCGTTTGACACAGCGACGCGATGCTCGGAAGCGCGTGACACTTCGCCGTGATGCTCGGCAGCGTTTGACACATCGGTGACCCTCGACTACCTAGGGTCCCCCCGATCCGACAGGTACCTAGGCATGACCGGCGTTCCTCGCGCCGGAGCCGAGTGGGGTGCCATCGCCGCAATAACGCGACGAAAACTGCGGGCTTGGGACAGAGACCATTCCTTATGACTTCGACGAGCCTGACGGTCGAGCCGACCAGCCCCAATCTCAATAGCTTCGCGGCCCTCTTCGAGGCCACCGCCGATGTGGACTCCTTCTCTCGTGAAGGTGAAATCGTCAAAGGCACGGTCATCGCCATCGTGCGCGATCTGGCCGTCATCGACGTCGGCGGAAAGGCCGAAGGCGCCGTCCCTCTGAAAGAGTTCGGCGAGACTATCGACGGCAAACCCCCCGTCTCGATCGGCGACAAAGTCGACGTGTACGTCGAGAGCCGCGAGAGCGACGAGGGCCTCGTTCGCCTGTCGAAAGAGAAGGCCGATCGCCTCAAGGTTTGGGACGAGATCTCCGCCGCGTGCGAGCAGAACGAGCTCATTCAAGGGACGATCCACCAGCGCGTGAAGGGCGGGCTCAGCGTCTCGATCAAGGGCGGCGTGAAGGCGTTTCTTCCCGGCTCGCAGGTCGATCTACGACCCATTCGTAACCTCGATCGCTTGATCGGGCAGTGCCTCGACTTCAAGGTCATCAAGTTCAACAAGAAGCGCGGCAACATCGTGTTGAGCCGGCGCGTCTTGCTCGAAGAAGAGCGCGACACCCTCAAGAAGAAGACGCTCGAGACCTTGCAAGAGGGCATGGTCGTCGAGGGCACGATCAAGAACATCACCGAGTACGGCGCCTTCGTCGATCTCGGCGGCATCGACGGCCTGCTCCACATCACGGACATGAGCTGGGGCCGCGTGAATCACCCCAGCGAGGTGTTCAACGTCGGCGACAAGATCGGCGTGAAGGTCCTCAAGTACAACGCCGAGACCGAGCGCGTCTCCCTCGGCATGAAGCAGACCCAAGACGATCCGTGGGGCCACGCAGCCGAGGCGTACCCGGCCGGCAAGAAGGTCGAGGGCAAGGTGATGAGCCTCACCGACTACGGCGCGTTCGTCGAGATCGAGCCCGGCATCGAGGGGCTGATCCACGTGAGCGAGATGAGCTGGACCAAGAAGATCAAGCACCCCTCGAAGGTGCTCGAGCTTGGCCAGGTCATCGAATGCCAGGTGCTCGAGGTCGACGCCGGCGCCAAGCGCATCAGCCTTGGAATGAAGCAGCTCGAGCCCGATCCGTGGCAGATTTTCACGGAGAAGTACCATCCCGGCGACAAGATCGAAGGCAAGATTCGCTCGCTCACGGACTACGGCGTCTTCGTCGGAATCGAAGAGGGCGTCGACGGCATGGTGCACAAGACCGACCTGTCGTGGACGGTCAAGCTCAACAACCCGGCCGATCTGCACCGCAAGGGCGAGAGCATCCAGGCCATCATCCTGTCGATCAACCACGACGAGAAGAAGGTCTCGCTCGGCGTCAAGCAGCTCTTCGACGATCCGTGGCCGACCCTCCTCAACGAGCTCCCGATCGGCACCGTGGCCGAAGAGGCCGAGGTCGTGAGCGTGTGCGAGTACGGCGTCTTCGTGCGCTTGCGCGACGGCGTCGAGGGCCTGGTGCCGTCGAGCGACGTGTCCGAGTCCGAAGAGGCCCTCAAGCCCAAATCGAAGGTGCGCGTCGAAGTGTCCAGCGTGGACACGATCGATCGCCGCGTTTACCTGAGCATGGCGAACATCGGCGCGGACCGTGAGGGCGCTGCGGCCCGACAGAAGAAGGCGCTGCGGCAACAGGCGGACGCCACGCCAGGCACGATCGGCGATCTCATCAAAGAGAAGCTGGGCCAGAAGCTCGACCTCAAGACCGCAGCCAAGAAAAAGGGCGGCGGCGGCGCGCGCAAGACCCGCGACGACGAGGACGACTTCAGCGGCGGCGACGACGAATGAACCCAGTGGAGTTCGCTCCACAGGCAACGGACGGCACTGTAAGCGACGGCACTGTAAGCGACTGCACTGTAAGCGACTGCACTGGGCCACCTCGCCCCTACGCACGCGCGCTGTTTCTCGGCATCAGCGCGCTAGCCTGCCTCGGCCTCGTCCTGGTGGGGCGCGCGGTGCTGCTGCCATTTCTGTTGGCGCTGGTGGTGGCGTACGTGCTGTTCCCGCTCGTGAGGCGCGTCGAGCGACTGCGCGTGCCACGGTGGGTGGCAGTGTTGCTGGTGTACGCCGCGACCGTCGGCGGCTTCGTCGGCTTCGGGTGGGCCGTGGTTCCGCGGCTCTTCGACGAGGTCAAATCCCTCGCCGCGGATCTCCCCGCGCTGACCGCGCGCGCGCGTGAACAGTACCTCCCCGCGCTCGACGCGAAGCTGAGTGCATTGGCGGGCCGCCGGGCAAAGGACACCGCCTCGAACCCAGCGCCCGATGAGACGCCGAGCGCTCCCATCGTCGTCAGTCCGCGCGCTGACGGCTCCTTCGATGTTCGCCTTCACGAGCCCCTCGAGCTGCGCGAAGACCGTGGCGTTTGGGTGCTCGCGCCGCGCGCTCCGATGGGCCAGCGCGCCTTCTCGAGCGAGCGAGCGCTGCGTGACGCCCTCGATCGAGCGGTGATGCACCTGCAGT
>SHZB01000013.1 GCA_009692485.1 Myxococcales bacterium
GGGGACGTCTGGGAAATCGGTGTGATCGCGCCGGTCGCAAAGGAACGAACGGGCTACCCGACACAGAAGCCCGTCGTGTTGCTCGAACGGCTCATCGCTGCCTGTACGCTGCCCGGTGACACCGTGCTCGACCCTTATCTCGGAAGCGGAACGACTCTCGCCGCGGCGGCCACGCTCGGACGACGAGGCATCGGCATCGACGCCAGCGAGGCGGCCATCTCGGTGGCGTCAAGCCGACTCTCGACGCTCACGGACTCTCTGACGGTCGAGTCCGCTTAGTACCCCGATGTCATAGAATCGAGGGGTCATTCAACCGCAGTGCCCGCGTCGATGGCATCCGAACCAAGCGAATCGGTCGCGTTACCAGCGAGCGCGATCGACGCAAGTGAGTCGAAGGCGCCGAGCTGGCGGTAGGCTTCGTAGAGGACGACGGCGACGGCATTCGCGAGGTTGAGCGAACGGATCGGCCCGATGGTCGGTATTGAGTAAACGTCGTCGGGGTGCGCCGCCAAGAGTTCCTCCGAAAGGCCGACGCTTTCCTTACCGAACACCAACGCCGCGCCCGGCTCGAAGGGCACGTCGAGGTAAGAACGCGTCCCGACCGCGGAGAAAAAGTAGAGCCGCGCATCCGGGTGTTCGGCGCGAAAATGAGCGAGGTCGGAGTGTTGAGCCAGCGTGACGAGCGGCCAGTAGTCGAGCCCGGCGCGACGCACGGCCTTCTCGTCGATGGAAAAGCCGAGCTTGCCGACGAGGTGAAGCGGACACGCAAGGCCCGCAGCGAGCCGCGCTACGTTCCCCGTGTTCTGGGGGATTTCTGGCTCGACCAGCACGATCCGCAGCGGACGTGCAAGCGGGCTGGCGCGGAGGCGCGGTCGGTCGTCCTTGGCCATGCGCGACGCCTCGGGTAGCTGGAGCGCTCGCGAGCGGCTACGAAAATCCGGCGAGCGGTGCTCGTGCCCCGAATCCGTCGAACCGCTGAGTTTTCCATGGCCCGCTCCTGGGCGATGGCATCGAAATAACCTCGCCGTGCAGTGCGATGTGCAGTGCGATTGACCCGGCGACTCGCACTATTTTCTCCTCGATTCATTTGAATCGAAAGACTAGCGTCAGGGCGATGAATTGGCGCCGGCCGGCTCTGCGCGCGCGCTGGATTCGCGCGGTGCTCGCAACTTCGAGCGTGATGGCATGCTCGGGTGCCGCGCACGCCGAGTCGATGGATCCGGCGCTCGGCCGCCTCGTGTTGAACGAGAGGTGCCGCACGAGTGTCGGTGGCGTAGGCGAATACTACGACCCCGCCGCGGGATTTCAGCGCTGCCTCACCAACGATCAGGCCTTCGCCAAGCTCGTGGCTCAGCTTGGGGCGGGGATTGCGCCGATCCCGACGAGCGCCGCCCGAACGACGGGCTTCGGCGGTTATCGCGTCGGATTTCAAGCCTCGTACACGACCATCGACTCGGATGCGCCCTATTGGAAAGACGGCACCGAGGGCGAGTTCGATTCGAGCTCCAAACAGTACTCGGTCCGTAACGGCAGCCCGGCGAGCGTGCTGCAACTGTATGCCGTGCGGCTCGCGAAGGGTCTTCCGTTCGGCTTCGAGGTGGCGGCCGGGTTTGGGTATCTCGGAAGTACGGGGATCGTGTCCGGCGGCGGAGACGTGCGGCTCGCGCTCTTCGAAGGATTTCGGCAATACGTGCCGGGTTTCTTGCCCGACTTCGCCGTCGGCGGAAGCGTGCGAACCATCACCGGAACGCCCGATCTCAGGCTCACGGTCGCGGCGGCCGAGGGCGTCTTGTCGAAGCCGATCCCGATCGCCGGGTCGGTCGTCCTCTCACCGCGTGTCGGCTACCAGTGGCTGCACATTTTCGGTGACTCGGGTCTCGTCGATCTCACTCCAAACACGGACGCGACGGCACTCTGCGGCTACCAGGGCGACAACACGCCGGCGCACCCCGACCCGTCGAAGACGGCGTTTGACGGGCAGCCCGTGTGCAGCGGCTCGGCCGCGGATTTCAACAACAGCGTGGTGTTCGACAACGTGCGAATGAATCGACACCGCATCTCGTTCGGCGCGGATCTGCGCTTTCAGATGATCGCGCTCGGTGTGAACGTGGTGACCGACGTGGTGCCGCCGGCAGAGGCCAATACGGACACCGTCGCGGCGACGGATCCGATCGATCCGAGCGGGCAAACGACCTTCGTGCTGAATCCTTTCGCCGACGATCCACGCACGCCCGAGCCAGACGAGGTCAAGTCGCAGTGGACGATCTCGGTCGAGCTCGGCGCTGTGTTTTGAGGCTACTCGCCGGACCCTCAGGGGCGCAGGCGTTACGGGAGCGTGTAGCCAAGCTCTCGGAGCAGCGCGCGGAAGGTGCTGTCCTCGCTTCGCGCTCGCTCGATGTGCTCGACGAATTTCTCGGAATGCCCTGAACTCGCCGCAGCATATGCGCGCTCGCAGTTCTCGAGCATGAGCAGAAGGTGCGGGTGCGCTCCTGCCACGGATTTCGGCACGATCAAATCATGAGCCGCGTCGACTCTTGCTTTGGCGGTCGCGTGGACGAGCTTCATCAGCTCACGATCATCGGAGTGCTGCCGGACACGGTCTCGTTCGAGGCGTGCGGCTTCGAGCAAGAGCGATGCGCTGGTGAGATAGCTTCCGGCTGCCGCGAGCTGCGCCGTGAAGAAGAGCGCGGCGCCAACGAGCAGCCCCAGGGTGCGACGACGGCCAAATTTCCATAACGGAAGTGTTCGCGTGGAGGTCACGTTTCGGTCTCGGGCATGCATGCTGCGAACGCTTCAAGCGCATGGCGGGCCGCCGCTTGTTCGGCGAGCTGCTTCGAGCAGCCGCGGCCGCGCGTGACGATGGCGTAGCGTCGTGGCTCGTCGTTGGACCTTGGCTCCTCACGGCACAGCTCGCTCGCGAGTGGCGCCGCTACCGACGCGGACACCTCGACGTCGAACTCTCGCGCGTGCACGGGACCGAGCTCCTCGACGACGATGTAACGAGGAGGCGGAAGGCCGCGCTGTTGCACCAGCTCTTGAAGGCGACTCTTGGCGTCACGCTCGACGCCGCCAAAGGCGACCAAGCGACCGATCTCACCGGCGAAGACCGAGCGGACCAGAGCGCGCGCGCCATCGAGCCCGCAATCGAGAAACACACAAGCCACAAGCGCTTCGAGAGCGTCGGCGAGCACGTTGTCGCGATGCCGGTCTCCGCTGCGAGCCGCTCCGCGACCGAGAAGCACAGCTCCGTCGAGCCCGATTTCACGCGCTCGTTGCGCCAGGGCAAAGGCGTTCACGAGTGCGGCGCGCATGAACGAGAGCTGGCCCTCATCGACGTCGTCAAAGGCCGCCATGACCTCCTCGGTGATGCACAATCCGAGCACGGCATCGCCGAGGAACTCGAGGCGTTGATTGTCGCGGACGTCGGCGCCGTGCTGCTCATTTGCGAAGCTCGGATGCGTGAGCGCCTCGGCCAGATGCGGCATTTCGGGCGCGAGGCCGAGCCGCTCGAGCAGCGCGCGTTGCGCCTCCGCGCGTGGCTTTCCGCCGCCATCACCCGTGCCCATTGCGCATCACCTACTGCCGGCTAGCGTGCGGAGCAAGGTCTCGGCCGCGCGAAACCGCGCCGCGCTGGCCGCCGCGACGGTCCAACGCCCACAGCCGGCTGCTATGCTCGCGCAGCGTGAGCGAGCTGTATGCCTGTCCGTTTTGCCGGCAGTTGTTCGCCCGCGGCGAGGCGGCGGCGTGCCCCGATTGCGAGCTTCACGTACGGCCGCTCGCGGACCTGCCACCATCCCTTGACGCGGACGCGGTCGAGCCCGAACCGCCGCTGCCGCCGGAGCACCAACCGCTGCCGTGGCATTTCGTCGACCGCGGGCGCGGACCGCTCATCGTCCTCGCGATCACGGGGATCGCGACGTTTTACGCGCCGTGGGTCGTTGAAACGGCGCCCGAAATTCGCACGCTCTCGGGCTTTCAGTTCGCGCGACTCTTGCCGTGGATCTGGGCCGCTGGCATCGCGTGGTTCGTGATGTTCGCCATCGTCGCATCGCGCCGCACGATCTACGCGATGCGTGGCGCGCGGCTCGCCGTCGGTCTCATGGCGACGATGGTGTTTGCGACTGTGGCGTTCCGACTCGCGTTGGTGCCAAGGTCCGTCCATCCGCTCGTGCCGCTGCGCTTCACGTGGGGTTGGGGACTTTACGCGGGCGGACTTCTCGCGCTCACCGCGCTGGTTTTCGCGTGGCGCTTCGGGGGCCGCCTCGATGACCTTCCGAGTCAGGAGCCGCGCCGCGGCGGCGAAACGCTCCACTAGCAGACCGTGATCGTCCAGGCCGCGCCCTGCCGGAGGGTCCACGATTGAGGTTCGTTGAGGCGAGCACGGCTTCGGGGATCGCTATCTTCTCGATTTGAATCTCCGAACGCTTTGTCGCGAGCGTGAGCCCGGAGTAGGCTGGCCGCGGGTGATCAATGCTGGACAGTCCAGGGGATGAGCGGCAACGAGCGCGTGATGAGACGGTTAGTCTTGTTCACGAGATCCTCGTAAAGCTTGACAAGACGCTGCGCGCACGGCGCCTCTACAGTCCGGGCCATCCGGCCATTGCAAGCTTCGCGGACGAGCTGAGCGGCGCGCTCAAGCACTATCTCAGGAGTTTCGGAGCTCTTCGCCTTCGGATTCGTCCGACCTCGTTCGAACTCGGAGATCGGGTCATCGACGGTGCCGGGCTCGACGAGCTCGCGCTCGGGTTTTTCCGTCGCGGCGTGCTCGCGCTGCGCATCGACGAGTTCATGTCGGACGCCGAGCTCGACATTTTCATCGACGTGATCAACCGCGGATTTTTCTCTCACAACGCGGCCGACGAGGATCTTCTCACGCTGCTCTGGCGGGCGAACCTTTCGTCCCTGAAGTACAGCGCCGTGCTCGGCTACACGGAGGATGACGGCAGCGGCGACGCGGCCGACGGACTGCTCGTGGACTCGGACACGATCGGGGACGCGCTCGGCGACGACGCGGGAAGCTTCGACGTCGAGGCGATGTCGGCGGAACTTCGCGCTGCCTTCGCAGAAAAATTTCAGCTCCTCAAGGGCAAGGACGAACAACTTCCGAAAGAGGTCGTGGCGCTACGGAAAGAGACCGAGCTCGAGACCGAAGTCATCTTGCTCGAGCGGTTGCTGACGCTCACGAAGGCCACCCTCTCGCTTCGCGACCGCGAGAGCGATCTGCCGAGCGACGGGCTCACCGCGATTTTTACGACGCTGCGGCGCGGCTTCCTCGAAGGCGGCGACATCGAGGCGCTCGCGAAATTTGCGCAGGCCGTGCAGTCGCTCTCGGAAAACGTCGAGCTCTCGCCAGGCGATCAAGCAGCGGTTCAAGCGGTCCTCCAGTCGGGCCTCAACGAACGCCAACTCACGTCCCTCATCAAGGCGGCACCAGGCGGAGCAGCGAAGCACGCCGCGGCCCTGGCCTTCGTAGTCAAGGTCTTCGCTCACAACGACCCCGAGTTCATCGCGCGCCTCGCGGATCAGGATGCGAGTGACGACGGACGTGCCGCGCTGAATCAGATGCTCGGCGACGTCACAGGCCAGGACCCGGACTATCTCGTCAAGCGCTTCCGCTCGCTCGAAGGTGAGCGCGCCATCGAAGCGCTCCGACTCTTGGCGAACCAGAATGTCGCGGCCGCGCGAATGGCCGTCGCCGTGCGTCTGCCCGCGGTCGGCGATGAGTTTCAGATCGAGCTGCTCGAAGCCGTTCGGTCCCTGCCTGGGCTCTACGACGCGCGGATCCGCTCGGCGCTGGTCCGGCTCGCCGAGAAGGGCGGCACCCTCCGTACTCACATCCTCGAAAGCTACGTCCTTCACCCTGATCCTGAAGTGACGAGCAGCGTGCTCGGGTGGGTCACCGGCAAAGAGATCGACGGCTGGGACAGCAAGAGCCTCGAGGCCGCCTTCAAGGTGCTGTTGCGAGCCCACGAGGCCGCCGTCTTTCCCGTCGCAGAACGCATCCTCGAACGGAAATCGCTGTTCCGTCGGCGCCCGCTGCTCGAGCTCAAGCTCGCCGTAATCGCGTCCCTCGCGGTGAGCGACACGACCGAGGCCCATGCCATCCTCGAGCGCCAGCTCACTTCGCGCGACGACGAGCTCCGCCGGGCAGCGCGGACCTCCCTCGATCAGCGTGCGCTCGACCACGCACGGTCGCGCCACGACAGCCATCGTGGAGAAAGCCAGTCATGAGCGGGCCCGACGAAGAACGCCAGCGCCAGGCCGAATCCGATGCGGCGCGCGATAGGACCTACGCCGCCCAGCTCATCGCGTGCTGCAACGCCTCGATGAAGATGATGCGCGTTCACAAGAGGGACAACGAAGCCGTCCTGAAGCTCGTTCATGCGCTGCAACAGAGCCTCGAAATGCTGAAAGAGCACTACGCCCCCCGCGTCGCGCTCGCCTACGTCGAGGGCGTTTATTACCTCGGAGACAATCGCCTTCGGCTCTCGCCAGCCCAGGAGCCCATCGCCGAGCAGCTTGCGCGTGAGTTCGGACGGCGCGGACTGGGCGGCTTCAGCTTTGAGGGAACGCCTTCCGAAGCGGAGCTCATGGATTTCTTCTCCGTGCTCGATAACCATCGCGAGGGGCAGAACGTCGCGGCGCTTCGCAACGAACTGCGCGTCAAGGGCGTCACCCACATCACGGTCTCGAAGGTGATGCGCCCGATCACGGACGTGAAAGGAGAGGGCGGCAAGAAGGAGAACCTGCATCGCGCGGCCGACGTCTTTTCGATGGCGATTCGACACATGGCGGCGTCCCTTCGCGACAAGGGCGCAAGCTCCAACGCGCGCGGCAAGCGCATCGTTCACGAGTTCGTCGATCTGGCGGACAAAGACCCCCTCATGTTGCTGGGGCTCGCGGGCCTGCGCGGCACCGGCTCCGATGAAAGTGAGCACAGCGTCGCCGTCTCTGCTCTCTCGATCGCCCTCGGGATGCGCATCGGGCTAAATCGCAATCTCCTCGCCGATCTCGGCTTTGCCGCACTTCAGCATGACGCGGCGCTGATCGAGCTTGGTCCGGCGCACACGAACGACACTGCGCGCCATCCACTTCGGGCGCTGCGGGCTTTGACGCCGGCAAATCTCGATCTGCGCCAGCTGCGCCAGATCGTCAGCTCGTTCGAACACCATCGCGACTACGTCGGCGGAGGGGAGCCGCGCATCATGGGCGCGCCGCGGCCGCACCTGTTCTCCTTGATCATTCGAATCGCGAATGACTTTGACGGCGCGACACGCGGGCGGCGAGGGGCCAACCCCTGCGAAGTTCCGGAGGCCGTCGCACGCCTCTACCGTGGACGCGGCAACGCCTACCACCCGCAGCTCGTCGATCTCTTCGTCGACATGATCGGCGGCGTCGAGCTTGCCCCGCCTCCAGCTCCCGTCTCGACACGAAACGCCGGGCTCGATCTCATGCTCGCCGATTTTCTCGACAAGAAAGAAGAAGTCGAGGATGTCATCCGCGCATCCGCGAAAGCCCCGCCTCCGGCCAAGAAGAACGCCATCGGCATGCTCAAGCTGAAGAAGCTGGCCAAAAAGAAAAACTAGCTCGGCTGCCCGGCTACTCCGCAGCTCGGCTGCTCTGCTACTCCGCAGCTCTGCCTCCCGGCTACTCCGCAGCTCTGCCTCCCGGCTACTCCGCAGCTCGGCTGCTCTGCTAGTCCGCAGCTCTGCCTCTCGGCTACTCCGCTACTCTGCCGCACTGCCCCGCGCGGATCGGCAATGAGCCGGAAACTCACGCGCGATAGTCGATGTAGTCGAGGCAGTCCCAGAGGTCGTCGCGCAAGGCTCCGTCCTTCGCGAGCACGCCGCAAACGGCATCCGTGGCTTTGTCGAGCTTGCCGCGCAGCGCCTTCAGCTTGGCACTCTCCCGCGCGCCTGCGATGACGCTCTCGACCGTGCGCCGACCCTCTTCGAGCACCTCATTCGAGCCGTTTTCATAGAGGGTCTTGTTGAGGGTCGCGAGGACCTGACCGAGGATAGCCTCGAACTCGTTGACGTTCATGATCGCCACTGGTTTACCTCAGCGTGGACATCAGCGTGGACCCCCGAGTCGATCTCGACGCGTTGCCCATGACGTCGCCGCGCTCCGATCAATTTTCGACCTCATCGCCTACCGACGTCACCGGCGCTGGACTGACGCGGCGGTACGCGCGAAACCACGAAATCTCTGTGTAGCCAACATCGCCTGAAATGTTGGCGAAGGGCACGCCCAAGAGCACCGGATCGACGAGGCCACTCAGACTTTGCGGCGAGCCGAGTGCGACCCAGTTCACGCCATCGTCGGAGTACGCGCAGCTGACCTCGGCCGCCTGTCTGCGAAGCTGGACCAGCTGCGGAAACGTCGATGGTACCGGCAACGAAGTCGCAGTCGCAGTGCCACCGGCGGTCGTTCTCGCGATGCTCCACCGCTCACGAGGCAGCTCGCGAATGGTGAGCATTCCGAATGCCGCGCTCGGATCGTCACTCGCCCGGAGCATGAGCCCGCCGAGCTTGGCATCGCCGCCGAGCGACCCGCCGCTCTTGGCGATCTCCACTTCAGCGACCAAGTCGCCGGACACGCTTCGGTGAAACAACACGCCACCATCGGAAGTGCTGCCGAAATCGCCCGATTTCCCGCTAATTCTGAGCACGCCGTCCTTGACCGTGAAAGATCCCTCGGCGCTTCCGAAGGGCGTCAGTGTCCAGGTCTCGGGCGTCACGGCTTCGTCGAAGGCGTCCCACAGGAGGTACACGTTGCGCGGGTCGTCGAGTGCGGCCTGGGGCGCATCGTTGCCGTAGAAAAGAAAATACTCGCCGCCGGCCGACGCGTTGTCCGGCGTCCGAAACCACAGGCGCGTCGCGTTCGTGTCCCAGCTGGAGCGCGGATCGAGCACGCGATCGAGCTCGATGCGTTCTTCGCCATCGACGTACGCGATCCGCACGTCACTTCCGACCTTGCTCGCCTTGCCATCCGCTACGAGCTTCGCGTGGTCGAGCGCGACCGTGAACGAATGACCGGGCAGGACCGTCCCCGTCACCCCGATGGCGCGGCGGTACGCATATGCGTCGAGTCCCGGCGCACCCGTGCCCCCAGCGCCGCCTCCAGCTCCAGTGCTTGACGCGGTCGACCCACCGCTCGTGTTGGTCCTGGGCACGTCGCCATCGCCACATGCCAAGACCAGCACCGCCGAGACGAAGAAGTAGCCAATGCGCTCGAAGGGCTTCATGTCTCTGACGACTACCACAATCCCATCATTGGATGCCAATGGCGCACCCGCCCAATGGGTCTCCCACTGGGGGCGTGCCGCGCCGAGGAGCTGCGCCGGCTCCTATCCGCGCAAAGCTCCTAGGCATGCAGCTCTTATTCACGGCGCGCGAAACGCCGCCGCAAGCTCGCAAACGCGGCCACGCCAAATCCGAGCAGCCACGACAGCCCGCTAGACGCTCCTCGATGGCCAGGCTGCTCGCAGCCACACGCTCGCCCCGTCAAGGCAACGTCGTCCCCGCAGTAGCTGCAATCCGCGCCCGCGCCGAGCCCGCCTTCGCCGGCCGCTCCGCTCGTCATCGAAGCCTCGCCGCCTTGCGCTGCGCCGCCCTGGCCCGCGCCGCCAGCGCCAACGGTGGCACCCGTCCCAACGGTGGCTGTAGCGCCAGTGCCGACCGTCGCGCCCGGACCGACCGTCGCACTGCCACCCTGCCCCATCGGCTCGACGGTGCAATTCGCGGAACATCCGTCGCCATTCGCGATGTTTCCGTCATCGCAAGCCTCGTTGCCGACGATGAGACCGTCGCCGCATACGGCCGTACAAGTGCTGGGGCCGCCGTTGCATTTCCAGCCCTTCTCAACACTGCAGTCGCTCGCACAGCCATCGCCGTTCGCGCCGTTCTGGTCATCGCAGCCTTCGTTGCCGACGATGATGCCGTCACCGCACACGGCCGTGCAGACACTCGGCTCGCCGGTGCATTGCCAGCCCTTCTCGACAGCACAGTTGTTGGCGCATCCGTCGTTGTTCGCGCCGTTTTTGTCATCGCAAGCCTCGCTGGCGAGGAGCTTGCCGTCGCCGCAATCGCACGCATCGCCTTGGCCATCTTTGTCGAGATCGACCTGCGTCGCATTCGCGACGAGCGGACAGTTGTCGAGCGAGCTGGCGACTCCGTCTTTGTCCGGATCGGAGTCTTGCACGCGGAAATTTTCTGAAAACACGAAGAGCCCCGCGGCCTCGCCAACATGACTGCGCTCGGTGTCGAGGCACCCATCTTCGTCGACTGCGAGCCCGACGCCGGTCGTCGTAAACCCGAAATAGCGTAGCCACCCTCCGTCCGACTCATTGCGCGTCTGGGGCTTTGCTACAAAAAGGGGAGCCTTCAAGTAGGTCTGCGAAAATGGAACAGTGAAGCCTTGATTGTCCCAGCCATCGATGACGTTGCCCGTGAGGATCGTCTCGTAGCTAATGTTCTTGCCGTCCGAATCGACGAATTTACTGATGGCGGCGCTGTCGATGGCCATCCAACCGACGCGCTCGTTGGTCCCGAGTGTGCCGCCCGGAAAGCACTCGCAACCGTCTAGCGCGAGCTCGAAAGTGGCGGCCGTGACGTTGCGAACCGACGCCGTCAGAAACGGATTGGAGGGTTGGCTCGGGATGTTGTTTTTCTCGTTGGCAATGCCTTGAATTTGCGCGAGCACTATCGGTTTCTTGAAGCCCGCGGGCAGCGGCACGGTGAAGAATCCGCCGCCGTTTTTGTAGACCACTTGTTTGGTGTCGATGGTGCCGGACGCGATGAGCCGTCCATCCGGCAAGAGCCACGCGCCCGTCTCGACTGCGACGTAGGCGATCGTCATCGCGACGTGCGGGCCGTCTTCGCTCGGCGGCTCCGCTAGCGTCAGCTCGAAGGAGGTCTTGCCGACGTTGCGAAGCCGAAAATCAGCCGGATTGTTGCCGCTCGAATCCGGCACGGCGAACACGACGGGGAATTCGTACGCGTACTTGAGAGTGACGAGATCCCACGTCGGAGTGACGTAAGTGTCCTTCTTCGTGATCGTGCCGCCCTCGAGCTGAAACACGAACGGGGCAGCGTCGAGCACGCCCGCTGTTGCCATGAGCGCCAAGAAGATCGGGGTCGTCAGACTCGCGCGAATCTTAAGCATAGGAACACCTCAATCCGATGTTACTACCGCGCCTGCGCCGCGCTCGGGACAATCATCAACGGCATTCGCGAACGGCCAAGGGACCGCGGCCATCATGCTGCTGTGAGAGCGGCTACACGAGCGGCTTCATGAGCGGCTAGATGAGCGGCTACGAGTGCGGCTACAGAAGCGGCGCGTTCACCGGGTTTGGCCGGTCGAGCGCCAGCACTCCTCGCACGATGGCGAGGATGGACTTGGCCGCCGAGGTCGAGAGCACGTGGCCCTCGGGAACCGCTCCCGCGAGGCTCGAACGAGCGCTCTCGATCACCGCTGATTCCGGGGCCAGCGTGAGCTCGAGGAGGCCGTCTCCAAACACCGCGCGTCCGCTCTGGACGTCGAGATCGAGCCGATAGTCCCGCCCGCCGATGCATGCCCACACCCGGGCCAGCTCGGCCGAGGCCTCGAGGTAGAAGCCGCCGTGTTGCTTATGGCGCTCGAACGACGCGAGCGAGCCGAAGAACCGCGGCTTCTCGATGAAGGGACCGCCGTCCTCGGGGCAGAACACGTCGCAGTTGCCGCAGTCGTTGCAGAAGTCGGCGTAGTTGCCAATCTGCGTCGGCTGCTCGATGACGAAGGGCATGCCGAGCCGGTGTGCGACGCTTCCGTCTGGGCGCAGATAAGCCTCTTCGGAGAAGCCGTTTACGGGCTCTACGTGAAAGACGAAGTTTGCGTCATTGGGGCATACCGGAATGCATTTGTCGCAGCTGATGCAGTCGAACAAAACCAGCTGTGAGCCTATTTTGCGCGGGATCGCGGCGTTCTTCGCTTTGGTGTAGCGCGGCTCCGCGAGCGTGCGCTGGACGACTCTTCGCATGTTGAAGAGCGAGGCCTCACGGACATCGGAGATCCCCGCGGCGCTTGCACCCTCGGCGGCAAGGATGAAGCTGTCGATGTCCGTCGCGCCCAAGGCGGTCATCTTCTTGTCGAGATTGCCAAGATACTTGTAGAGGCGCCCGTAGCCTCCGGGTCGCAGAAGATCGGTACAAGTCGTGATCGGCGCTAGCCCGCATAGGACGGCATCCGGAAAGTTCTGCGCGTCGATGCCAGCCGAGAAACTAATAGGAAATGCTGCGCCCACGACCTCACGGAATCGGAGCGCGAGCGAGAGGCTTATCGGGTAAAGCGGCTGCCCCGACATGTACATGCGCTCTTCCGACTTTGGGAAGTAGGGCCGATGATTCTCGACCACGAGCGTATTGGTGAATTTGGCGCCCAGAGTGAGCCCCTCTGAATGTGCAATCTTCCCAAGCCGACTCATCATCCCCAGCGCCTGATCCCACTGTAGATCTCGCTGAAACTCCGACTCGATCGGGCGGATCTCGGTGAAGCCGAGCCGGTCGTGCAGGATGCCGCAAACATCGCGATAGCCGAGCAGCGTCGGATTGAGCTTCACGATGACGTGCACGCCGACGTCACGAAGGAGATGCGTACAGATCGATTCGATCTCCACCGCCGGGCAGCCATGAAACGTCGACAGGGTCACGCAGTCTGACAGCCGGCTATCAACCTCGATATCGCGATAGCGCGCAAGCTCGCGGGTGAGCTCGCCTCGCAGTCGCTCGACGACTCTGCGCGTGTCCTTCATGCCGCGAAGGAAGGCGCTCACCTTGTCACTGCGAATCCCGGCCAGATCGTAGCCGACGGACATGTCGAAGAGCAGGTGCGGCGCGGCATCATGCACCGTGCGGGCCACGCCGGATTCGGTGAGGATGCGAATCAGCATCGCGGCCTTCACGTATTCTTCGAGGCTCTGCTCGACCTTCAGCTCTTGCGACCACTCGACGTTGTAGCCCACGTTGGTCGCATCGATGCACGGCCGCGGCAGCACCAGCTCGTCCATCACCTGCACGGTCTTGAGCTCGAGGATCCGCGAGCCCCCAAGCCAGCTCAATACGATGTTCTGCGCCAGCTGACTCTGCGGGCCGGCGGCCGGTCCGAGCGGCGTCGAGGCCGCCTCACCGTGGAAGCGCACCGCCGTGCTGTTGGCTCCGCCCGTATGCCACTTGCTCTCGGGTAAATCGAAGACTGCGCCTTGCCGGGCATGCTCCGCGAGCGCCCGCCGCGCAAGGTGCGAGAGGGGCATCGGAACGAGTTCACTCATGGGCGCCATTTCTAGCAGATGTTGCCGAAGCACGGTGGCGAGGCACGGTGGCGCGGCGCGATCGAGTCCGTCGCCCAACGGGAGCCACGATCGTGGTGGGATCGACGAGTGCCGGTCGCTTCGATGAACGCCGGGTAGTAGAGTCGCGGCGTATGACCGCTGAGCTTGTCTCCGACGCACAAGAGACCGTGAGCTTCGAGCTCAACGGCAGCCCCGCCACCGTGCTGGTCTTCGAGGGGGAGACGCTGCTGCAGACCTTGCGCGATCGACTGGGGATCACGAGCCCCAAGGACGGCTGCAGTCCGCAAGGGCAGTGCGGCTGCTGTGTGGTGAACATCAACGGGCAGGGCGTCACCTCGTGCGCGATGTTGACGACGAAGGTCGCGGGCAAGCGGGTGGTCACCAACGAGGGGCTGCCCGAACAAGAGCGGACCATCATCGCGCGTGCGTTCGCGACCTCGGGCGGTGTGCAGTGCGGCTTCTGCATCCCGGGCTTCGTCGCTCGGACGGCGGCGATCTTGGGCCGTGACGCGAACCCTTCGCGCGAGCAGATCAAGAAGCAGCTTGGCGTTCATCTATGTCGCTGCACCGGCTACGTGAAGATCCTCGATGCCATCGAGCTCGCGGGGGCCGTGAAACGCGGAGAACGCGAGCTGCCTCCACTTTTGACGCAGGCCTGTGGAGTCGGCAAGCGCCTGCCGAAATACCAGGCGGAGGCGTATGCGCTGGGGGACGTCCCCTATGTCGATGACATGAGCGTGCCGGGGATGCTGCACGGCGCCGTTCATTTGAGCGAGCATCCGCGCGCGAAGATCCTCCGCATCGACACGAGCCAAGCCGAGGCATTGCCGGGCGTCGTCGTCGTGGCGACGGCCAAGGACGTGCGGGGGCGGCGGCGCTACGGACTCATCGAGCAGGACTGGCCTAGCTTCGTGGCCGAGGGCGAGACGACCTGCATGGTCGGCGACGTGCTCGTGGCCGTCGCCGCGGTCGATCGCCGCACCGCCCGCCGCGCCGCGGAGCTGTGCGTGGTCACCTATGAAGTCTTCGAGCCGATCGTCGATGGCCGGCTGGCCCTCGCGGACGACAGTCCCACGGTGCATCCGGGGCGCAAGAATCTGCTGAGCACGTCGGCGTACGTACGTGGCGACGTCGACGCGGCATTGGCCAATAGCGCCTTTGTGGTGAGTGACACATTTCGGACGCAGACGATCGAACATCTCTACATGGAGCCCGAGAGCTGCCTCGTCGTGCCCGAGGGCGACAAGCTGCACGTCTACTCGCAAGGGCAAGGGATCTACGACGATCGGCGCCAGCTCTCGCGCGCGCTCGATTTGCCAGAGGCGCTCGTCGAGGTGACGCTCGTGAGCAATGGCGGCGCGTTCGGCGGCAAAGAAGATCTCTCGATCCAGGCGCAGACGGCGCTCCTCGCGCAATTGACCCATAAGCCCGTAAAGCTAACCGTCAGTCGCGACGAGTCGATTCGCATCCACCCGAAGCGCCACCCGCTCGAAATGCATTACACGATGGCGTGCGACGCGAATGGCAAGCTCACCGCCGTCAAGGCGCGCATGCTGGCAGATAGCGGCGCCTATGCGAGCGTCGGCGCCAAGGTGGTCGAGCGCGCGGTCGGGCATGCCTGCGGTCCGTACTACGTGCCAGCGGCCGACGTCCTCGGGCAAGCCGTCTATACCAACAACACGCCCAACGGAGCGATGCGCGGATTCGGGGTGAATCAATCGGCCTTCGCGGTCGAGCAGCTGATCGACCGGCTCGCCGAGAAGTGCGGGCTCGACGCCTACCAGATGCGCGAGAGAAACCTCTTGCGCGACGGTGAACGCTTCGGCCCCGGGCAAAAGATGAAGAACTGCGGCGGGCTGTTGCGCACGCTCGAGGCCGTAAAAGACTGCTTTTATGGCGCAAAGATCGCCGGGCTCGCATGTGGCGTGAAGAACGTCGGGATCGGCAATGGCATGATCGACGTCGGTCGCGCGCGCATCGATGTCCTCAGTGGCGGGCGCTTGCGGCTCTGTCACGGCATGACCGAGATGGGCCAGGGGCTGCACACGATCGCCATCCAGGTGATGTACGAAGCGACCGGGCTCGCGCCGCAAGAGGGAGTGACGGTCGAGGTCACGACGGACGATGGGCTTGACTGCGGCATGACCACGGCCTCGCGCGCCACCGTGCTGGTCGGTAATGCCATGAAGGACGCGGGCGAGAAGCTGCGGGCGGAGCTCGACCTTCTTGGCGGAGAGCTGAGCGCGCTCGCGGGCAAGAGCTATACGGGTGAGTGGAAGTGCGATTTCACCGTAAAACCGGGGACGCCCGGAGATAACCCCATAACGCACCTGTCCTTCGGCTTTGCGACGCAGGTCGTGCTGCTCGACGAGAACACCGGCAAGATCCGCCGCGTCGTTGCGGCGCATGACGTCGGCAAGGCCATCAATCCGACGTTGTGCGAGGGGCAGATCGAGGGCTCGGTGCACATGGGGCTTGGCTATGCCCTGAGCGAAGAGCTCGTGCTCGAGGGCGGCGTGCCAGTGGATCCGACGATGCGGAAGCTCGGCGTCCTGCGTGCGCACGAGACCCCCGATATCGAGGTGATCTTGGTGGAGGAGCCAGAGCCTCTCGGGCCCTACGGTGCGCGCGGCGTGGGCGAGATCGGCCTCGTTCCGACGGCGCCGGCGGTGGCCCAGGCGCTCTACAAGTTCGACGGAAGGTGGCGCACGACCCTGCCGATGCGCGACCACTACGAGAAGCCGAAGCGGTAGCGGTCTCGCGACGGTCGTTGCCGCGCGCGACGCCGCAGCTGGACGCGTGCCAGAAGCCGAAGCGGTAGCGCTCTGGCGACGCTCGTTGCAGTGCGCGACGCTCGTTGCAGTGCGCGACTGCAACACGCGCGACGCCGCAGCTTGACACGGGCGCGCTTCGCTCTAGAATTAGAATACATATTCTAGTTTTACCGAAATGCGCCCGAATCCCAGCACCGCGACGCGCGGCTCCAAGCCCGCACCAGCCTCTTCGAAAGCAGGCTCGGTGACCACGACGGCGCCGCTCGAGTGGGTGCGCCCGCCGCTTCAAGCGCGCAGCCGGGAGACCTTGGAGCGCCTGCTCGATGCCGCCGAAGAGGTCATCGAAGAACGGGGCGTCGAGGAGGCGACCGTGGCCGAGGTCGTTCGCCGGGCGGGCTCGAGTGTCGGCTCGTTCTATGCGCGCTTCCGCGACAAAGAGGGGCTCGTGCGCTCTGTGTTTGAGCGCTTCGCCGACCAGGCGCTGATGACGGCGACCGATGCGCTGTCGCCCGAGCGCTGGGCGGGTGTAGCGATCGACCAGGCGATCGAGACCTTGGCGCGCTTCGTCATCGGCGTGCTCGAAAAGAAGCGCGGCATCGTGACCGCCTTGGTGGCACGCGCGCCGGTCGATCCGACCTTCACGCGCTTCGGAGAGCGGCTCATCGAGCAGATCGGCGCGCTCCTCGTCGGGCTCCTGGAGGCGCGAGGGCTGCGGGCGAATCATCCGCAGCCGCGGCTCGCCGTCGACGTGGCCGTGTGGCTCTTTCTCAGCGCCCTCGAGCTGCGCGCCCTCGCCACGATGCACGGCGCCCCACGGCTCACGGACGCCGACGCCGCGCGTGAGCTAGCCCGGATGTGCACGCGCTACCTCGGGGTCGCAGAGACCGCCATCGCCAAACCGGGCGCTCGAAGGTCACGCGCGAAGAGCAGCCAGGGCATTCGGCGTGCGCGCACGCGGTCGATTCGGTAGTTCAGCACAGGAACTCAAAGAGCTAGTTCGGCGCCCGCGCTCGCAGCCTTCGCTCAACGCATTCACCACGAAGCATCGAGTCAGTTTCACGTCAACGAGGAGACACCATGGGCATCGCAGGATTCGGCAAGACGGAGCTTCGTTACGACATGTTCGACTTCGTTCGCAACGCGGCCGAGGCAAAACGGCTCGTGAAATGCGAAGGGATCTATCACCGCGGTCAAGAGCTGGCCTGGGACGGCAAGGACATCCTCGCGATGCTGATCGAGAAGCACGGCGGCATCCACGTCGCGCCCGAGAAAAAAGAGGCGCTCAAGCGGGTCTTCGCGATCATCCTGTGGGGCGAGCTCGCGGCGTGGAAAGTCTCCGCTCAGCTCGCGGATGGTCTGGTGCCGCTCGAAGCCAAGATGGCCGCGACGGGCCAGGCCTTCGACGAGGCGCGGCATTTCTATGTCA
This sequence comes from Myxococcales bacterium, assembly GCA_009692485.1. Lineage (GTDB taxonomy): Bacteria > Myxococcota_A > Polyangia > Polyangiales > Polyangiaceae > SYFR01. The sequence continues at coordinate 17,528 of SHZB01000013.1, forward strand.
TGCACGATTATCTCCTGCACCTCGGCTATGTCCCGGAGCGGCTCGACCGGGCCCCGCAGGCGCTGCTCGATCTCGTGCTCGACACCGATAACCTTGCCTACAAGCTGCTCGGAATGCAGCTCATGATCGAGACGCTCGCGCTCACCGTGTTTCAGACGGTGCGCGAGACCGAGGTAGAGCCCGTGCTCTGTGAATTGATGCGCTACTACGAACGGGACGAGGCACGCCACGTCGGGCTCGGGATGCAATACCTGCCAAGCTTGATTCAGCGGATGAGCAAGCGCGAGGTCCATCAGCTCATCACGTTCCAGGTGCGCTTGTTGGCGTGGGCGCTTTGGGAGCTCAAGGTGCTAGCGCCAGACTTTGCCATCCTCGGAATCGATCCGCGCGAGGTGATCGACCGTGGGCGCAAGAAGCAATTGGCCGCGCTGTACGAGGCCTTCAACGCGCTCGGCTGGGCGTGGCAAGCGGACCGAAACTATCCGGCCGCGGTGCTCAAATCGATCGTCGAATTCACGTTTCCGACCGACGCCTCGCGCAAGGACAAACGCCGGATGTTTGCCAATGCCTGGGAGGTATTCTGGAACAAGGACGAGATCCACACCGCGACCGAGTTCGCCGTGCACGACGGCCACCGTATCCGCACCGCGCGCGGCGTGGAGGTGTGACCCGCGCCTGATTTGCGGCGAACCGGAGAGACGCCCGCGCGGCGAAACCCTCAGTTGAGGCGCAAGGTCGAGAGCGCCAGGTCGAGTTCTTTTTGGCTGGCGGTGAACTGCTCTTTGGAGCCGCCAAACTCGATGAGATGAAGGTGATCTTTCGTGACGAAGACGGACACGTAGAAGAGATAGGGCTTTCCGTCCTCGTCGTGCCCGAATCGAAGCTGAGTGCCTTTGTGTCCGTCGCCGGTAGCGACCTCCACCGACTCGAGCAAGGCGTAGCCGCCCTGGTCACGAAGCTTGTTCTTGATGGCCTGTAGCCAGAATTGCGGCTCGCCCTTCGGCTTGTGTTCGAGTTCGCGGATGGCGATGACGAGCCCATCCGCGGTCGTCGCGCGAAAGTCGTAAGCGTCGTGCTCATCGTCGAGCTCGACGAAGCTTGGTGGCACCGTCGCCTCGAAGCGCGGGCCACACGCCGAGAGCGCAAGGGTGAGTCCGATCGTCGCGATTCTGTGGGTCATTGCCAATCTCACGGGATGCATTGCCAGTTTCACGGAGAGAATCGATTCAGGAGACGAGTGCTTATTTCACAAAGAAAGAGAGAGAGGCGCGGCTCGGGGGCTCGAGGGCAAAGCTCACGAGAAGAGCGGAGCGGCTCACAGGCTGAGCAAGCGCGAGAGGCCCAATGAATCAAGCCAGTCAAAGGGGAGCCGCACGCGGGGCGTGATGCGCTGAACCTGTATGGGCCTGAACTGCACCGTGATCGTGGAAAAGCGGATGAGCTCACGCATGCGCTTGAGCTTGCCTTCGATCGCCTCGATCTGACCCGTGACGCGGCCAAGCTGCTCTTCCACCATGAGCGCCTCTGTCACGTCTTTCGCTTGGGCCATGAGCTGCTCGAGCCGGGCCCGAACAGTGCGTGCATTCTTGAGCTGGGTCTCGAGATCGCGAAACTGATCGGTGACGTCTTGCACCGTTTCATTGCGATCGACGACGTCGCCGATCTTGGCGATGGCTGTGAGGGCCTCGCGGTAGCTCTCGGCGGGGACGCGAAAGGTCATCGTGGTGTTCGTGCGCCCCACGAGATAGCCGCCAAGCTCTTGCGCCACGGCGAACACTTTGTCGAGCGATTGGGCGACCTCGAACACCGAGAGCGCCAGCGTTGCCGTGTAGATCAAGAGCGGCGCGACCGGCTTGAGCGCCTCGGCGCTAGCTGCAAGCGCAGGCTCACCCAGAGTGGGCGCGACGGCCACGACCGCGGCTCCGCTTGGCGTCGAGCCCGCCGCGGATGGCCTGCCACCGGACGCGTCGTTGCGAGTCGCCGGACGCCCAGGCGCGGGGCCAAGCATGGCAAGCTCGCCCGAGTCGGACCGGTCGCGCGCGATGCCAGCGTCCATCTCTTCCATCCCGGGACTCATCATTGCCGGGCTTGTCGAGGCCACATCCATGTGCGGTCCCTGCATGCCGCCAGCCATCGCCGCAGAGTGGGCGCTGCACGCGGAAAGAAGCGCGCAAAATACCGCAAAGAGAAACCACCGACGCTGCCCCATTTGCGACACGTTCACATCGGCGACCGTAGGCAACTAACTCTTTCGCTGCAACGAGCGATTGGCGTCGTGAAAAGGATGATGGGCACGTGCTTGTCGCCCTGCCAACGCGGCGAGTTGTTGGAGCGCGGCGATTCCTTGGAGCGCGGCGATTTCTTGGAGCCGGCCCCCACGAAAAATGGCGCTGTCCACTCGTCGATGGCTCTGGATTGCCAGCCGATACATGGCAATGGCCACGGCGCTTGGATTCCTCATGGCATTTATCGAGGCTGGTGTTCGCCAGAGCATCGAGCACCTCGGCGAGCTCGGCGACCTGCATGTCACCATGGGTGGCGCGCAGATGACTGTGATGTCGAGACACTGGCGTCACCGTGGCCCTTCACGGATCGAGCCCGGCGCTCCGTTCCTGGCGGCGTCCGAGCGTTTGGTCGAGACGGCGCTCGCTGTGGCTCGACTGCGCCCGCGCCCATTCACCGGCTGCGCGGCGTGTTCAATTCCACTCGACCGCGCCCCCACTTGGCAACGGCAGGCGACCGCCGTGCGCTGCGAGCGCTGCGGTCTCGACTACCACCCGTCCTGCCGCACCAACCTTGTGCGGTGCTGGCGGTGGGGCTGCGAAGAGCGGACGCGCGTGCTGTGGTTGATGGCAAACCCGATGGCGGTCGCCAAGGCCACGGCGTCCAGCATGTCGTACGCGGCCAGGGTCGGGAACCCCTTTGGGGCGCCGGCGACGTCCGTGTGCGCTTCGGCAGGCCTCGACGCCTTCGCACTGCGGTGCCGCACGTGCGGAGAGCGCCGGCCCGTCGATCTCGGGGCGGGCACGCTCTGGTGTGCTCGGTGCGCCAACTTGGAGGGGCTCGATCCTGCGACGGGCCAGCGTCTTCACCACCACCTGGCGCTCGTCACGCAGCAGCGTTCGGGGGGAGGCAAGCCGACGTCCGCGTGGCGATTGTTCGTTCCGTTCATTGGCCTGTACGCGGTCGCGTTTGCGGGTTTCAAGCTGGCCGAGTCGTTGTATCCCTCGGCACAGCGCAGCTCGCCCGATGCAGGCGACGCTTCGGCCCTCATTATCGTTGCGACGATGGTGTTCGCCGGCTTCGTCACCATGACGCTCTTCCGACTGATCATTCGGCCGCGCGAGAAACACCCGCTTCGACGCGCCGTGTGCGCGGCCTGCGGCAATGCGGCGCCGGTGAGACGCGGGTTTCCGATGCCCTGCCCGGTTTGTTCTCGGCTACTCGGGGCGATGTAGCGCGATGCGGGGCCATGGCCAGCTGCCGCCTGGCAGTCCGAATGCCGCGTACAGGTCGCGCACGCCCGAGAGAAACACGCCAATGGCCATGAGCGATAACACCCAGCGGAGCGGCTCGGGCCCGGCGGGCGCAATGGCAAGTCGCGATGGCATTGCCCACCAAGTGGCCACTACGGGTAAGAGATTGGCCATCATCGCGCCGTAGACGATGCCCATACAAACGTGGCCGATTCGCTCGCCCGCGGGGACGTCGCCGAGGGGCTTCCGCACGCGGATCTCGACGACGAAGTCGGTCATCGTCATCGCGAACTCCATCACCATCGCCGCGACCACGACCAGCACGGTATAGCCATGCCAGGCGACCCACGGCAGCGAGGCAAACAAGAGCGCATACGAGAAATCCCGCAGCGCATGGATCTTCAATTCATCCGCGGCCTCGGGATAGCGCGCGGGCAGTCGCATTCGCCATTCATGGTAATACAAAGTATCGAAGGTCCCAATCGTCCCGAGTGCGGCCAATAGCCATAAAGCCGTGTTCATGATCGAGTGCCGACGATGTTCGCTCTACGGCAATTGGCAATCAATAGCCGCGAGCCCTCACGCCTCCCTCTCCCCAACGGGGGGAGGGCCGGGGGCCTCACGCCTCCCTCTCCCCAGGCCGGGCCGGGGGCCTCACGCCTCCCTCTCCCCAACGGGGGGAGGGTCGGGGAGGGGGCCCGCGTTTCGTTCAAAGCTCGACGCGGCTCGTGCCGGCCGGCAGGGTCGCTGCACGCACTGCGACGGTGAAGTTCTTGTTGTCCCACCGTAGCTCGTGGACGTGGACGCGGAGATCCTCGTCGCGCGGCTCGGTGCGGAGGCGGGCGCTCCATCGCGCTTGCGTCGCGGTCGGCGGCAGCAGCACCGAAGAGAGCCCGACGGCGGCAGCGTCGGTGACTTCGCCGACGGCCGCGGCATCACCCGCAAGGACGGCGTCGAGCTCGAGCTGACTGACGAGATCTTCCCAGGTGAGCAGGATGAGCGTGCCTGGGCCCGCGAACAGGCCAAGCTCTTTGAGCTCGCGCTCGATCGACGAGGTCGGCTGTCCGCCCGGCGGCTTGTCGAGCAGGCGCGCGAGCCTGGCGGCGGAGGCCAAGCGTGCGAAGCGGCGCGGATCTTCCGGACCCGGTCGCCCTTCACCCGAAGCGACTTTGCGTTCGAGTCGCAGCGCCTCGTCGGTGCGGCCCGCGCCCGCTGCTGCCGAGGCGAGTCGCAACCAGCTCAAAGGGTCATTCGGTGCCATCTCCGTCGCGGTCTTGAATTGGCGATAGGCCAGCTCGTACCAGCCGCGCGCGAGGTAGATGTCCCCAAGCAAACGCCGGGAATCGAGCTGTTTCGGGTCGAATTCGACGATCTCGGAATAGGTGCGAATCGCCTCGTCCTCATGGTTGTTACGGGACAACACATCGCCGAGCTGACGCGCCATTTGAATGGTGAGTATTCCCGAATCGCGCAGTCTGCGGCCGAGTCCGAGCGCCTCCTCGACGCGGCCCGCTCTTGCCAATAGCCGCACCATGCGAATCTCGCCGTTCGGATCGCCGGGGGCGCGCAAGATGGCCTCGCGCAGCTTCTCGATGCGGTCGTCGAGTTTCTCGCGCTCGGACAATTCGCGGTCGACCGCGAGCCAGTCCACGCGATTGCCAAATAGGGCAGATTGGAGTGCCGCGATGATGTGCGCGTCGGTGGTGCGACGGAGGATGAGCCGCGCGAGGAATTTCTGCACCTCGGGGCGCGGCGCGAAATGGCCGACGACGATGCGCGCGCTGGCCTCGGTGGCGACGCGAAGCTGAAGGATGCGGAGAAATTCGCGCTCTGCCAGCCAGTCGTTCAGCTCGCACGCGCGCACGGCGGCGACGTAACGCTCGATCAACTCCGCCGCGTTGGTCGCGGTGCGAATGCGCTTACGCCACACCGGCAAGCGATGCTCGAGCGGGCGCGCCGCGACGTCGCTACACACGGTCGGGACGACGACGCCGGGTGGCCGCACCCCCCAGCCCGCATTGGTGCCTTGTGCCCCCCGCCCGAGGCCTTCGCCGACGCCCTTGCCGACGCCCTTGCCGTCGCGTGCCGCGGAGTCTGGAGCAGGCGTCGCGCTCGTGGGCTTCATCGTGCGCGGGGGCACCCCGGCCATGGGCGCGGCTCCCGTCGCCGTCGCGGAAGGTCCGCCGCCTTTGAAGCGCAGCCCGCCCGCGGCGTCGTCGAGGCTCGCGTCTGCCTCCTCGCTGTGTTTGCGGTCGGCGCCGCTCCGGCCGAGGCGCCCCTGCTCCCCGGTCGCGCCGGAGGGGCCGGCCAATTTCTCGGAGATCTGGTCGAGTGCATGTTTGTCTTCTCCGTCGCTAGGGCCTGCCGCCCCCTCCATCGCGGGCGAGGCGGGCACGTCATCACCCTCGGATCGCCTCGCACCGCTGCCGAGCGCACGGCTGCTGCCGCCCTCGCGCTCCCCGCCGCCTTCGGAATTGGCACGTGCGGGCTCTTCTTCGGAGGATTGTGATGCCTCTCGCTTGTCGCAGCCGAAGGCGACGCCCGTCGCGCCTGCGGGATGCTCGCGAGTGCTGCGTTCTTCTTCGAGCGGCGTGAGCAGGCCGAGGCGGATACCACGCAATCTCGACCTGCTGCGTTGGATATTCATGCGAGAGTAAGATGCCTCGCTGTCGAGCGCGAGGATGCTCGAGAAGGGCGTGACGATCCCATATTCGAGGCCGAGCGACGCGATGCGACCGCGCTCGGTGTCGGGTCCGCCGGCGGCACCGAGCAAGTGCCGCACGTACTCGGACGCCCACAGTCGCGGCACGAACGAGGACACGATCGAGCGGTCGATGACGACCTTCGCCTTGCGCTCGAAGCTCTCGCCGGCGAGGCGGCCGCGCACGGTGACTTCGCTGGGCAGCTCGTGGTGGGTGCGCGCGAGCACGGTGACGCCACTGTCGCGCGAGATCTTGCCACTGGCGCTGGCGAAGGGCTCGTCGAGGCCCGCGCCGAGATCGAGCGAAAAGTCCGTAATTGTGGGCTCTTTTATGGCCGCGGCGAGCTCGAGCGCGGTCGGAGTTGCGCGTGCATCTTGGTCGATGCGAAACGAGCGGCCACCGCCGGACCGCGCGAGGGCATCGAGCAGCGCGTGGTCGGCATCCGCGCCGACGGCCACGGTGAAGAGGCGCGCGCGCGAGCTGGAGAGGGCACGCCGCAGTCGCTCGGCGAGGGCTTCCCCGGTCGTCTCGCCGCTCGTCGCGATGCCGTCGCCGACGTACACGACCGCGGGCTGCTCGCTGTCGTGCAAGAGCGCGAGCGAGGGCTCGAACATCGCCGCAAGATCAGTGGCGCCGCTGGGAGCGATGCCCGCGAGCGCCTCGAGCGCCTTGGCGATCTCGCTGTCGCTGGCGGGCGCGAGGCCCGCTTGCGGATAGAGCACGCGCGGGCGCACATCGAGCGCGATGACAGCGAAGCGGTCCTTGTCGCTGAGCGAGCGCGCGAGGGCCTCGACCGCGGCGCGCTGTAGCTGCCGCGCCGACTCGTCTCCGCCCGCCGACGTGTCCGCGACGATCACGACCGCGGCCGGAACCGGCTTCACCTTGGCCCAGTCGACGTCGGGGACGTAGCGCGCCATCACGTAGTCGGCGCTGCCGTCTTGCGCCGCAAAACGCGCGACACTCAAGGTTGGGCGCGCTTCGAGCAGGGTCGCTTCGAGCTGAAAATCGGCCCGCGGCGTGAACCCGCTGCGGCGCATCGTCACGCGCGTGCCGCCCTGCTCGATGCGCGCGTCCGCGACGGTGGCAAGCTTCATCTTCTTGCCCTCCTCGCCGAGCTCCACCGTGAGGGACAATTCGCCGATGCGTACCGGTGATTGGCCGAGCGGATAAACGTAGGTGAGCTTCTTCTCGAGGATCGGCCGAAGCTCGAGGTACCGGAGCACGACGCGTCTCGCGCCCGATGCCGGCACCGGATAAATGCGCGCGCGGTAGCTGCGACCATCGACCCACTCGAGGATCGCGGGCGAGAGCCCCGACTCGCGTGCGCCCACGTATTTTTGTGCGGCTTCGCGCTGCTCGACGAATTCACCTTCCACGAGCACGCCATTGGTCTCGACCGCGAAGCCCGTGACGCTCGCGCCCGCCGGCACGCTGAACCAGTACCAACCCTCGACGGCGCGCGGATGCGGATTGAAGAAGGTTTGATCGACGGTGGTCTCGGCCAGGCCGCTCTTGATGACCGCGCGGATGGTTTGGCTCTTGAGCTGCATTCGCGAGGCGGGCGTGCCGGGCAAGGCACCCGCGTCGATGCCAAAGATCGTTCCGCTGCCGGCCCCGAGCGCGAGCCCACCGGCGACGTCGGCCATGCCGCCGGTCCAGTCGTCCCAGAACGCGACGGGCGTAACGGCGGGAGCGTCGGCGCCCTTCACACTCGCGCGGGTTCCGGCTGCAACCTCGACGCGACCGCCCTTCGCGGTCACGACGGCGAGCCCGCGCGCGACGTAGACCGCGGCGCCGTCGGCCGTGCGCGCCACGGACATCGCGGCGTCGGCGGCCGAGACGCTCACGTCCCCAAGTTTGTGCGTCAGCGGCTCGCGCTCGACCGGCGGGATGTCGAGCCAGTACTCGCCTTGCTCGAGCTCGACGCTCGTCGCGAGCAGTTTCAGCGTGGTGCCGGCGCGGAGAAATAACGTCGAGCCATCGGGCAGCCGCACGAGCGCGCGGGCTCCTTCACCGGCGCGCACGACTGAGCCTTCGAGCAGCGGCGTGCCCGAGCTTGCGCGCACACCATCGGCGCCGCCGAGGCTTGGATGCACGACGACGACGTCGCCTGCCGCCAGCTCGAGCCGCGCCTGGATCGAGGCCGCGACGGTTGGCCCGACACCTTGCGATTTGATGATGACGACGATCGCGGCGATGGCACCGAGCGCCATGACGATGAAGAGAGCCCGCCGCAGCAGCAGCCTCCCGCTCGAGCTTTTCGAAGCTGTCATGAGATACCCCGTTGTGGAAAGCGCAGCGTGGCTCGCGGTGCCTGTGCTCCCTCGCCTTGCGGCTCAGAAGGAAAGACCGTCGGATGCGGCGCTGTTTCGTTTCATGCCGGCTTTACCACGTTGGATGTCCGCTGGCGCGGCATTGGCTGCTGCCGGCGGCGGCGCGGCGAAACCCTCCGAGGCCTGATGGAGGGCATCGTCTTGGCGCGCGAAGTCGCGGTCGAGCTCGGCCTTGCGAGGAGCGGACGCGCGGGGTGCGGCATCGGCTGCGACCTTCTTCAGCGCGGCCCGTTTGTGTTCGACGAGACGCCGCGCGCCCTCGTTGTCGCCGCTTGCGAAGCGGTCATTGGCCTCGATGAGCAGCGCCGCGGTTTGGCTACGCTCGATGCGACCGGCGACGAGCGGATCGATGGGGGAGAGCTCCGAATCATCGCCCGTGAGCTCTGCGACTAAAGAGCCCGTGCAGCTGCCCGGCTCGAGCGTGACGTGGTCGCGGAAGGTGAGCTTCGCCGTGGCGACGGGTCGCTCGCCAGCGGGACCGCGCGGCAGTCGCACGCGCACGAGCAGCGTCTTGTCGTCGGTCGTACCGAACGAGCCCATGGGCACGACGAGCGTGTCCCCCTCGCGCGAAAAAGCGCGGTCAAACACCTCGAGCACCTCGACCCCGCGGGCCAGCTCGACCCGCAACTCGGCTCCCGTCGCGATGGTGTTGGCGAGTGAACGCTGCTCTTCCTCGAACACCGCCGCGAGCTCTGCCGGACTAGCGACGAAGGTGTGTCGCCCGTTCGAGCCGCGCGCGATCTGGCTCATGATGCGCTCGTTGTAGTCGACGTCGACACCGATGGCGCTGATACTCGCGCCGAGATTGCGCGCACGCGTGGCGATGGTGGCGAAGCCGCTCACGTCGCGCACGCCGGCCGTCGGCTCGCCGTCGCTCAAGAGCACGATGCGCTTCACACCGTCCGTTCGCGCTGCGAGCTGGCTCATGGCGCTCTCGAGCCCGCACGAAATGCACGTGTTGCCGCCGGCGACGATGCCGTCGATGCGCCGCAGAACATCGCTGCGGTTGAACGACGAGATGCGGGTCGGCGGCACGAGCAGCTCGCTGCGATCGTCATAGGCCGTGATGCTGACGAGGTCCCCGTCGCGCAGGCGGCTCACCAGTCCGCGCGCCGCTGCGATCGCGTTGGTGAGGCGATGGCCGCTCATCGAGCCGGAGCGATCCACCACGATCGCGAGCTCGAGCGGGGGCGCCTCTTTCGGCACGACGCCGAGCGCGGCCTTCACATCGAGGAAGAGATACGTCTCGTTGTCGCGGTCGGCGGCGAGCTTGGCGTGGCCGAGGCGCCCCTCGACCGTGAGGGTGCGACCATCGACGAAGTTCCAGCGGTCGCCCGTGCGCGTGCGCCCCACAACTTTGTCTGAGCCTTGCAGATCACCGAGCTCGGCACCCGGCTCGGCGACCGCGAGCGCGCGACCGGACGGAGTCAGCGACCACACGGTCACGCTGGTGAGCATCATGGCGGCGACGGACACGAGGGCGACGGTCTTCAGCTTCATGGCGGGCTCTCCTCGACGCGGGAACGCGCCGGTCGTGGGGTGACTTACAGCGGCTCGTGCCCGGTAATCGCGCAGGCTCGAGCAAGGTGGCGGCTTGGACGCCTGCCCCTCGGCGAAAGTTTCATTCGCTCGCGCACGCGGGGCATTTTGCGGGAATGCGAACATCATCGCCGCGACTGCGACCATTCGCTCGCGCGCGCAGGGCATTTTCGTTTCAATCACCGGGAGCACGATCATCGCTGCGGCCGTGGCGGGAGCTTTGTGCCGCTCGCGGTTGTTTTCCCTTGCCCGATTTGGCGCGGGACCGTATCAGCACGGGCCCAACGCTCCCTTTCCTTCGCCCGGCGACCAATGACTCCCGAACTGTCCAAAGTCAGGAATATCGGCATCAGCGCTCATATCGACTCAGGGAAGACGACCCTGACGGAGCGCATTCTTTTTTATACGAAGCGCATTCACGCCATCCACGACGTCAAGGGCAAGGACGGCGTCGGCGCGAAGATGGACTCGATGGATCTCGAGCGCGAGCGCGGGATCACGATCCAGTCAGCCGCGACGTTTTGTGAGTGGGCGGGCCACCACATCAACATCATCGACACGCCGGGCCACGTCGACTTCACCATCGAAGTAGAGCGCGCGATGCGGGTGCTCGACGGCGCGGTCCTCGTACTTTGCGCGGTCGCGGGTGTTCAATCGCAGTCGCTCACCGTCGATCGGCAGATGCGACGCTACGGCGTGCCGCGCATCGCGTTCGTCAACAAGTGCGACCGCGCTGGTGCCAACCCGCTGCGCGTGCGCGATCAGCTGCGCGAGAAGCTTCACGTCAACCCGGTGCTGATTCAGCTTCCGATCGGGCTCGAGCACAACTTCGAGGGTGTCGTCGATCTCATCGAAGAGAAGGCCATGCGCTTTCTCGGCGACAACGGAGAAAACATCGTCATCTCGGAGATCCCCGAGGCGATGTTGGCCGAAGTGAAGACCGCCCGTGACGAGATGCTCGACGCGCTGTCGATGTTCTCCGACTCGCTGACCGAGGCGCTGCTCGAAGAGCGGGTGACCAACGCGATCATCCACGCGGCGCTGCGTGAGGCCACCATCGCCCGCCATGTCGTGCCGGTGATGATGGGCTCCGCCTACGACAACAAGGCCGTGCAGCCGCTGCTCGACGGCGTGGGGCTCTATCTCCCGGCGCCCGCCGACATCAAGAACGACGCCATCAACCCGGACGACGACAGCATCGCGCCGTTGGCGAGCGATCCTGATCAGCCGCTCGTGCTCCTGGCCTTCAAGCTCGAGGACGGCCGCTTCGGGCAGCTCACGTACCTCCGCATTTATCAAGGAACGCTGAAAAAAGGCGGCGAGATCACCAACATCCGCACGACCAAGACCACCAAAGTCGGGCGGCTCGTGCGCATGCACAGCGACGACATGGAGGACATCACGGTGGCGAGCGCCGGTGACATCGTCGCGATCTTCGGGGTCGACTGCAACTCGGGCGACACGTTCACCGACGGCAGCATCTGGGTGAGCATGACCTCGATGCACGTGCCGGATCCGGTCATCTCGCTCACGATCACCCCGAAGGACAACAAGAGTCAGGGGAACATGAGCAAAGCGCTTCGCCGCTTCTCGAAAGAAGACCCCACCTTCCGGGTCGCGAGCGACGCCGAGACCGGCGAGATCATCATCAGCGGCATGGGCGAGCTTCACCTCGAAGTCTACGTCGAGCGGATGAAGCGGGAGTACGGCGCGCTCGTAGACGTGAGCCCGCCATCGGTCGCGTATCGCGAGACGATTACCCAGCGCGTGCAGTTCGAATACACGCACAAGAAGCAAACCGGCGGCTCCGGCCAATACGGCAAAGTCGGCGGCTTCATGGAGCCGCTCGCGGCAGACGCGGGCCTCCCGGTGCAAAAGGGCGGTGGGTCGCGCGCGCATCGCTTCCTCCCCGAGTTCGGCTACCGCTTCCTCGACGAGATCGTCGGCGGCATCATCCCGCGCGAGTTCATCTCGTCTTGCGACAAGGGCTTCGAGTCGATGCTCGAGAAGGGCCAGCTCATCGGTGCGCCCGTACGTGGCGTGAGCGTCACGCTCGACGACGGCGCCTTTCACGCGGTCGACTCATCGGACATCGCTTTCAAAGAAGCGGCGCGCGGCGCGTGGCGTGCCTCGTATCAGAAAGCGGGTCCGCAGATCCTCGAGCCGGTGATGAAGGTCGCCGTCGAAGGTCCGACCGAGATGCAGGGCGGCGTCGTCGGCGTGCTCATGCAGCGGCGCGGAATGATCGTCGGAACGACGGAGGGCGAAGGATTCTGCCGTGTCGACTCGGAGGTCCCGCTCGCGGAGATGTTCGGGTTCTCGACGGTGCTGCGCTCCGCGACTCAGGGCAAAGCCGAGTTCACCATGGAGTTTGCGCGCTATTCTCCGGTGCCAAGCCAGATCTCGGACCGGCTCGTCGAGGAATACAAGGCCGAGCTCGCGCAGGGGAAGAAGAAGTAATTTCTCGGAAGATAAGGGGCGCGGAAGTTGAGCGTCGCGGAAGTTGAGCGTCGCGGAAGTTGAGCGTCGGCGTCGCGTCGATGGATGCGGTGCACTAGGGCAAGAGTGAACGTGGGCATGTACCGCAAAGAAGTGAGCGAGCGGAGCCCCATGCGGGTATTCGAGCGCTCCATCCACGGCGGGCTCGGGCGCGGCAACGTGGGCGCCGTCGTGTCGCGCGTGGGGCTCGGCAAATCGGCGTTGCTCATACAGTTTGCGCTCGACGATCTCATGCGCGACCGCAAGGTTTTGCATATCTCGCACGAAGCCCCGGTCGATCGCGTGCGCTCGTTCTACGACGAGATCTTCCACGAGATGTCGCTCGCCTATCAAATCGCGCAGCCACAGAGCGTGCGCCTCGAGATCGAGCGTAACCGGCTCATCTTCTCGCTCCTCGATACGGGCTCTGTTTCATCGGCGCCTTCCGACGAGCGTCCGTCGCAGCGTTCATCGGCGCCTTCCGACGAGCGTCCGTCGCAGCGTTCATCGGCGCCTTCCGACGAGCGTCAGTCGCAGCGTTCATCGGCGCCTTCCGACGAGCGTCAGTCGCAGCGTTCATCGGCGCCTTCCGACGAGCGTCAGTCGCAGCGCTCGCTCGTGGCGGGCCCAGTCTCGGCGCGCGGTGGCAGTTCCTCGGTGACGAAGATCGAACAGACCGTGCGCTTCGCTCGCGAGGTGGCGCAATTTCAACCCCACACGATCATCGTGGACGGCTTCGACTTCGACGGCGCGACGCCTGGAGCGATGACGGCCCTCGGCGCACTTGCCCGCGAGGCCGGCGCGGAGCTGTGGCTATCGGCGAAGAGCGCGATGCACGCCTCGCTGAACGAAGGGACGGCCATGCCGCCCGCGCGCGCCTCGACCCCAGAGCCCCTCCGCCGCTTCTTCGAACATCTGCAGGTCATCTTGACCTTGGAGAGTGACGGCGACGACGTGCGCCTTCAGCTCCTCAAAGATCACGACAACCTCGAGATCTCGGAGCTTCATCTCTCGCTGCATCCAACGACGATGCGCGTCGTCACGGACGAGCTTCCGGTGGCGCAAGAGTCCCCGCGAGATCCGCGCCGGTTTCACTTGTTTTCAGGCGGCGCGCAGGGTGCGGAGGCTTCGTTCGGTGCGTGCGCCGAGCGCTGGGGATGCGAGGAGACGCACTTCAGCTTCGAGGGACATCCGTTCTGCGCACGCGAGCGCGGACGCGTCATCCTCGGCGAAGAAGAGCTCACCAAGGGCGACTTCAGCCTTGTCTACGTCGCGCATCGGCTCAAGCGCCCGCTGAGCCAGATCCCCAACATCAAGCGCATCCTTCAAACGGTGTGGCATCAGATCAGCCAGGCCGAAGAGGTCTTCGTCGTCGGCTCGCTGCAAGAGGACGGCACCGTGCGCGGCGGCACCGGCTGGGGCGCCGAGCTCGCACGCCTCTGGAACAAACCGATTTACGTGTTCGATCAGGAAAAGGCCGCGTGGCTCCGCTGGGACACGACCCGCTGGGAGCGAGACGAGAGGCCCATCATTCGACGCCACAACTTCGCGGGGCTCGGCACGACTCGCCTCAGCGGCGAGGGAAAAAAGGCGATCGAGCAACTTTTCGCGCGGAGCTTCGGCGACTCGCAGCGCTGAGTTTCGCCGCGGCGCGCTCGTGAAACCGTCGCTCGCTCGTTCCGCACCTACGCAGAGTGACCCATAGAAGAGCAGGTCCGCGATGAGCATCTCGGTCAAGAAGGGCGACCATATCAAGCGCGTGGGGATCGTCTTCTCCGGCGGGCCAGCGCCCGCGGCAAATGCGGTCATTTCCGCAGCGGCGGTGTCATTTCTCGAGGACGGGCGCGAGGTCGTCGGCTTCTTCCACGGCTACTCGTCCTTGCAAGACTACGACGCCGTCAAGTGCCCACTCTTGCCGGACGAGCACTTCCGACTGCTCCGAGAGAAGGACGTCTGCGGCATGAGCAACAGCCGCGGGATCCTCATCGGGACCGCCCGCGCCAACCCCGGCAAAGGCATCGATTCGCGGGACGACCTCGCCGACGACAACAAGACGCGGGCCCTCCGCAATGTCTACCGCGCGCTCGTGGACCTCGACGTGGATGCGCTCATTTCGATCGGCGGCGACGACACCCTCAAGACCGCCAACTTTCTCGTCGAGTACCAAAAGCGGCTTTCTCCGGACGCTCCGCGCGTTCAAGTCGTCCATCTTCCCAAGACGATCGACAACGACTACCGCGGAATCGACTTCACGTTCGGATTCTTCACGGCTGTCGATTTCATGGCGAAAGAACTCCAAAACCTCAACGCGGACGCCGAGTCGACGCACTCGTATTTCATCGTCGAGACCATGGGCCGCAAGGCTGGGTGGCTGGCGTACGGGGTCGCGATCGCGGGGGAGGCCAATCTCGTCATCGGCGTTGAAGACGTGTCCGGCGAGCTCGCGCTGGCCGAGGCCGTGACGGATCAGGCGACGGGCGAAGTTCAGATCGAGACGCGGCTCAACATGGACGCGCTGATCGAGCGCATCGTCTCGCTCATTCTCACGCGCGAGCGACGTGGCAAGCATCACGGCACGGTCGTGTTGGCCGAGGGGCTCGCCGAGATGTTGCCCGAGAGCTTTCTGCGTGGACTTCCTCGCGACGAGCATGGGCACATCTCGCTCGGACGCATCGACCTCGGTAAATTGGTCGCCGAGTTGGTCGGCGAGCGGCTCCAGCGTCGCACCGGCCGCAAGAAGAAGCTCACCGGCGTGCAGCTCGGCTACGAGTCCCGATGCGCTCCGCCACACGCCTTCGACGTCATGCTCGGCAGCCAACTCGGCATCGGCGCATACCGCGCGCTGGTCGAAGAGAACCTCGACGGTCACATGGTGAGCGTGAGCGGCCAGCTCAATCTCAACTACGTGCCGTTCAGCGAGCTGGTCGATCCGGTGAGCCTCACGACGGAAGTTCGCTTCGTCAAACCCGGCAGCGATTACCACCGGCTCGCAGGCTTCCTCGAGACGCGCGGCGAGAAGACCCGCGAGTGGACTCCCAGCCGGCGCCCCGAAGGCTGAGCGTCACTTCACGACGTAGATGACGCCCTGCTGCAAGAGCGCCTTGCTGTTGTTGTAGAAGGGGTAGATCCCCACCTTCCATACCGACTTCGGGTTCGTCTGCTGGGATGGCCACATGCCGCCCGTGAAGCAGGCGACCGCGTTCGGGTCGAAGGGCGTAGCGGCGTTCGGGTTGTAACAAGCCGGTTGGATCGGGCTCTGCTTGTCATAGAGCTTGACCCCGTCCCCATCGATGAGTCCGCCGAGGAACATCGGGCCACCGGTGGCGTTCGTCCCGTTGACGCTGATGGTGGCTGTCGACGCGATCTTCAGGCACAGCGGGAAGGTGATGGTCGCCACCGTGAGTACGATTGGAGTGCTCGCGCCCGTGTGGTCGATCGCCTTCTTCACCGAGCAGCCGTGGATGAGAACCTCGGTCAGATCCGGACTGCAGATGCCGCTGTTGCAGTTGAGGTTGGGCGCCATGTTGCAGACGACGCCGCAAGCCCCGCAATGGTTCGAGTCGGTCTTGATGTTCGCGCACGATTGGCCGCAAGACTCGGTGCCCATCGGGCACATCGGACCGGGATCGCCACCCGTGCCTCCGCCGCCGCCCGCGCTGCCGCCCGCATCGCCGCCGCCCGCATCGCCGCCGCCCGCATCGCCGCCGCCCACGTCGCCGCCACCCGCCTCCGCACCACCAACCGCGCCGCCCGCGCCACCCGCTCCGCCCGCTCCGCCCGTGCTGCTCACCGTCGCGCTCGTGACAGTCAGTACGCCGCCATCCGTGCTCGTGGGACCGCAGCTAAAGGCTGCCGCGCTCGGAACGAGAGCCGCGACGCCGACAAGAGGGCTGAAGAAACGCATGCCATGCAGCCTATCGAGAGCGGCCCGCGAATCCAAGGCTCATGGCCATGCTCACGCTCGCGCAGTGCTCGCGCAGTGCTCACGCTCGCGCCATGCTCACGGCGGCGCAGTGCTCACGACGGCGCAGTGCTCACGGCGGCGCAGTGCTCACCCTCGTGATTTCAGAGACGCTGCACGCCGTAGGTCGACGGGTTGGGTCGCCGCATGCGAGCCTCGAGGCACGTTTCGAGCAGGAAAATGAGCACGCGGCGCGTATCGCGTGGATCGATGATGCCGTCGTCCATGAGGCGCGCGCTCGTGTACATCGACTCGCTGATCGTCTCGAGCGCGAACTCGATCATCCGGGCCTGGTTGGTGAGCTTGTCGATGGCCTTGTCGTCGGGCAGCACGCCGTTGCGCTCCCATTTTTTCTCGGTGACGATCTGGATGACCTTCGCCGCCTGCGCGCCGCCCATCAACGCTTGTCGCGCGGAGGGCCAGCTCATCACGAAGTCCGGTGCGAGAGCGCGGCTCGCCATCGCGTAGTTGCCGGCGCCGTAGGCGTTGCCGACGAGGATCGTGATCTTGGGGACGCGCGCATTGGCGACGTGCTGAATGAGCTTGGCCGAGTCCTTCACCTGCCCGGCGCGCTCGACCGCAGTCCCAACGAGGAAACCGGTGGTGTTCTGTAGAAACACGAGCGGCGCGTTCTTGACGCAGCACAGCTCGATGAACTGGGATGCCTTGTTCGCGCCGGCGGGCGTGATCGGACCGTTGTTGGCGAGGATGCCGACGAGCGTGCCGCCGATGCGCGCCATCCCGCACACGGTCGCGGCATCGAGCGACGCGGCGTGTTCGTCGAAGCGCGAGCCATCGACGATGCGGAGGATGATCTCCTGCGAGCGCAAAGCCTGTCGCCGATCTTCGGGGTACACGCCGATCAGCTCATCGGGGGATGAGCGCGGCGGCTCGGGTGGCGCATCACCGTCACGCTCGAGTTGCGGATCGGCCGGCAGCTGTTGGACGAGCTCACGGGCGATGCGGATCGCGTCCGCGTCGTCCTCGGCGATGTGCTCGCCGGTGCCTGAGACCGTGGCGTGCATCTCCGCGCCGCCCAGCTCTTCAGCGTTGGCATCCTCGCCGGTACCGGCCTTGAGTAGCGGCGGTCCCGCCAGGAAAAGCTGCGTCTTGCCGCGCACCAGCACGATGTGATCGCTGAGTGCGACCTGGTACGCGCCGCCCGCGGTCGCGTTGCCGTGCGCCACCGTGATCTGCGGGATCCCGGCGCAGCTGAGCTGTGCCTGCTGGCAGTAGACGCGGCCGCCGTCGACGAAGAGCGCGGCGCCCCACGGATCGCTCATCGCCGACGACTTCGCGAGATTGCCGCCGCCGCTCTCGTGCAAGGTGACGATCGGCAGGCGCGTGCGGAAGGCGACCTCTTGCAGCCGCAGCATCTTCTTCACGTTGACGGAGTCGATCGTGCCGCCCTCGATGGCGTAGTTCCACACGATGACGAGGCAGCGCCGGCGCGCGACGTAGCCGATCCCGGCGATGAGCTTGCCGCCCGAGAGGCTCCCGTCCGAGTCATCGAACATTCCGTAGCCGGCGATCGACGCAAGCTCGAGGAACGGCGCACCCGCGTCCAGCAAGAGCCCGAGCCGCTCGCGAGGGAGGAGTTTGTTCTGCGCGCGGGCACGCTCGGCATGCTTGAGCTCGGTCTGGAGCTGCCGCTCTTCGACGCCGCGAACGCGCGCTACGTAGGCCTCCATGAATGCGCGATTTGCTACAAATTCCGGGCTATTCGTGTCAATTGCGCTCGCAAGCGGTTGCATCACGCGCCTCCTTCCGCGGTGCTCTCCGCGACGATTTCCGCCAGGAGCTGACGCCACCGCACCTGCATGCCGCACGCGATGTGAAGCGCGGTCACGGTGCCGCTCGTGTCGGCGACGATGCGGTGTTGCATCTTCATCGCCTCGAGCACGCACATGAGCTGGCCGGAGCTCACCGTGTCGCCAACCGCGACCCGCACGTCGATCACCGCGCCGTCGAGCGGTGCGAGGAGCCGCCCGGTGCCGCGACCTTCACGGCGCGCGGGTTGGTGCGTCACCTCGTCGAAGGCGAGCACGGCCATGCCGTCGTCGAGCCACACGCGCGCGATCGGCGCGGCCTCGCTCGACGCACGCTCGACGGCGAAGCGCACGCGTCGACGAACGCCGTCGAGGACCACCGTGAGCGAGGCGCGGTCGTGTGCGGCGAGCTGGAGCTCGAGCGTCTCGGACCCCGGACCGCCCGCACCGCGGATCGCAAAGCGCCGGCCCTCGGAACCGCCGCCACACGCGAGGACGTTGACGGTCCGCTTCTCGGCGCGATGCGCGAGGACGATGGTCGCCGGCACCGGACCGCCGCTGCGCCAGCCGAGGAACGAAGGCTCCGGCACAAGACCAACGGCTGTCTCGAGACAGACCACGAGCGCCGCGAGCGCGAAGCATCGACTCTCGGGCGCGGTCGGTGACAGCGACGGATCGCCCGCAAATTCCTGCGCGAGGAACGCCGTGGTCGCGAGCCCACGCGCGAAAGTCTCGTGCTCACAGGCATTGACCAACATGGTCTTGTTGCTCGCCACGCCAAACAGCGTCGTCTCGCGAAGCGCGCGGACGAGTGCGCGGCGGGCGTCGTCGCGGGTCTTGCCGTGCGCGATCACCTTGGCGAGCATCGGGTCGTAGTGCGGAGACACGACGAGCCCATCGGCGAGCGCGTGATCGACGCGGACCGCCGACGTGGGCTCCCACCGGAGCACGGTGCCCGTCTGCGGGAGGTATCCGAGCGCGGGGTCTTCGGCGTAGAGGCGCGCCTCGATCGCGTGGCCGCGGATGGCAATCTCCGATTGACGGAGCGGCAGTGGCTCACCTTGCGCGACGCGAAGCTGCCACTCCACCAGATCGGTTCCGGTCACGAGCTCGGTCACGGGATGCTCGACTTGGATGCGCGTGTTCATCTCGAGGAAGTAGTAGCTACGCTCGCGATCGAGCAGAAACTCCACCGTTCCAGCGCCGACGTAGCCACACGCCTTGGCGGCTCGAACGGCGGCGGCACCGAGCGCGGCGCGCAGTGCGGCATCGACCGCGGGTGAGGGTGACTCTTCAAGCACCTTCTGATGGCGGCGCTGCACCGAACAGTCGCGCTCGCCGAGGTGCACGATCTCGCCTTGCGCGTCCGCAAAGATCTGCACCTCCACGTGACGCGGCTCGAGGATGGCGCGCTCGAGCAAGAGCTCACCGCTCTTGAAGGCACGCAGGGCTTCCCCCCGCGCAGCGGCGAGGGCCTCGGGCAGCTCCGCCGCGCTCATGACGAGGCGCATGCCGCGACCACCTCCGCCGGCAGCGGCCTTCACCATGAGCGGGAAGCCGACGGACGCGGACGCGGCGCAGAGAGCCTCGTCGGTGGGGTCGTCACCTTCGAAGCCAGGCACGCACCTGACCCCGGCCGCATGCATGGCGCGCTTGGCTGCCCGCTTGTTCCCCATCAGCTCGATCGCGTCGCTCGGCGGTCCGACGAAGACGAGGCCAGCAGCCGTGCACGCGCGCGCGAACGCGGCGTTCTCGCTCAAGAACCCGTAGCCCGGATGCACGGCCTCGGCACCGGTCCTCTTCGCCGCATCGATCACGCGCTCGACGACGAGGTAGCTCTCACTCGCGGGCGCGGGACCCAGCCACACGGCTTCATCGGCCGCATGCACGTGCGGCGCGCCGACGTCCGCGCTCGAATACACAGCCACGGTCGAGAGCCCGAGGCGCCGCGCCGTACGGAAGATACGAACCGCGATTTCCCCGCGATTTGCTACCAAAAGCTTTGAGAAGGCCACCGCCTGGCGGTCATAACATGCCCCGGCGGCGGCGCGCCCCACGCAAGATCGCTTGCGCTTTGTCCGAGATCGAGGCACTCGGCGAATTGAACCTCCCCCCGTTCCGCGGACAGTGTTGCGTTCGACGAGGTTCGGCGCGATGGGGTCGCCGTGCTTCGAGTCGGTCGTCGCGCGGAAGCGCTTCTTGGCTCGCGCCACGAGGAAGTCTTCCCGCATGATCTTCGCGACGGTCTTCTCGCTCACGATCACGCCGTCGGCCTGTA
>SHZB01000207.1 GCA_009692485.1 Myxococcales bacterium
ACGGCTTCGCGTTGTTACAGGCGCTGCGCCCGGTGCTCGTCGCGCAAGGCGTCTCGCTGCACGAACACTCGCGCGTGCTGCGCGCGCGCGTCTCGCGCGAGGTCGCGATCGAGACAGCGCAGGGAGAAGTGCGCGCGAAGAGCCTCGTACTCGCCACCAACGGCTACACGCCCGCGCTCGGCTTCTTCCGCCGCGGCGTGCTGCCCATGCACTCGCACGTGCTCGCCACCGCGCCGCTCGCACCCAACGACTGGTCGCGCATCGGCTGGGGCCACTGGGACGGCTTCAGCGACGACCTCGATCGCATCGCCTACGCCATGCGCACGCCCGGTGGCAGGCTGCTGTTAGGCGGCGGCGGCAACCCCGCCTACACCTACCACTACGCCAGCAAAGTCGTCACCAGCGAAGCCGCGATCGCGCGCTCGCAGCCCTTCATGCAGCGCATCCTCCACCAATACTTCCCGGGCGCCGCGCACATCCCCATCGAACACCGCTGGTCCGGCGTGCTCGGCATCACCCTCGACCGCATCTGCTCGATCGGCATCGGCGGCCCCAACAACAACCTCCTCCACGCCCTCGGCTACAGCGGCCACGGCGTCTCCCTGGCGTTGCTTGCCGGCAAAGTCCTCGCCGACTTGTACGTCGACCACCACGAACCCTGGCGCGACCTCCCGTTCTACCAAAAGCGCCTACTCCCGATCCCGCCCGAGCCGCTGCGCTGGCTCGGTTATCAGGCGTACACACGGCTGACGGGCAGGTCTCCGCGCAAACAAAGCTGAACCAGTCGCGCGAGCAAAACAAAAGAGTGAAGCGACGGCGCCTCGATGGCGCCGTCGCTTCACCACCCAATTCCGTCCTCGTGCACGGCGATCGCACGAGACGCGCAGCCAAGCCGCCGCTCAGGCGCTTGCGGAGCGCGGCCCGCTGCGCCGAGGTAAAAGCGCAGGAGCGGCCCAATGCAATGCAGCGCCTTCAGCGAATGCGCGCACGCCCCAAGGCGCACATCCAGTCAAAGGCCGCGACGAGCCACGAGGAGCAGCGGGCCGCGCTCCGCAAGCGCCCGAGCACCAAGCCCGCACACGCGCCTAACTCTTCGCGACTTCCCCCGCCCACATCCGATCCAGCGCGCGCGTCACCAACGCAAACATCCGATCCAGCTCCGAATGCGTCACCACAAACGGCGGCGACATCGCCCCCAGATCCCTGATCCCGCGCACAATCACGCCCTCTTCACGGGCCAGCAGATGAATCGCCGGCCCCAAAGCATTAGGCCCCGCACTCGCCAGCGGTCCCTTCAAAGGCTTCTTCATCTCGAACGCCCCAATCAACCCGAACCCGCGCACTTCCGCGACCGCCGGGTGAGACGCAACCTTCGCGAGCGCTGCCTGAAACCTCGGTCCGACATCGTCGCGCACGCGCTCCACCAGCTTCTCGCGCGTCAGCACCTCGAGGTTCGCGAGCGCCGCCGCGCACGCGACCGGGTGCCCCGTGTAGGTGAAGCCGTGCGCGAGGTAGCCGCCCTTGCTGAGCGCCTCCGAGATCTCGTCGCGAACGAACGTCGCGCCGAGCGGCACGTAGCCGCTGGTGATGCCCTTCGCGACGGTCATCAGGTCCGGCGCGAGCGACCACAGCTCTGACGCGAACCACGCGCCGAGGCGCCCGAAACCCGTAATCACTTCGTCCGCCACGAACAGGATCTCGTTCCGCCGGCACAGCTCGCGCAGCTGCGTCAGGTAGCCCGCGGGCGGCACGATCACGCCGCCGGCGCCTTGCACCGGCTCGACGAACATCGCGCCAATCGTGTGCGCGCCCTCGCGCGCGATCGTGCGCTCGGTCTCCTCGATGCACCACTTCCCATAATCAACCGGGCTCTTACCGGTGCCATACGCGAGCGGGCCCGGCACGTGCAGGAAGCCCGGCAGCGGCAGATCGAACGGTTCGAGGCAGCTCGGCAGGCCGGTCAGGCTCGTCGTCGCGAGCCCGACGCCGTGATACGCGTAGTTGCGCGAGAGCACAGTTCTCTTCTCAGGCTTGCCGCGCAGCTTCCAGTACGCGCGCACCAGCTTCAGCGCAGTCTCGTTCGCTTCGCTGCCGGAGTTGGCGAAGATCACGTGGCCGAGTTCGCGCGGCACGAGCTCCGCGAGCCGCGCCGCGAGCCTAATGGTTGGCTCGGTCGTGGTGTTGAAGAACGACGGATAGAACGCGACTTGTCGCATCTGGTCCGCGACCGCGTTCAGGATTTCCTCGCGCCCGTAGCCGATGTTCGTGCACCAGAGCCCCGCGAGGCCGTCGAGCAGCTCGCGGCCAGTTTCGTCGACGAGCGTGCAGCCCTTCGCGGAGCGGATCACATGGGTGCCGGCTTTGTGCAGAGCCGCGTGGTCGGTGAAGGGGTGGAGGTGGTGCGCGGCGTCGAGCCGGCGCAGGGCCGCGAGATCGAAGGATGTGCTCATGACCAGAATGCAGCACTCCTTGCGCGCGCTCGCCAGCGCCACGCGCACGGGGTTGCCCACGCCAGCCCGACTCGGTAGACGGGCGGCGTGGATGCCGCGCTGATCGCAGAAGACCTAGCTCCCGGCGACCGCGGCCTGGCGGCGCGCGATTGGGGCGACCTGCGCGTCGAGCGCGTGCGCGGTGAGGGCGACCCGGATTTCGTGGTGGGCTACGACCGCCTGTGGGCGGAGTTCGGTGCACGCGGCGAAATGGAGCGGCGCTTCGTGATCGCCGAGCGGCTCGCCTGGGACCCCGCGCACCCGGTCGGCCGCGCTCGGCTCGCCTACGAGATGTTGCTGGTACGCCGCGGCGCCGAGCTGATCGCGATCCGCGACCACACTGCGATCGTGCGCATCGACCCGGGCGGCGCACCCGCGCCGGGCCCAGTCGTCGTGCACCTCTCCCACGCGCTGATCGAGCCCGCCCACCGCGGCGGCGGCCTCGCGGCTTGGCTGCGCGCGCTCCCGCTCGCACTCGGGCGCCGCTGCGCCGCAGCCGCGGGCTGCGCGCCCGGCACCCCGATCGTGCTCGTCGCCGAGATGGAGCCGCTCACGCCCGAGCATCCCGAGCGCCGCGGGCGGCTGCGCTCCTACGAGCGCGCCGGTTTCCTCAAAGTCGATCCGGCCGCGGTGCCTTACGCGCAGCCGGATTTTCGGCCGGCAGAGCTGTTGGCCGGCGCGAAGCCCGAGCCGATCGCACTCGAGCTCGTGGTGCGGCGCGTCGGGCGCGAGGACGAGCGCTCACTGCCCGCGGCGGAACTCGCCGCGATCGTGGACGCGATCTACGCGGTCTACGCCGCGCACGTACCGGAGGTGGCGCTCGGGCCACTTCAGCGCGCGGCTGAGAAGTGGACGCGGGGCTCGGCGACGTTCTCGCTGATCTCGCCCGTCGCGACATAAATCTCGCTCGGCCCCGCGCCCGCAGTTCGCTCTTTACTCCGTGCCCCGTTTTAGGCGACGCTGCGCCCGTGATCACCGCGTACCACCACGCCGGTTTCGCCGCGCCGATCGGCGAGCACGTGATGCCGATGCGCAAGTTCCAACTTATTGCGGACGGGCTCGCGGGTTGGCCGGGCGTGAGCGTCGAAGCGCCCGCTGCGATCGAGATCGCTGCGCTGCGGCGCGTGCACACGGACGCGTACATCGAAGCCGTGCGCACGGGCGCGCCGCGCGAGCTCGCCGAATCGCAAAAGTTTCCGTGGTCGCCAGCGCTCTGGCCTTCGGTGTTGCTCACGAACGGCGGCGCGCTTGCGGCGGCGCAGCGTGCACTCGACGAAGGCGTCGCCGCCGCTCTCGCAAGCGGCTTCCATCATTCGCACGCCGATCACGGCGAAGGCTTCTGCACCTTCAACGGCCTAGTCGTCGCAGCCGAGGAACTCCGCGCAGCCGGCCGCCTGAAGACGGTCGCGGTGCTCGATCTCGATCTGCACTACGGCAACGGCACCGCCTCGCTCTGCCACGCGCGCCCGTGGCTGTTCAACTGCTCGATCTACGGGAATGATTATTGGCACAACAAGGCGTACAAGGACGTCGAGCACCGCCGGCACAGCGATGGCCCGAACCACGTCTCGTTCGCGCTCGCCAACGGCAGCGGCCGCGCGGAGATGCTGGATGCACTCGAACGCGGCATGCAGGCGCTGCTCGCCTGGGGCCGCCCCGATCTGCTGATCTATCAGGCCGGCGCCGACCCGTTCCGGGAAGACCCCTACTCGCCGCTCAACCTCGACCACGTCGACCTGCGCGAGCGCGACCGCGCGCTCTTCGCGTGGGCCAAGCGCGAGCGCCTCCCGGTCGCATGGGTGCTCGCTGGTGGCTACACGCAAGACGTAAAGAAA
Organism: Myxococcales bacterium; assembly: GCA_009692485.1. Taxonomy (GTDB): domain Bacteria; phylum Myxococcota_A; class Polyangia; order Polyangiales; family Polyangiaceae; genus SYFR01. The sequence goes on from SHZB01000207.1 coordinate 4,325, forward strand.
ATCGTCGACGTCCACCTCGGCACGTTCGAAGCAGCGGTCGGCGTGTATGGCGCGTAGTGAGCTGGAGCCGACGAGATGACCTGGCTCACCCGGCTGTTCACCGGCTGGACCGCGCTCGTCATGGCGTTCTTCTACCTGCCGATCGCGATCCTGGTGGTGTTCTCGTTCAACGAATCGCGTCTCAACATCGAGTGGACCGGCTTCACCACGCAGTGGTACGCGTCGCTCTGGGGCGACCACGTGCTGATGCGCGCGGTGCGGAACAGCCTAATTGTCGCGGCGTTCTCGACTGCGTTCTCCGTGCTGCTCGGCACCACCGGCGCCTGGCTGCTGCACCGCTACCGCTACCGCGCGAGCGGCCTGCTCGAAACGCTGGTGTTCCTGCCCATGATCGTGCCCGAAGTGATCCTCGGCGTGAGCCTCTTGATCCTGTTCGTCACGATCGGCCTGCAACTCGGCTACACGACGATCGTGATTTCGCACGTCACGTTCTGCTTCCCGTTCGTGATGGCGGCCGTGCAGGCGCGGCTCGCGGGGCTCGATCCCTCGCTCGAGGAAGCCGCGCTCGATCTCGGCGCGACGCCGCTGCAGGCATTCCTCAAAGTGCTGGTGCCGTACCTAATGCCTGCGATCGTGTCGGGCGCGCTGATGGCGTTCACGCTCTCGCTCGACGACCTGATCGTCACCTACTTCACCGCGAGCGCGCGCACGCAGACGCTGCCGCTCGTGATCTTCGGCAAAGTGAAGAAGGGGCTCGACCCCTCGCTGAATGCGATCTCGACGGTGCTGATCGGCGTCACCGTGCTGGCGCTGTTCGTGACGGAGGCGCTGCGGCGGCGCAATCCGTGAAACTCAATTCCCGAAGGAGAACTTCCATGCGACACATCCATTGGCGAACTGGAATGGCGGCGTTGGCGCTCGCGGCGCTCGCGAGCTGCAGCGGCGAAGAGAAGGCGGCCGAGCTCAACTTGTTCGCGTGGTCGGAGTATTTGCCGCAGTCGGTGATCGACGATTTCCAGACCGAGACCGGCATTCAAGTGAACTACGAGGCGTACGGGTCGAACGAGGAGATGCTCGCGAAGTTGACGACCGGCGCCGTCGCTTACGACCTCGTGCAGCCGTCGGAATACACCGTCGAGGCGATGGTGAAGGCGGGCATGCTGGTGCCCCTCGACAAAGCGCAGATCCCGAACCTGAAGAACATCGGCTCCGAGTATTACGGCCGCGTGCACGATGCAGAGCTCAGTTACAGCGTGCCCTACATGCAGGGCACTGTGGGCATCGTCGTGAACACCGAGCGCGTGAAAGAGCCGGTCGCGAGCTTCGCGGATGTGTTCTCGGCCAAGCACAAGGGCAAGATCGTGGTGCTCGACGATTCGCGCGAAGTCGTGTCCTGGGCGCTCGCATCGCTCGGCATCGACGTGAACGACATGGATTCCGCGAACCTCGACAAGGCGAAGCCGGTGATCGCCGCGTGGTTGCCGCTCGTGAAGGTTTACGACTCGGACAGCCCGAAGACGGCGCTGACCAACGGCGACGTCGATCTCGGCGTGGTGTGGTCGGGCGAGGGCGCGATCCTGATGAACGAGAACCCCGGCAAGTTCACCTACACGCTGCCCTCGGACGGCGCGCACATGTTCATCGACAGCCTCGCGATTCCGACCACCGTGCAGAACGCCGCCGCTGCGCACAAGTTCATCGATTACATCTTGCGGCCCGAAGTGAGCGTGAAGATCTCCGCGGACTTCCCCTACACGAACCCGAACGTCGAGGCGCGCAAGCTGCTCAGCCCCGCCGAACTCGCCAACACGGCGAGCTATCCGCCCGGCAACCCGAAGCTCTCGACGTTCACGGACATCGGCACGGCCGCAGCGGACGTGGACAAGTTGTTCACGGACATGAAGGCGCGGAGCGGTAGTTAGGAGCTAGCCAGGAGTTAGGGAGGCAAGCGGCTCTTCGCCGCGCGCAGCGAGGCGAAGCCGAGCGAAGTAAACGCGGTAGCCAGCGGACGCGAAGCGGTCGCCCCGCGCGCAGCGAGGCGAAGCCGAGCGGAGATCACCGGGTGAGACAAGGAGCAACCAGCTTCCAAGCGGCCGCAGGATCGCAGCGCGAGCCGGGACGCATCGGCTCGCTGCTGCTCCTGCCGCTCGTCTTGTGGGCGTTCGCGTTCGTGGTCGCGCCCGCGGCGATCATGCTCGTCTACAGCTTCCTCGAGCGCGGCACGCTGGGCGGCGTGCTGTGGGGCACGTTCACGCTCGAGAACTACGCGGGCGTCGCCGACCCCACCTATCTGCGCATCATCATTCGCTCGATCCTGTACGCGGGCCTTACCACGTTGATCTGTCTCGCCGCGGGCTACCCGGTCGCCTACATGATCGGCCGCAGCGACGCGCGCTGGCGCAACTTGTTACTGATGGCGGTGATGGTCCCGTTCTGGACCAGCTTCCTGATCCGCACCTACGCCTGGGTCACGATCCTGAAGAGCCAGGGCCTCTTGAACTCGCTGCTGCTCTCGACCGGCCTGATCGCCGCGCCGCTCGATTTGCTCTACACGCCGGGCGCCGTGGTGGTCGGCCTCGTCTACACGTTCTTGCCGTACATGATCCTGCCGATCTTCACGAGCGTGGAGAAGCTCGACGGCGCGCTGATCGAAGCCGCGCTCGATCTCGGCGCCGGCCCCGTGCGCGCGTTCTCGCGCGTGATCGTGCCGCTCACTTCGCCCGGCATCTCCGCGGGCATCTTGCTGGTGTTCGTGCCCGCGCTCGGCATCTACGCCGTGAACGACATCCTCGGCGGCGGCCGCGTCGACATGATCGGCAACATCATCGAGAACCAGATCAAGGGGAACGCGCGCAACTGGCCGTTTGGGGCAGCGCTCGGCACAGCGCTGTTATTCAGCTTCGGCATCGCGTACTACCTGGTGAACCGCCGCCAGCGGGGGGCGGAGGGGCGTTAGGGGGCTCGGTCTCGGCGCCGGGCGATGCGGTCCGGGCGGGGCTCGGCTGCGCTCACCCGCCCTGCCCGCATCGCCCTCCTCGGTTCATTTTGGGGCGGGACAGCCTCTTGGCCAGGGTGCGGGAGGGGGATGGCGACCCCAACGCGTCGCTCCGCCGCGTTGGCGTCGTTGCCCGCGTGGGGCTCGATCGGAGATCGAGGACGGGTCGCGACGTTTATCGGCAGGATGGGGAGTCTGCGCAGTGAGGCGGAG
>SHZB01000208.1 GCA_009692485.1 Myxococcales bacterium
ACCTTCTGCAACGACGCGTTCCCGTGCTCGGACTCCGGCTGGTGCGACTACGACCAGCAGATGAGCGGAGCAGGCGGCGCGGGCGGAACGGGCGGCGCAGGTAATGGCTCGGGCGGCGCGGGCGGCGCAGGTAACGGCTCGGGCGGCGCGGGCGGCGCGGGTAACGGCTCGGGCGGCGCGGGCGGCACGGGCGGCGCAGGTAGCGGCACAGGCGGCGCGGGCGGAACGGGCGGCGCGGGAGTGGGAACGGGTGGTGCCGGCGGCGGGGGCGAAGTGGTCGGAAGCTGCAAGCCCAAGTTCGAGCTCGGCACCGAGTGTCCGCTCGGCGCGTATCAGTGCAAGAGCGGCAAATGCGTCGACGGCGTGTGCTGCAACGTCGCGTGTAGCGGCCAGTGCGAGGCCTGCGATCTGGTCGGCGACGAAGGGACTTGCACCGCCGTCGGTTCGTCAAGCGAGCCGAGCGCGCCGCACCCCAACGTGAGCGCGCCCCTGCTCGAGCAGCGCCCCGCGTGCGTCGGAGCGGGCAGCGGCTGCGCGGGCGTGTGCGACGGCACCGATCGTGAAACGTGCGTCTATCCGGGGCTCGACAAGGAAAACGTCGCCGCCGCGTGTAGCTGCGCCGACAGCGATTGCAAGAGCGGCGCAGCGGAGCTTCACGAGCCTTGCGATGGCACGGGCGCATCGAGCGAGACCGAGGTCGCGTGCGGGGGCTATCGCTGCAAAGACGCGGCGCTTTGCCGGTCCAGCTGCGCCACGGACGGCGACTGCATCCCGGATTACTACTGCAAAGACAAGGCGTGCGTCGAGCTGACCGGGCCGGTCTGCGACGAAGACCACACGGTGCGGCTGCCGGACGTGGACGATCTCGACTGCACGCCGTTTCGCTGCAGCGCCGCCGCGTGCCTCGCCGAGTGCGCCACCGTGAACGATTGCGTGGCCCCGAGCGTCTGCAACTCCGCTCATCAATGTGTGCCCGTCCCGGCCCCACCAAACCTCGACGCGCTCGGCTGCAGCGTGAACTCCAGTGAACCGCTCGGCGCGCACCGTCCTTGGGGCGCACTCGCGCTAGGGCTCATCGCGACGGCGGGCGCTGCCCTCTCGCGGCGACGCCGGCGACACGCGGGCTGAGGCGGTGCTCAGTGGTGCTCGTGCTGATCGCCCTGCATCGCGTGGGCGAGGAGCGCACGTGGGCCGCGTAGGAGCAGCGCGACGAAGAGCGCGAAGGCACACAGCGCCGCGGAGGCCGCGCCCATCGGCGAGAGCGAGCGCGCGGCGAGCCCGCCCAGATCGAAAGCCAGTTCATGGCCGAGCGCGTCGACGGCGTGACCGAGCAGCGCTGCGCCACCCGCCCAACCGAGCGCGAGGGCGACACCCGTCGAACGGCGACCGCGCGCGCTCAGGGCGGAGACGAGCGAGCCGGCCGGGAGCGGTGCGACCAAGAGCAGCGTGAGGACGCCGCCCGCCGAGAGCCCGAGCGTCGAGGCGACGAGGGCGATGGGAACGATCGCCGCCGAGCCGAAATACGTGGCGATTCCGGCGATCGCCGCCAGCTCTGGATGAAACCAACGGCTCGACGTGAGCACCGGCCCAAGCTCGAGCGCACCTAGAAACGCGGCGAGAAAGGCACCGAGCGCGAGCTCGACGAAGAGATGCTCAGCCCGCCTGGACAGGAGCGGCCAGAAAGCCCGTTCGCCATGGTGGTGATCGCTATTGGCATGTTCGCTATTGGCATGTTCGCCATGCACGTGTTCGCCAGTGTGGTGATCGCTTTTGGCATGTTCGCTATTGGCATGTTCGCCATGCACGTGTTCGCCATTGTGGTGATCGCGATTGCCATGTTCGCTATTGCCATGTTCGCTATTGCCATGTTCGCTATTGCCATGTTCGCTATTGGCATGTTCGCTATTGGCATGTTCAAGGTGGCTGTGCGCGTGGGTTGTTTGCGCTTCGTTGCGCCCGAAACGGGTAGCGAGCTCTCCGGCTACGAGCGTCACGAGGCCTGCGCCGGCGAGCCACGCGATCGCTGCCGGGACGCCCGCCAACGCAACCAAGACGAGGGCGCCCGCTGCGCCGCCGAACGCGAGCGTCGCGGTGAGGAGCGCGAGCCTCCGCTCGGAGCCGTGCCCCACGGGCGCTTGTCCGACGAGGCCCGCCAAGTGGCAGCCGCATGAGCGAAGCGAGCCCGCCAGCGCGGCGACGAGCCCGGCTGTGTTCGCGGGTGCGGCGGCGCGACGAGAGGTGAGCGCGTAGGCGAAGGACGAGAGCACCAAGCTGGCGAGCGCAGCCGGTCCGAACGCGGCGCTGAGCGCGAGAAACAGCGGCACGACACCGAGCGCGTGGCCAGCGCCCGAGATGAGGGCGTGGGACTCGTGCAGGGCCAGGAGAGCTACCGCCGCGAGCGCCCCCGCCGCCGACCATCGCGGCAAGTTCGCGCCCGTGGCGAGCGCCTCGCCGGGGTGCAGGACGACGTGCAAGAGCGAGCCCGCGACCAGGGCCTGAAAGATGCTGAGCCAGTAGATCGGCAAGGACGGCACGAACGTGCGCGCGCCGAAGTAGCCGAGGGTCGTGGCGGCCGAGACCAGCGCCACCATCACGACGCCTCCACGTTTTCCGTAGCTCGGGCGCACGAGCCACCAGAGCGTCACGCCCACCGGGACGCGGTGCAAAATCACGCTGAGTCCGAGCGACTCGCCATGTCCGTGGCCCGCGTGGCCGGTCGAGCCAGTGTCATGCAGAGCGTGGCCGCCCAACGCGCTGTCGTGCAACGCGGGACCGCTCAGCACGTCTTGCAACGTGGCGTCGCTCAGCGCGTGGCCCGCGTGATCGTGCGCCGCGAGGCCACCGACGAGAGCAGCGCCGTCGAACACCGCGTGCAGGCCGTAGCCGAGGACAGCGCCCCAGATCATCGCGCCGTGCAGGCCCTTGCCATGCAGATGCAAGCGCCCCTCGAGGATCCGCGGCAGCGCGACTCCGACCGCGACGGCCGCGAGCGCCGCGGGACCACCCTGGGTCAGCGCCTCGGGCAAGACATCGAGCGCGAGCAGACCCACGAGGGCGGCGACCACGAACCCGTCAAGCAGCGCGAGCGGTCCGCGCCGCTCACCGCATACCCGCGTGAGCGCCGGTCCGACCAACAGCGCAAGACAGCTTCCGACGAGGAGCCACACGGGGCGCGGGAATGTAGTCGAAGCGAGGATGCGGTAAAGCTGCGAATGCGATCGCGTGCGGTCGCCGCCCACGCATGGCTCAACAAATCCTCGTGTTCGCGTTGGGCAGCGCCATGATGGCCACGGCCTGTGAAAACACCTTGCGGTGAAGGTCTGGGCAGACGGCGGGCGTACGAATGGATAGCGACATCGCAGCCTGAGCCCCGGGGATGCCGGCGCGTCTGCGCGTGTCCGCGAGCGCGAGCCGAGCCCCTCGTTCTTCTCGGCGTACAGCTCCTCGGTCGTCACTTCGAACTCGCGCGTGAGGGCATGGAGCCGATCGGGCGAGAGAATCGCGCCGGTCGTCCCGCCGCCCGTCCGCGCCACCCGACCTACGCACAAGAGACCGCTCTGCTCCGCGACGAGCTGCCGATCCCCCTGCTTTTCGCCGAGCGCATTCTGCTCGAACATCACATCGCGGAGGAACGCGTCGTGCTTGCCTCCCACGAGCACCTCGACGGGATCGTCAACGGCGCGCCGGTCGCGTTCCCATGCGTGCCAGCCGTCGCGTTCGACGACGAGCACGTGCTCATCCTTGAACTCGATCGAGATGAAGAACTTCGTCGGACTGTGCAGCACTGGATCTGCGCCCACGAAGAACCCGCGCTCGGGGTTGATGCGAACAGCGTCGTGTAGAGCCCAAACGGGTCCTGCCAGAGTGCGTGGAGCTTGTCGTCCGCTGAGCTCGGCGTGTGGTCGCGAATCGCGCGGCCGTGGGGAGCTTGCGTGTCTCGAACGCGCGCTGAACGAGCACCGCGTCGCCGCCGGAGCACGCAGCCGAGGGCGGCCAGCAGAGCCATCCGTGTGCCGCCACCGAGAGTGCCCATACGCGCGTCCGCACCCGGAGAGCCGGGGCTCGCGCGACACTCGCAACCGGATGGCGGGAGCGGCGGCGGCGCGGTCCCAGCGCAGGTCGCGCGAACCGAGAGCTCCGCTGCCTCGACGGGCCAGAGGGCCGGGCACGTCGCGCCCACGGTCGTGTCGCTCGGGCATTCGGCGGGCCCGCACAAATTCGCGAAGCTGAAGAGCGGCTCGAAGCTTTGGCCGCCGTCCTTGCTGAGGGCGACGCTGAAGCCGTCGATGTACTCGTGCGTGCAGGCGTAGAGACCGGCGGAACCGTAGGCGAGACAAGCGATGTGGAGCGAGCTCTTCTGTGTGAAGACCAGATCGGCCGCATCGGCGCGCCAGAGTCCCGCCTTCTCGCCGCCGAGCGCGACGGTGGCGCCATCCGGGGAGAGCGCGAACGCGGGCAGAGCCTCGTCCCGCACGAAGGCTTCAGCGAACGAGCCGCCGCCGTCATCGCTGACGAGCAGTCGATCGCGGCGGCCTGCTTCGGTCTTTTTTTGCGTACGCACGTATACGCGTGACGGATCCGCGGGACCGAGCGCGACGACGTACGGAACTTCTTCGACGCCGTCGACGTCGTCCGTGCCCGCGACGCCGGTGAGGCTCGTCCGCTGCCAGCTCGCGCCGTCATCGTCCGTGCGGTAGACGACACCCGAGTAGCTTGGGAGACCCATGGCGCCGGTCGCCGTACCGTCGCGGCCGCTGAGGACGATGCGCCCGCTCGAAGGCGAGCCTGCTTCGACCGCGAGCGCGAGAAAGTCCGGCGGCAGCGCGGCCCCGAAGCGCTTGAAGGTTCCGGCGCCGTCCGTCGCGCGCCAGAGATTGACGTCGAAGGCGTCGGCGGCGATGCCATTCGAGCTGAGCGCGATCGTGTCCGCGCCTGCTCTTGCGAAATCGACGAAGTACCTCCCCTCGGGCTCGCCCGCGACGAGACCGCTGGCGCACAAACCATCGGGCGCGACCGACAGCCCCGCGAAGGTGCCGACCAGCAAGGCTCCGCCCGGACCGAAGGCGAGCGCCGGATCTTCCTTGTCGCCGTCGTAGCTGAACGCGGCCGGACACACCCAGCCGAAGGTCTTGCCGCTGTCCTTCGTGGCGAGCAGGCCGAAGGTCGCGCGCACGAGAAATTGCCCGGAATTACTTGGATCGAGCGCGATCCCGGTGGTGGCAGGCAAGCGCCCATGCGCCCCCGCCGGACCTGCGAAGGCGAGCAAACAAAGTGCTGCGAGCACCCGCGCCCAAAGCCGCAGCGCGAAATGCCTAAGTGCCAATTGCGGCAATGCCCAATGCCTAAGTGCCAATTGCGGCAATGCCCAATGCCTGAGTGCCAATTGCCGGAGTGCCCAGTGCCTGAGTGCCAATTGCCGGAGTGCCCAGTGCCTAAGTGCCAATTGCCGGAGTGCCCAGTGCCTAAGTGCCCAGTGCCTAAGTGCCCAGTGCCTAAGTGCCAATTGTCTGAGCGCCAATTGCCTGAGCGCGAACGAGCGCGCCACGAACGTCATTGCACCATCCTTCCGAAGGAAGCTGCGCGATTCAAGGGCGGATCGCAAGCGGCGCGGGGCTGTAGAGCGGGCGAGCAGCGTCGCGGAGACCACGCCGACAAAGTCCCCAAATCGGACCTCGATTCGGGGCGATCGCGGGATTACGCTCCCCTTTGGTGGGTCGTCCGCGTGTCATCGTTGCGTCGCTCGACGAGAAAGTCGCGGCGGCTTTGGTCGCGTCGCTGAATCCGGCGCGCTACCGCGTCGAGCAGGCGCACGACCTGAACGAGGCGCTGTTGCGAGCGAAGCTCTTACTCGCACACGCGGTAGTGCTGCACGTCGCCGGCAAGGCTCGCGGGCTCGGCCAGTACGTCAGGGACGCGCGCGCGCACGACATCGCGATCATCGTCGCCGCGGCGCCGGGCGACACGAGCACCCTCGAACGAGAGCTTGGCCCGATCGCGCTCGCGTGGCCGACCGGCATCCACGAGATCAAGCGCGCGGTGGCCCTCGGGGTGGAGGCCGCGACGGCAGCGCGGGAGGCCAACCGAGGGGACGATGACGAAGACATGGACGCGGGCGGCTGGGACGCCGGGGTTGCGAATGCAGCCGTGAACCCGAGGCAGCGCGTGCTCGTTCTGGTGCGCGATCGCGAGGTCGCGAACGTGATCGCGGCGGTGTTCGAGAGCCAGGCGGGCGTGGGCTGCGACGTCGTGGTGACCGGCGCGGAGGCGCTCGTTCGCGCAGGCGACGGGTACGCGTGTCTGCTCGCGGATCCAGAGCTCCTCATGTCGAGCGCGCAAGGACCGATGGTGGCCGCGACGCTCGGCAAGTGCGGCGTGCCGATGATTCCGCTCGCGGTGCCGCGGGGCATGGACCTCGGCGGCGCGGGTCAAGTCGCGTGGGCCGCCGTGCCGCAGCTGCGCCAGAGTCTCCGCGCGCACAGGGGGTGAGGGTTCTCTCACGCGCTCAGGATAGGCACGAGCCCGCCGGCGACGACGAGCGCATCGCAGTCCTCGCCCCACGACACGGAGGCGCCGCGGATGAACTCGGACGCGCCGGCACCGAGCGCGCTGAGTACGACCGCGCTCGCGTCGACATCGCCGAGACTTGCCGCCCCTTCGCCGGCGAATGGCACGCCGACGACGCGACCCCGCGGGAAGCGCTGGAGCGCCGCACGCAGACCGATGCGGGCGGTAGCGTCGCTCGCCGCGAAAGCAGCTCCGGTGCGGTGGGACGCGAACAGCGTGCGCCCGAGCCGCGCGAGATCTTCCGCGATCACGAGCGGCGCTTCGTCCTCGCGCCAACCCCAGAGGACGAGCCCATGGAGACAGCCCAACATCGTCGCGCGCGCCTCTTTTGGCGGCAAAACGAGCGATGAGGCCTGCAGCTCGGGGCTCGCGAGCGCCATGACGACGAGCCCGCGCGGAGCGAGGCAGAGCGCCGCCATGCGCCCGAGATTGCGCTGACCGGCGATGCGGCGGGCGGCGATGTCGGCGAGCGAGGCGTCCGCACCGTGAATGAGCTCGACCTCGTGCTGCGCGCTCAGGCTCGGGTAAGGCTGCGCCAGCGCGGCGATCACGGCGTCGAGATCAGGCCCGTCGCGAGACTCGCGGTCGCACAGTTCCGGGTCGATCGGTCGCCTCGCTCGCTCTGTTGCGCGCGCGTCCGTGAGCACCTGGACCACGCGCTGCGAGAGGCCCAGCGTGCCGAGCGCGAAGACCGGCTCGTAGAAATCGCGCAAGCCCAAGGAGGCTGGCGCCAAGGACGTTGCACGGGCGAGATCGGCGCGAACGAGGGCCTCCCCGAGCTGATTGCCGAGCTCTTGAAAACGCACGCGCGCAAGGTTGAGTGTGGCCGTCGCGCCTGGGTGCCCGAGCTCAAGCTCGGCACGCCCGAGGCTTCGCGCTGCGTACGCGAGCCAGAGACCGAGCGGCGGCTCGACCGAAGTCGCAATGGCCGATGCGGCACCGGCGAG
>SHZB01000209.1 GCA_009692485.1 Myxococcales bacterium
GACGACGACGACGACGAGGACGAGGACGAAAGCGAAGATGAGGCGCGAAAGCGGCGGCGGCGAGTTCGCGAGGCCGAACGCGCACGTCAAGCGAAAGAAGCACTTCTCGCCACGCCGCTAGCGTCAGCATCGGCGGCGGCGACGGGCCCGAGCCCAACAGCGAGCGCAAGCGCGGCACCCAGCGCGGCACCCAGCGCGGGGTCGTCCGCAAGCGCAGTGCCGTCAGGAAATCCACCGCCCGTGGTGGCGAGCGCATCGCCGGTGGCATCGGGCTCTGCCGGTGGTGTGCCGCTTCCGGCACCCTCGGCGGGGCCGTCCGCATCGCCGTCGGGTGAGCCGGCCGCACCTCCCAGGGCCGGACCGCTCGACGATCCGCGGCGCGTCGCGGGCGCTGCGGCTGCGCTGGAGGCCAAGCATCCGAACGTGCGCGTCTACATCGCGTCGGACGTCGCGCGCCGCCACCCGCTTGGCCGGAGCTTCGCCGAGCTGCTGATGATGCTTCCGCAATGGAACTCCCTCATCGGCGGCACAAACCTCGATCCTGTGCGCGATTTCGATCACGTCCTCATCAGCGGTCCGCACATGAAGAGCGCGAGCGTCGTCGTCGCCGTCGTCGAGTACAACGTGTCGACGTTCAAGATCCGTGCGGCGCTCGAGCGGGCGATGCGTGCGAGTCGCCCACGCGGAAGCTGGCAGTCGGGCTACCCGCATCCCGTCGCGAGGTTTGGCCCCGATGGCTCCCACTATGCGGCGCTGAATGAAGAAAAGCGGCTCTTGGTGGTGCTTCCGGCGGCGGCGAAGGGCGAGCTCGCGCGCGTTCGTGAGATGAAGGGATTTCAGAAGTCTTCCGACGACCTCATCGTGATGCACATCGCGACGCCGTGGCGGGGCGTGATGAAAACCGCGGTGCCATTTCCGAAGACGATCGCGTGGCTGCGGCTGAGGCTTACTCCGCATCGCGATAGCTTCTCGCTGGACATCGAAGCGGAGGATCGGGACGCCGAGACCGCCGAGCGCGACATGCATGAACTCGCCGCGGCCATCGAGGAGCTTCGCCCGAATCCGATCCCTGGCGCGACGCTGCTCGGGCTGCCGCCGCTCTTCCAACGCCCCACGTATTCGCGACGCGACCGGACCATCACCGCTCACGTGGAGGCGAGCGAGGTGGAAATGCGGCGCATCATCGGCTTCATCGCCAAATGGCAGGAGCTAACGGGCAAGGGCGCTGGCAAAGCCCCATGACCGAGCACCACGATGCGCTGCGCCGCGATCACGCTTGACCGCGGCGGCGTCCCGATAAAAACCTGAAAGCGCGTGACCGACGACCTCGTAAAGGCGATTCGTGAACATCCGCGCGGTGCCGAGCTGGCTACCGTCATTTGGACGCTCGTGAAGTCCGCGGCCGACGAGCGGCAACGCCGACTTGGCGACGGCCTCGAGGAGCTCATGCGGGAGCACGACCTCGGCAATGGCGCGGAGCGCGGGATCATCGAAGGCGTGGACGTCCTCGAGGTGATGGCACGCGCGCCGACCGGCGACGGAACGACCGCGTTCGGGCCCGACGAGGCCGTGCTGATTTCTGCGCTCGCAGCGGTAGGTGTCGCCGCCGATCGACGTCGTGCGCTGTCGGATCCCGCGCGGCTCGCGGCATCGCTTGCGTGGCTCGGCGCGAACACTGCGCTCGATGTGCTCGGCCACGTGGATGCGACCCTCGGAGCGGACGCGGACGCGCTCTGGTCGGCACTGGTGTGCTTCGTGCGGGACGGCGGCCCGGGGCGTCGTCGCGGGGAGGCTCTGTACGTCCTCGCGTCGATCCCATCTGCGCGGGCGTCGAGCGCGGAAACAGCCGTTATTTTGGCCAAAATTGGCGTCGGAGACGCTGCGCTCGGGAAGCTCGCGGACCGGCTCGCGACGGGGCGGGGCGAGGCCTCACGCGACCGTGGTGCGGACGGCGGCGATGAGGAACTCGATGACGACGGTGGCCACGGCGATGACGATGGCGCGCGCGACCGCGCATCGGCAGGCGCGCCGCGTGTGACCATCGAGGGCGTCTTGGTGCCGGCGCCGCTTGGCCCCGTCCGACTCGTGCTGGAGGCGCTCACCGGCGTCTTGATCCTGCGCGCACTCGGGCGTGCATTCGCGGGCATATTCATGCGTCGGAGGTACTCGGGGGCCGTAACCGTCGAGCGACGCGGGCTCGCCATCCACAGCGTGCTCGAGCTCTTCGGCCGGACGGTGCTCGTGCGCGACGTCGTGATCCCTTTCGACAACATCGCGCGGGCGGCTCGCGAGGCGCGCTACCCCCGGCTCCCGCTCTACGTCGGCATGCTCGCGCTCGGTGTCGGGACGTACGTGGGTGCGACGCTCGTCATCGACGGCGGCAGGGTGGGCTCGCCGACCCTGATCGGCATCGGCGCGGTGGTATTTTCCGTGGGGCTTGCGCTCGACCTGGTGCTCGTGGCGCTCTGGCCGAATCGAGGTCGCCACCGCCTCGTGTTCGTGCCGCGCCGCGGATCGAGCTACGCGCTCGTGGTGCGTGATGAGCGCGAGGCCACCGAGCTGCTCCGAGCGATCGCCTTGCGCGCGTGACAGGACCATTCGGCTAAACAAATTTGGCCCGCGTCGCTGCGATTCGATAGCGATGGCGTCATTCGCAGCGTGCATTCCTGAGGACTGCGCGCGGTGCGGGTGCGCGTCCGCACCCACGGAGGACCACCATGACGTCGAAGGCCGAGATGCTGACCGAGCTCAAGAAGTTGCTTCACGATGTGTTCGCCGCGCGCGCCACCGGGACCGCTCACCCGCGCAGCTCGCGCGCCAATGGCTATGTCGATGGCTACATGCGCGCGCTGCTCGAGGGCGGCATTGCCACCAAGGCCGAGCTCTTGGCGATCGTCGCCGAAGAGCGCAGGGTCGTGTTCGGAGACGCCACGCGTTTCGTTGACTCCGACCACGTCGCAGCCTGAGTCGCGGCTCGACCGAGAGCTTCCGGCTCAGCTCAGCTTATTTCGGCGCGTCGCGTGCCTCGGGAGGCGCCACGATCGCGACGTCACCGATCGGCAGCGGCCCCGCTACGCGCCACCAGTTCACGACCTTCACGACACCGCCGTGATCGAGCTGCCGCGTGAAAAAGCCCGCAAAGCCCTCTTGTTGCGCAGTCGCAACTTGCCAGTCATGCGTCGCCCCCTTCGGCGTGCCGACCGCGACCTTCAACGTGCCGGCCGTCGCGTCCTGATAGCTGACACGCACGATGCCGCTCTGCGTCACGACCAGGTGCGCGTCGTCGCCAACGATGTGGTGGCCGTCGCCGTCCGTGAGGCCCGTATCGACGACCTCGAAGGTCGGCTTGCCCGCGCCGCCCTTCATGAACGCGTAGCTGAGCGTCTCTGCGAGTCCATCGACGTAGGCGAAATGCAGATCGCCGGTCGCGTCCGCTGCGAGGGACACCGCGATCCCTTTGTCGCCGGTGTCGGTGCCGTCGCCATCTTGGCCGTCGACGATCGCGCTTGACCACGCCGAGCCGGCTTTCGTCGCGAGCGCGAGATTTCCGCGCAGCCGATCGTAGTAGGCGATGGCCAAGGAGCCGTCGGGACGAGCCGCCGCCGACACGTAGAGTCCGACCTCGGCCGGGTACGTTATCGTGCCGCCCGACGCGCGCGTGGGCTTGCAGGCTGCCGCGCCACCGTCGAGCACGCATGCCTCTGCGCTCGCGCACTCGGCCGCGCAGTCGCCGGATTTTTTCGCACAGACTCCGTCGGTGAGGCACAAGGTCCCCGCCGCGCAGAGCTCCGGCGTGCACGGGGTGGTCGGGTCGCTCACGACTTCTTCAAAGGTGAAGCTCGCGGCCGCGGCATCGGTGGCGGTGGCGACCCGCACGCCGCTCAAGATCTCACCTTTCACGCTGCGCTCGACGTAGTGGTACGCGATGGTGGCCTTGCCGCCGACGAACAAGAGCTTCGCGTAGCGGCCGTGGTCCGCGCCTCCGGTGCCCGCGACGACCGTGCTCACGCGGAACGCTTCGCCGGCCAAGACTGCGTATTTCAGCGCGTGATTGGACGCGTCGTAATACGCGACGGCCGGGTTTCCGGCGGCATCGAAGGCGAGCGAGGTCCACATGCCAACGTCGTCGCCCGAGTCGGTCTTGCCACCGCGGAAGCCCTTCAGATCGTAGAGCTGCGGATCGACCACCTCTTCGGGGTCGGTGCCGTCGACGACCTTCCAGTCGACGCGGTCGCCCACGACTTGGCCGATGACGAGGTCCCCAAAGCTGAGATTGACCTCCGGATCCCAGTTGGCCTCGAGGTAGCCGGCGACCCAGATCGTTCCCGTCGGCGCGACTCCGGCGGAGGTGTACGCGCCGATGAGCCCGGGCGTGACGACCGCGCAGTCGCCGCGATTTCGGCAGTCGTTGGGGATGATCACCTCGTCGCTGCACGAGCAACCCGGCACCGCGCCCGCGCCGAGCACGAAGAGCAGCGCGCTGAAAATCCCGAGTCGCGTAGAGCGAGCTGCGCTTTCATTGCGAGCTGCGCTTTCATTGCGAGCTGCGCTTTCTGTGCGAGCTGCGCTTTCATTGCGAGCTGCGCTTTCTGTGCGAGCCGTGCGGTTCTCGGTCGCTCGTCGGCGACGTCGAAGGCCGGCCAGGACGGCGAGCGCGAGCGCACCCAGCCCAGCCTCGCCTCGCAGCGGCGTGTGCGTTGGGGCTAGGACGAGGCACTGGCACCCCGTGGCGCTGCCCAGGCCGCGAATGAGCGAATGCGTGACCGTACCGATGTTGCCGGCTTCGTCCTTCGCTTCGATCTGGAGGTGCGTCGCATCGGAGCTTTGGAGGGCTCCGAGCTCGCTCGCCGGGAGCCACTCGGACCACGCGCCGAACGCAGCGTCGGTGTCATTGGAGCCGGTGCCGAATCGCACCCGCACCAGCACATGGTCATCGGCGCTCACGGCGTCGCCGGCGCTTACCTGGACGAGCCCATCGTCGGTCTCCTTCACGCGCAGCTGGGGCGCCGCTTTGTCGATGATGAGCTCGACCGTCGCTGGCTCGGGGTCGAGCGTCATCGGCTGCCCGACCACGCGCGAACGCACGAAAATGCGGTGTTTTCCTTGATTTCTGAGGATCGACTCCTCGATGACGAGGTGACGGCTTCGTTCGAAGGGGTGCCATGGACCCCGATTGATTCGGTACTGCCACTCGAGCGCACGCTGCCCATCGTCGAGAGATGAGCCAAGCTTCAAGGTCGCGCGCGGGCCGTTGTGCGGCGTGAGCGTCTCGAGCCGAAGTCCGGCATCGTCGATGTCGAGATCGACGAGCGTCGCCTCGGTGTCGGACTGCATCTTCGGCGCCGCGTCAGCGATGCCAAGCGCCGCAAAGATCCCGAGGAAATCGTCGCTGCCTTTGGTGAGCTTGCGGAGCCCAGGGGAGCCCTTGCCATCGACCGATTCCGGGATCGTGAGCGTGAGGCCGGTGGATGCTAGGGCCGAGCTGATGTCGATCGGGTTCAGCGCCCCGCCCAAGAGCCCGCCCACCATGTCGCCGACCAAGCCCTCGAGCGCCGCGGCCACCTTCGCGGGGTCTTCGCGCAAGAGCGTCGCGTTGGTGATGGTCGTGTTCGAGATCCCGAGCTTCTTGATGACGGGCTGCAGGCCCTCGGGGACGACGACGAGATTCGCCGGCACGTCGATGTCCATGTTCACCGAGAAGGCGCGCACGTAGCGATCGAGCGACCACACGTAGAAGTCGATCGCGAGCCCCTTGAGTCCGATGCGCAGGCTCGGATCTTTCTCGATGTCGGTGCCGTTGCCGAACTCGATCGAGGGCGCGTTCTGCGGTCGCAAGAGGAACGCGAGTGAGGTCGCCTGCTTCTGCCGTCCGAGCTCGGTGAGCGAGTGGGCGCCGAGTCCGAGCGCGATGATGTTGGTGCTGAGCGGCACGCTGTCGCCGAGCGCGTCGGCGGTGATTCCGATGCAGAGCCCGCCGCTGTTGTAGATCTGGGCGAGCAGGTAGTTTGCGTATCGCTCCGATAGCGCGAGGCCCATGTGCGGGCCCGCGATCTCCATCGGCCAGCCCGTGACCGTGTTCGCCAACAGCTCGTCCGGGATCGGAATTCCGGCGGGCAGCGCGAGCTTCGAGAGCGGGACGCATTTCGATGCCGGCATCGCCTCGCTGCCGCCGTACATCCCGAGCGTCGCGCCGTTGTTGATGGGATTCAGATCGCCCCACGCAAATCCGCTCGCGTCGTCGCGCTGGTTGTGGCCGCCCGCCGCCAGCAAGAAATCGAGCGAGCCCGTCGCTCCTGGGCTCAGGCCCGCGAGGGCACCGCCGACGTCCATGTTGCCCTCCATCCCGAGCAAGTTCGAGGCGCACTCGGCGCTCGCGTCCGAGCCATAGCGACACACGCCGCCGACGTCTTGCGTGCCGGCTGGGCAGCTCGGGTCGATGTCGGGATTCGCCTTCTGGCACAGCTGCTCGTCGATCTGGCTCTTGAGGGTGTCGATGAGCGGACCGACGATCAGATCGCCAGCGAGATCGAGGATGAAGCCGAGGAGCGTCGCATCGAAGCTCCCGCACACCTTCAGCGAGTCGAGCAGCTTTGTCTCGTCGAGGCCAACGTCGACCTTGACGCGGCTGTAGCCGAAGCGCGCATGCTGCGGGTCACTGTCGATCTCGATCGAGACGTTCACGTCCAGATCGAGGTTGGCGTAGGTCTGAGCGCTGCCGGGGCAAGCCTTGTTGCCGGTGAGGGTGAGGGCGAGATTGCTCTCGACACAGCCGATAAAGGGCAAGCAACCGTACTGGATGAACAGGGGCAAGTTGCGAAGGCGCAAGGGCAAGGGACCGGTGATCTTGAGGTGATGCGGCGCCGCCGTGGCGAGCGCGAGCTTGGCGTTGCCGAGATCGATCTCCGCGACGCACTCGGGCGGATCCGCGTTCGGTTTCGGACCGTTCTTGCACACCGCGTATTTTATCGGACCGATGCTGCCGCTCTGCGTTCCGATCTCGAACGGGAGCACTCCGCCCTGCGAGCCACCGCCGAGCAGGCCACCGGCGAGCGTGCCGAGGTTCTGCTCGAGGAAATCGATCCCAGCCTCCGTCAGCCGCACGCTCGCCGCGTTCTCGATGCGCTGCGCCGGTGCAAAGCCGTTCGCGAGCGGGACCATGCCGACGCAAGAGCAGCCGCTCGTGCAGCCACCTCCGCCACAGCCGGCCGCAACGATGAAAATGAGCGCGATCAGGACTCTCTGAGCCAAGCGAAGCATGGGGCAACTCCTTGTCGGTGCGTCGCCATGGAGGCACACGCACGAGCCCAAATGCTAGAGGCAGTGACTCCAAGCACCTAGCTCGAATGACAGCCCGAACGCGCCGAAGGTCGCTCGCGGCTAGCTCGAAGGTGCCGCTCTCAGCCCGCGATGTTGTCGCTGCGGCTCTGCGGTCAGCCCGCGATGTTGTCGCTGCGGCTCTGCGGTCAGCCCGCGCCGCCCGCGCCGCCCGTGCCGCCGCCAGGAACCAC
>SHZB01000210.1 GCA_009692485.1 Myxococcales bacterium
GGGAAGGTCATCGTCACGGGCACGGCGCGCGGGGACGACCACAAGCTCGAGCTGCGGCGCGTGGTGTCGGGCGAGTCCTTCGGTGAAGAGAGCGTCATCGGCGCGACCTTCCGCGGTGACGCAACCGCGGCCGAGGACGCGCGGGTGTGCGAGATCCCGGTGGCGCTGCTCATGCGTGTGCTCGAGCGTGCCGACGGCGCGGACGCGGCTCACCGCCTCGAGCGACGGCTCCGTCGACGCGCTGCCACCGAGCTCTTGCAGACCAGCGCCTTCACACGCTCGCTCGATGCGCGGGACGTGGACATGGTGCTTGACGCGCTCGTCTACCGCGACGTTGCGCGCGGCGAGGCCGTCTACGAAGCGGGCGATGGGGCCGAGCGCGTGTGGCTCGTGGTGGACGGCATGGTGCAGCTTCAGCGTGCGACGAACGAACGCGTGCGGGTGAGCGCGTATTTGCTACGCGGAGATTTCTTCGGCGATGAAGAGGTGCTCCAGCGTGTGGCGCGAATGGAGGCCGCGGTCGCGAGCGGGCCGTCCTTGCTGGTGGGCATCGAGGCTGAGCTTTTTCGAACCTTGGCCGACCGCGCGCCGGGTGCGCTCGCGCGGGTGCGACGTGTTGCCCACGGCAGCGACGCAGTAGTGACGGCGAGCGTTGGCGCGGCGGCGAGCGTTGGCGCGGCGGCGAGCGTTGGCGCGGCGGCGAGCATTGGAGCCGCGATGAGTGCGACCGCGACGATGACGCAGCTCGCGTTCGCGGATCTCTATCGGCTCGACGTGGCCCGCTCGCTGCTCGTCATCGATCTCGACTCGTGCGTGCGCTGCGGCAACTGCGCCTCGAGCTGCGCGGCGCTCCACGGAACGGCTCGGATCGTGCGCCGCGGCGACGTCATCGTCACGAGCCTTGGTGGGGCCGAGCCCGCACCGTTGCTCTTGCCGACTTCGTGCCAGCACTGCGAACACCCCGCGTGCATGATCGACTGCCCCACGGGTGCCATCGGTCGTGATCCGACGGGCGACGTGTTCATCCGCGAGTCGCTCTGCACCGGGTGCGGCGCGTGCGCGAAGGCGTGCCCGTGGGACAACATCGACATCGTGGCGCGCCTCGTTCCGCACGAGCACGCAATGGTGGCGATCAAGTGCGATCTGTGTCGCGGCTTTGCGGCTCCCGCGTGCGTCGAGCACTGCCCCACGAGCGCCATCTCCCGCATCTCGCCGCGTGATGAAATGCCGGAACTTGCGCGACTTTTGCGGTTGCGCGCCGAACCACACAAGCTCTCGCTCGCGCGCCGCAGCGGCTCCGTGGCGCTCACCGTGGGCATCACGCTCGCGCTCGCGATCGTCGCCGTCGCGCTGCATCGACGAGGCACGCTGGCTCCTCATCGGGGGCTGGGGCTCGCCTTCGGAGTCGTGAGCTTCATCGCCTTCGTCGGCACGCTCGTCTACGGCTTCAGCAAGCGCGCGGTCTCGCGGCGGGCGCGGCGCGATAAGAAGCCGCGAGCGACGGCACGCTCGCCCGTCCATACCGAACTCATCGTGCACGAGGCCCTCGGGCTCGTCGCGCTCACGGCGTCGCTGGGCCATGGCGGCGTGAGCTACTCGGGACCGGGGGGAGCCGCCGCGTTGGCGCTGCACCTCACGTCCGCGCTCGGAGTTCTCGCGGTGATCGTGTACGCGCTCGTGCCGCGCTGGTTGACGCGGGTCGAGCGGCGCGCGGGCTTGCCCGAAGACATTGCCGTGCGCGCGCGAGAGTTACGGGACCGAATGTACGCCGGCGTCAGCGGCAAGAGCGAGCTGACGAAGAAGCTGTTCGAGCGCGTGCTCGTGCCGTATGCGCGCAACGTCTTCGGATGGCTGTGGCTCCTGGGATCGCGGCGCGATCTCGTCACCGAAGAGCGGGTCGTGCGCGCGCGGATCGATGCCCTCCTCGACGGGCGCGGTCACGAGCGACTCGCGGGTCTCGAGCAGCTCATCCGGGATGCCGTCGAGCTCCGCGCACTCGGAGCGCAGCGCTGCCTCAGCTTCGTCGTGTGCGCCTTCTTGCCGGCGCACATCGTGTTGGGTGCGGCAGCCGTCGTGCTCGTCCTCGCGCATGTCGCGATGGTGCTCGCCCGATGAGCTTCGAGCGGACGCTGTTGTGTGCTCGCCCGATGAGGCTCGAGCGGACGCTGTTGGTGCTCGCCCGATGAGCTTCGAGCGGACGCTGTTGGATCTGGCGGCGCGCGCACGGCGTCGCTTCGGCCGCTCGCCCGAGGGCGTGACTGTTACGTCTGACGTCACACGTTTTGCTCCCGTTTGGGGAGGCGCGATCGCAGCAGGCATCGGCGTTCTGCTCAGCTTGTTCGTCGCTCCACCTCGAGGCGGCTCGGGAGCTCTCGCATTGCCCCATGCCAGCACGGGACTCGAGTGCGCGAACTGCCACAGCAAAGCTGCCAACGCAAAAACCGCGGTAAATGCGGCAAATTCGGCAACGGCGGGCACTGCGGCGGTTGCTGCGAATGCTGCGAATGCTGCGAATGCTGCGAATGGTGACGGCGCTGCCGGCGCGTGCACGAGCTGCCATGGCGCGCATGCGCTGCGTGCCGGACATGCGCGGCTCGCGGCCAAGGGCGAGCTTGGGTGCGCGAGTTGCCACGATGTCCATGGTGCCGATCAGGGCGTGCGCCTACGCGCCGCGACCGGTGAAGTCGTCCGCTACGGTATCGCCGGAAGCGACGTGCTCGCCATGCGCCACGGCCTCGCCCGCGACGCGACCGTGGTGCTCGTGCCGTTCGCGCGGTGCCTGCCTTGCCACGACGCGCGCGCCGCAGAGGACCCCATCCGGCGCTGCCTGAGCGCGCCCAGCGGGGCCATCGACGCGCGCCTGCCGAGCCAATGTTTCGACGAGCACCACGACGGAAAAAGCTCGCGAGTTGCGGCCTCCGGCGTGTGCCGCGAGCAACACGAGAGCGACCGCTATGCGGCCTGGGAGGTCGCGCGCGCCGTGAGCGTTGCGGCTCCGTTGCCACCGTCCGGCGACACCGGGACGAACGTCGCCTGGCTCGCGGGAGGCGGATCCTTCGCGCTCGCGGGTGCCCTCGGTACGGCGCTCGTCATGTCGCTGCGGCGGCGTCGAAAGGAGCGGGTCGCGAAGGCCCGGAGCGAGGCTCTCGTGAAGCCCGGCGGTGGCGTGAAGCGGTTGCCGATCATCGATGTTACGACCTGCCTCGGCTGTTACGCGTGCGTCGATGCGTGCCCCTTCGATGTGTTGGCGATGCATCGCTACGTCGCGGTCGTCGAGCGACCCGAGGCCTGCTGCGGGCTCACCCTGTGCGAGCAAGCTTGCCCGAATGCGTCGCTCCGAATGTCCGAAGGCGCGGACGATGCGGCGCCGAGTCTCGTCGATGACAACCTCGAGGCGCGCGATGTCCCGGGGCTCTTTCTCGCGGGAGACATCGCCGGTGTGCCGCTCATCAAGAACGCGATCCGGCACGGGGCACGCGCCGCCGAGCGGATCGCCGAGACGATGCCCCGGCACTCGCACGACCTCGACGTCGTCGTCGTTGGGGCGGGACCGGCCGGAATTTCCGCGGCGCTGCGCTTGAAGGAGCTCGGCCTTCGCTTCGCCGTCATCGAGCAGAGCAGCGTCGCCGCGAGCATTCGGAGCTTTCCGCGCGGCAAGCTCGTGTTCGATCAGCCGCTCGAGTTGCCCGTCGTCGGCAAGCTGTGGCTCGAGGAGTGCACGAAAGAAGAGCTGCTCTCGAAGTGGCTGCGCGTCGTGCGCGCCGAACGTCTGCCGATCTCCGAAGGGCATCGGCTGCTCGCGTGCGAGCGGCTCGGGCACGAGGGCCGCGGTGGACACGATGGCCGCGGTGGACACGATGGCCGCGGTGGACACGACGGTGGCGTTGGCTTCGTCGCGAAGATCGCGTCGGTCGATCGAAACTACGAGTTGCGAACCGCGCGCGTGCTCCTCGCAGTCGGGATGCGCGGGACGCCTCGACGCCTCGCCGTCGCGCTCTCGGAAGCGATCGAGTCGAAGGTGCATTATCACCTCGCCGATGCGCGCACCTTTGCCGGCAAGAGCGTGATGGTCGTCGGCCTCGGCGACAGCGCCATGGAGGCTGTGATCGCGCTCGCTCGTCAGCCGGGGACACGCGTCACCGTGAGCTATCGCGGCGATGGCTTCGGTCGCGGCAAGCGGCGCAACGTCGATGAGCTGCGGCGCTTGGTCGCGGCCGGGCGAGTCGACTTTCGTCCGCGGACGACGGTGGCCGAGATCACCGCGAGCGAGGTCGTGCTGAAGTGCGGCGAAGCGCTCGCGCGGCTCGACAACGACGCCGTGCTCGTGATGATCGGGAGCGTGCCGCCACGGGAGTTGCTCGCCGCGGTCGGGATCCCTTCCTATAGTGCGCGGATTGGCGAGCCAGCGGACGGCGCGCCCTGACCGAGCCCGGTGAAGAAGCCCTCGCGCCCTGACCGAGCCCGGTGAAGAAGCCCTCGCGCCCGTTCGGTCCATCGCGCCCGCCGCGAGCGCGCCCCGCCATTGCGCCCAGCTCGTCGCGTTTATCGCGCCCTTCACGACCGCCCGGATCGTCGCGCTCATCGGGCGCCCAATGGCGACGAAGAAAGCGCGGTCCCTTGCAAAGCGCGCGAGCAGCGGTCGTGCCGGCGCATCCGCGCAACGTGCGCCGCGGCCGCTCGAAGCTGCGTATCGCGCTGTTGCTTGGCTCGCTGCTGCTGTTCGCCCTCGTGGTCGCAGGCACGGTGGAGATGCTGCGTTTTCGCACGCGGCGCGCGCAGCTCATCGGCCCGCCGATCGCGGTTGTTTGGCCAACATCGCTCGGAGCGCTGGCTGCGGCCGAGCACGCGCACGAGCTCGGAGTGACCGACAGTCCGCTGCGCCTGGCGCTGCTATTTCAATTCGTCGACGCGCCCGCGTGCTTCGTGCCCGGAGCGCATCTCTTGCCGAAGGGGGCAAGCCCCGGCGAGCTCATCGCGATGTTGTGTCGAAGTCCGGCGCGGCCGTTCGTGAAGGTCACAGTGGTCGAGGGCTTCCATCGCTTCGCGATCGCCGAGCGACTCGAAAAACTCGGTGTCGTTGGGCGCGCCGCATTCCTCCGCGCGAGCGAAGACCGGGCGTTGCTGACTTCGCTTGGACTCGCGGACGCGGGCGACGTGAGCGCCGAGGGCTTCCTCTTCCCGGCGACCTACGATCTTCATCAAGACAGCGAGCCGGGCGACGTCGTGCGCCGACTCGTCGCGGAGTTCGACGCGCGATTCCGTGCGCTCACTGCCGCGCGCGAAGCTGTACCGCTCGGTGCCGGGGGACGCCGCATGACGCGACGTGAAGTGGTCACGCTTGCTTCGATCATCGAGAAGGAGGCCGTCATGGCGGACGAGCGGACACTCATCGCGAGCGTGTTTTTCAATCGATTGCGCGACCCCTCATGGCGGCGCCTCGAGTCCGATCCGACCGCGATTTATGGCTGTTTTGCGATGCCGGAGAAGATCCCGGCATGCAAGAATTTCGACGGCCGCGCGAGCCCCGCGATCAATCGCGACTCAGCGAATGCGTACAGCACGTACGTGCATGACGGGCTACCGCCAGGTCCGATCGCCAATCCCGGCGAGGCCTCGCTTGCGAGCGCGCTCGAGCCAGCGGCGACGGAGTATCGCTTCTTCGTCAGCAAGGGCGGTGGCCGGCACACCTTCAGCGTGCGCTACGAAGATCACCTCGCGGCGGTGCGGCGCCTGCGCGATGCCCGTCGTCCATGAGCCCGCGCCCGCGCGTTTGCCGGGGAGCGCTCCCGCATTTTGTTTGTTGGACCAGCGATGATTGGCCACACTGCCCAGATGGCGATTCGCACGCAGCCCATCGATGAGACCCCGTATCCGCGTGCGCGGGTGCTGCCGCGAACGCTGGCGATGCCGGACATGGCGGCGGGCGCGCATGAGGCCGCTGAGCTTCGGCCGGCGTTGCCGCGCGTCCTCGTGCCCCATCCTCACGTGCGCTCCGATGCTCGAATTCTCGGCGGCAGTCCGCACGTCGTCGGCTCGCGTGTGCCCGTGCGCCGCCTCTGGGGTTGGCATCAGGGCGGCACGACGATCGACCGCTTGCTGAAACGCTACCCCAGCCTGGGGCCTGCCAAGGTGCTCGACGCGCTCTCCTTCGCGTACGACAACGAGCCCGTGATCGTTGCGGATATCGCGCGTAACTCGGCGGTCCTCGATGCCGCAGCCACGATGCGAACGGCGCGCGGCCCAGCTCAGCAGACCTTCGAGTTCATGTTCGGCGGCAAGCCCGGCTGAAGCTCGCCCCATCGACCAGCCTCCCGCCATCCGCGTCTCCGCGAAGGCCCGTGCAGCCATCCGCGCAGGGCTCGTGGGTCCGTAGCGATCCGTAGCGATCCGTGGCGATCCGTAGCGATCAGTAGCGATCCGTAGCGATCAGTAGGGGTCGGCCTCGGCCGCCGGAGCTTTCGGAGCCTCCGGAGCCTTCGGAGCTGCCGGTGCGGCCGGCGGCGCTGCGACGACAGCAGGCGGAGCCTTCCGCGATACCGTCGGTGTCGCGGTAGCCGCCGCAGTCGGAGCTGCCGTCGGTGTCGCGGTCGACGCCGCAGTCGGAGCTGCCGTCGGTGTCGCGGTTGGCGCCGCCGTCGGAGCCGCAGTAGCCGTCGCGGTTGGTGTCGCCGTAGCCGTTGCCGCGGTGGTTGCGGCCATCGCCGTCGCGCCCGCGCTCGGTCTCACGATCGGGCCGCGCTCCGGAATCGTGCGCGAAATCGGTGGCCGTTGGGTGTCGGGCGGCTCGCCGGTCGCGGTCCCCGCCGATGGGGCATCACTGCCGAGGACGAAGTACGCGACCACCGCGATCACGCCCGCAGCGAGCAGCCACGTAAACTTGCTCGAGCCGCCCTCGTCCTCGTCATCGACGTGCGCGCTAGCCACGCTCTCGGAACGCAACGTCGCCGCTGGCTTTGGGGCTGCAGTCTTGGTAGCGGCTGGCGCCGTCGCGGCTGGAGCCTTCGCGGCTGGCGTCGTTGCGGCTGGCTCTTTGATTGCTGGCGCGCTCTCCTTCGCCGCGGTCTCCTCCGCCGCACGAGGCGCAGATTCCTTCGTTTCAGCCGGTTTTTCCGGGGTTTCTGTGGACGTGTTCCCGTCGTCACCGAGCGATGCGGCGCCTTCGGGGGCGACTGCCTTCGAGCCCGCGGTCAATTCCGTCGCGCTCGCTGCATCGGCATCCGGCGACTTGTCATCGCCGCCCTCCGTCTTCGATTCGGAGGCAGCCTCCGCTTTCGGCTCGTCCTTCGCCTCCGCTTTCGGCTCGGTCGCCGGCTCTTTCGTCGTCTCGCTGCCGGTCGGCGTGGCATTGGCGGGCGCGCCGGCCTCGTCCTTTGCGGTTGCGGCCTCGTCCGCAGGAGCCGCGTCGGGCGACGGTCCCGAGTCGGAGCTCGGCGCCCCGTCGTCGGCCTTCAGCGCGTCGGCTTTCAGCGCCTTCACCGGCACGTCTTCTTTGGT
>SHZB01000211.1 GCA_009692485.1 Myxococcales bacterium
CGAAGCTCATCTTGCCGGGCGGCGCCGAGCGCACAATCCCCGTAAAAGACGGGCGCGCGGTGTTTCTTGGGCAGGCCGCCGGCTACTACACGCTCGAGCTCGATGGCGGCAAAGTCGAGCTCGCGGCGAACCTGTCCGACCCGCGCGAGAGTGACATCACGCCGAGCGCAGAGCTGTTCGTCTCGGGCAAGCGAGCCGGCGCGCTCAGTGGGTTCACCATCGGCGTGCGCCGCGAGCTGTGGCTCTACTTTCTCGCGGCGGTGCTGCTCGCGACGGCGATCGAGTGGTTCACGTTTCATCGGCGGTGGACGGTATGAACCGAGTGGCGGCGACGGGCGTAGGCGTAGCTCGTGACGCGGGCGTGCGCGTGCAGTCCGAGACGCGCCACTCCGTCGGCAACCGCGTTGGCCGGGCAGCTCTGGCGCGGCGGCGTCCAACGCGACGCGGCGAGCGGCGGAGCCAGCCATGAAGACGCGGAGCGCCCGTGTTTTGTGGGTCCTTCTCGCGATCGTCGTGTGCGGGCTCCTCGCGTATGCATATCGCAAGTACGTGTGGCTTCACCCGGAGCCGACGATGCGCTGGGTGCGCGGCGACGTCGTCTACGAGCTGCTCCATCCGCGACGCCTCGCGGCGGTCCTGCTCGCGCCGTGGTTTCTCGTCGTCCTCGGCTGGACGCTCGCGGATTTGCCGTGGCAACAGCAGCTGCTCACCGTGCTCACGCGGATCGCGTTCGTGGCGCTACTCGCGCTCGGCCTCGCGCGCCCGGTGCGGTCGGCGACGAGCGAGAAGATCGCCGCGGTCGTGATGGTGGATGTCTCCGACTCGGTGTCGGACGAGGCGCTCGCCGACGCACAGAAAGTCGTCCTTGAGCTGCACGCGAAGAAGCGGCCAGGCGATGTCGTCAAGGTCGTGAGCTTCGCCAAGCGCCCGCGGCTCGTCACCGGCACGGTCGGTGAAAGCGGGGGCACCGAGGACGGCGTTGCCACGGTCCCGGTGGTCGTGCGGCATGCCCCGCGACCCGAGCCCGCGGCTGCGGCGAGCGCGGCGGCATCGACCGCACGAGCCGCGGTGTCGCTGCAAAGTGGCGCTGTTTCTGCGAGCTCCGAGGGTGCGGGCTCGAACCTCGAGGCGGCGCTCCAGCTCGCGTATGGCCTGTTTCCACCGGGTTTTCTGCGGCGCGCGGTGCTCGTGACGGACGGCGTCGAGACCGACGGCGACGTCCTCGCGGAGGCGAATCGCGCGAAGGACTACGGCGTGCGCCTTCACACCGTGCCGTACCGTCGCGAGGCTCCGGGCGAGGTCGCGGTGCGCGAGCTGGTGTTGCCCGAGCGCGTCAAGGTGGGTGAGCCCTTCGCGGTGAAGGCGACCATTTACGCGACCCGTGCGACGCGGGCGCGGGCGCGGCTCTATCAAGCCGAGACGCTCAACGGCCTCGATGGCGTGCGCGCGCTCGAGCTTCAGCCCGGCGACAACGAAGTGAGCTTCAACAGCGTCGTGCGCTTGCCGGGGGAGATGACCTACCGCCTCGAGCTCGACGAGCTACCGGTCGATCGCTTCCGCGAGAACAACCACGTCGCGACCACGGTCGATGTGCCGGGCCGACCGCAGGTGCTCTACGTCGAGGGCGCGCCGCAGCACGCCGGGCCGCTCTCCCGCGCGCTGACGGCGCAGCAATTCGATGTCGACGTGCGTCCGGTCGTGGGCTTTCCGGGCTCGCTGCAAGAGCTCGAGCGCTACGACTTTCTGGTGGTGAGCGACGTCGCGAAGGAGCAGCTCGGTATCAGCGCGCAGTCGCTCATCGAGCAGTATGTGCGCGATCTCGGCGGCGGGTTTCTCTTCGCCGGCGGCGAGAACGGCTACGGCCTCGGCGGCTGGGGCAACACCACGATCGAGCGGCTTTTACCGGTGCGAATGGATGCCGAGAAGATCAACAAGACGCCGAGCGTCGCGATGGTGTTGGTCGTCGATCACTCTGGCTCCATGAGCGGACTCCCGATGGAAATGGCGAAGGCCGCGGCCAAGGCGACGGTCGATGTGCTCGCCCCCGACGACGTCATCAGCGTGGTGGTCTTCGATCAGT
Source organism: Myxococcales bacterium (assembly GCA_009692485.1). Taxonomy (GTDB): domain Bacteria; phylum Myxococcota_A; class Polyangia; order Polyangiales; family Polyangiaceae; genus SYFR01. The sequence continues at coordinate 2,081 of SHZB01000211.1, forward strand.
CGCCCGACACGGTCGTGAAGATGCAGCCCGCCCGCAACCGCGCCCGCATCAAGAACCTGATAGCTCAGGTGCAGCCCGCCGGCGGCACCGAGATCTTCTCAGCGCTCGATCGCGCCTACAACATCATGAACGTCACCGAGGCGCGCAAGAAGCACGTCATCCTGCTCACCGACGGGCGCGCGCCCACGAGCGGGATCCGCGAGCTTGTCACGCAGATGATCGCCGAGTCGATCACCGTGACGAGCGTCGGGGTCGGCGGCGACGTCGATTTGCAGCTCTTGAAGATGATCGCGGACGTCGGTGGCGGTCGCTTCCACGAGGTGCCGGACCCCAACAGCTTGCCGCGGATCTTCACCAAAGAGACCGAGATGATCTCGCGTCAGGCCGCGGTCGAAGAGTGGTTTCCGGTGGTGCAGACCGGCAATGCCACGTTCTTGAAGCGCATCGACACCCGCACGGCTCCGCTCTTGCACGGCTACGTCTCGACCAAGCTGAAGCCGCCGCCCGCCGTCGAGCTGCTCGCGTGCGCCGACACCGACGAGCCGATCTTGGCGCGGTGGCGCGTGGGCACCGGCTGGGCGCTGGCGTGGACCAGCGACGTGAAGACGCGATGGGCGGTCGAGTGGACGACGTGGGCTGGCTGGGAGAAATTCTGGGGGCAGCTCGTGCACGAACACATGCGGCAGAAAGACCGCCGCGAGCTCGACATGCGCGCAGAACTTCGCGGCACAGTCCTGGTCGCGTCCGTGGATGCCTTCACCGCCGACGAGCGCTTCGACGACAAGCTGGTGAGCAGACTCACCGTGCTCGGTCCCTTGCCGGGCGGCGACAAGACCGTCGTTCCGATGAGGCAGACCGCGCCCGGCCGCTACGAGTGCGAGCTTCCGCTCGAGCGTTATGGCTCGTTTTTGCTGCGGGCCGAGCACACGCGCGAAAAAGAAGATGGCACCTTCCGCCCGGTGGCGACGAGCACGGGGCACGTCTCCAATCCCTATCCGCGCGAGTACGCGTCGTTCAAGACCGACACCCAGACCCTGGAGCGCGTGGCCCTCGCCACCCTCGGCACCTTCGAGCCCGCCGATCTCGCGGTGGCCTTCGCCCCCGAAGGGGAAAAAATCACCTACCACGAGGAGCTCTGGGCCCGCGCCGTGATGGCCGCCGTCGCCGTGTTCCTGCTCGATCTCCTGCTCCGTCGCGTCCGCCTCTTCGACCGCCGCTTCGGAGCCCCGAAGAAACGCACCGGGCCTGCCAGCGTCCGCCCCGCGGCGTGAATTGGCCAGTCGCGCTATTGGCCAGTCGCGCTATCGGCCAGTCGCGCCATTGGCCAGTCGCGCTATCGGCCAGTCGCGCTATTGGCCAGTCGCGCTATCGGCCAGTCGCGCTGTTGGCCAGTCGCGCTATCGGCCAGTCGCGCTATTGGCCCATCAGAGCCGCTGAAAGACGACGAACATCACGATGCCCACGATCAAGAACGTGACCGCGAGCGACACCCATACGGTGGTCATGACGCCGCGCGACATGCGCTGTGCATGCGCCATCTGGTTCTGCATCATGGCGTAGGGATCGCCGTAGGGACTGCCGGGCGGGGCACCGTAGGGACTGCCGGGCGGCGCGCCGTAGGGACTGCCGGGGGGCGCCCCATATTGGCCGGGGGGCGCCATCGGGCCGACGCCGAAGCCCCCGCGCCATTGGTCTTGCATTTGCGCCTGCTGCGCCATCGCCTGCGCCATCGCCTGCCCCATCACCTGCCCCATCACCTGGCCGACCACGTTTGCGTGCTGGGCGGCGAGCGCGTGATGCGGAAACACCGTGCCGCAATAGCCGCAGTTCGGCTTGCGCATATCGTCGAGCGTGAGCTGAGCTAGGCAGTGTTTGCACTGTTGAACGGCTTCGTACATCGGCGCTCCAATCGTGGGGTCCGGGTCTGCGTCTCGAGTCACTCGTCGGCGATGCTCGCCATGGGCTTCCGGCTCGTGGCTCAGGCGGGCGTCAGATACTGAGTCTCGATCCACATGTTGCGGCCGTCGGGAAAGGCTACCTGCGCCTGACTGCCGCCGACCTGCATGACCGTGGCCGGATAGCGGTTGCCGTCATTCCACTGGACTAACACTTTGTGTCCGGGGCCGAGCGCGCTCTGGCCGCCGCCCGCGCCCGCGCCTCCGCCGAACATGTTCATTCCGCCCGCCATCTTGAGCGCGCCCATGAGTCCGCCCCCGGCATTCATGCCCGCGGACGCTCCGAGCCATTGGCCTTGATGGGCCTGCGCCGCTTGCGCCATCTGCGCCGCTTGCGCCATCTGGGCTTGCGCCATCTGGGCTTGCGCCATCTGCGCTTGCGAGTCGACGACCCCAAACGCAGTGGCGCCGCCGGCGGGCGCGGCCCCCGGTGCCGAGCGCTCGAGCTTGATCGCCTTTGGCGCGCCACCCGCTCGCAGTCGCGCCGCCTCTTGCTCCATCAGCTGGTTTCGCCGCTGGCCGAGGTTCATCGGATCGCGGTTGAGCTCGGACTGGGAGAAGGCCGAGATGGTGGTCCAGTCGCTCATGCTCAGCTGGTGGTGCGCCATCGCGGCCTCGTAGCCGAATACCTGTACGCTGGCGCAGACGGCGCACCAGTCCTCGAAGCTGCAAGTCGTGACGCCCTTTTTCTTGGCGATCGCCGCGTTGTAGAGCGGCATGTAGCGCGTGGCGACCTGGCCCATCAAGCTCATGTCCACCATGCGCGCGGTCCAGCCTTTCGTCGCTGCCTCCCAATCCCCGCGCGCCACTCCCAGCTCAGCGACCTTGGCGATCTGCGCCTCGCTGTCGGTGATGCCGTCGAGCTCGGCGCCGAGCTCTGCATAGCGTTCGAGTGAGATGCCGCCGATCGGTGCGTAAGGGTCCATCGGCCGACTCTCGCGGCCCGCCGCGGGGGCGTCAATCTCCCCGCGGGCGAACCAACGCGCGAAGAAACGCGGCCGGCGGTCACAGGTCGCCATCGACCGCGCAGGCATGAATGGTTGTGCGAGAACGGGCTTGGCCTGAAACCCCTTTGCGCGGCAACGCGAGCGAGCGCGCTCACTCCTCGAGGAGGACCTCTTCGAGCTTGCTCGGATCGGCCCGCACCCGCACCTCGCGTCCCATCAACATCGCCACCTCGTACTCGCGCAACGGCTACGTGAACGACGCCTGGTAGGGGCCGCGCGGTCCAGCCGGCAAGCGCCCTCGCACCAGCCCCAGCATCCGCGCGTCCGGAAGCTCACCGAGGATCTGCGTGGCGGCTGCGTGATTGCCCATTAGCTCGAAGGCGTTGGCGCGGAACACCGAGCCGAGCACGTCCATCGAGTCGGCGATCGGCACCGCGTCCTTCTGTTGGCCGAGCAGGTGCATGACTCGCTGCGCATCGCGATCGAGCGTCGCTACCACCGCGCACGAGACGCGGTATTCCGAGTCGGCGTCGAGCTTCGGCGGGTCGGGCGTCATCCACGACAAGTAGCGAAGCGCCCGGTCGGGATCTCCCGCGCCCGCCGCTATTGGCAATACCGCCGCGCTGCACGCGCGTTCGCCGCTATTGGCAATAGCGCCCGCGCCCGGCACCCGCGTGACCCGCCGCTATTGGCAATAGCGCCGCCCGGCACCCGCGCCCCCGCAATTGGCCATTCGCGCCGCCGCGCCCGCCCGGCACCCGCGCCCGCCCGGCAATTGGCCATTCGCGCCGCCGCCCCCGCAATTGGCCATTAGCGGTTGCGGCCGCGGGCGCCGCGTTGGCGGGTGCCTTGGACCTTCAGCGTCGGATCGCGCGGGATCGGGGCGCTCGCCTCCAGCGCTCGCCGCACCCGCTCGGCTTCGGCGGCGAAGTGGCCTGCGATCTTGGGCCCGCGGAGATTTGCGGCGATCGCGTCACGTAGGGCCGGCTCTTCGACGCGTGCCCAGCGCACCAGCGCATCGAACACCGGCGTGCGAAACTTTCGGGCCATCCGCGCGGGCGAGGAGGCGAGCGCTTCGAGCAGCGATTTGAACCCGGGATAGCGCGCGGCAGAACGCGGCGCTTCGCACGCGAGCGTCCAAGCTTGGTCGAGGCGCGCGAGCGCTCCGTCACAGTCCTTCAGCGTGTCGAGCCAGCTCGGCGTCGCGAGCGCGGTCAACACCGCCGCCGCCTGAAAATATCCCCCCATCCAGCCGTCTAGCTTGGCGACCAGGCCGTCGCCGCACGCGCCGCCGAGTCGTGCAAGCGCCTCGGGCACGGCCTCGCGAACCCGGAAGCGCGTGTCGTCCGCGCAGACGTGCAGCACGGCGAGCGCATGCTCCACGGTCGAGACATCCTTGGCCCCGCGCGCCCCCAACGCCGCCACCGCGCACACCGGCAGGATCTCGCGATCCGTCGCGCCGGCTGCCTCATAGGTATCGAGCCGCGCCATCACCGCCACGAGCGGGTCGGCCCCGGCCCCGCGCGCCGCGCATGCCCGCGCGAAGTTGTCCACGGTGTGAACATTCACGCGCACGCCCGGGAGGCCGGACGCCCGGGCCAACAGATCGTAGAGCGGCCCCGCGTCGCCCGCGATCGCGCGCTCGAGCCGCTTTGCAAGCTCATCTTCGAAGGTCGAGTGGGTCGAGCCGCGCACGGGCGCTCTCTACCATGCTTACGAGCACCTTTCGCCCTCCGCCATGCGCGCTTGTCGCGAGCACCTGTCGCGCACCGCCAGCCGTTCCGCCAGCCGCTCAGCCACCCAAACAGGAGAGTGTCAGGCCGGTCGATCCCATGCCTTTGCAAAACTCACCGCAAGGCGTGTTGGCGAGGCACGCGCAAGACGGGGTCCGTCCGCAGCCGGCCGCCAGCGGTTTGCACAGATAGGTGGTCGGCTCGTTCGTGTCCGAAATGGCGACCTCACAATAGTCGGACGTGAGATTGCAAAAGCCGGAGCCGCATCCAAAGAGCTCGGGTGAGGGCGGCGTGCAGCCTCCAAAGTCGTTGAGATCGGCGCCGTTGCCGTGCGCGTTGCAGTCGTTCGAATGCACGACGCCGTCGCAGCCGCAGACGGGTTTGTAAAGGTCGGTGCACGCCTCGGGGCGCGGAATGCAGACACCGGTGCCGTCGGTCGCTCCGCAGTGGTTCGGCGTGAAATCGCAGAGTTCTTTCGGCCCGCAAGACTGACCACCCTTGCCGCCGCAGGTCGCGCCGCCGCCGGTCGCGCTCGCTTGCGACGACGTGGCCGCGCCACCGCCCGTGTTCGTGCCGGTACTGCTCGCGCCGCCGTTGCTCGAGCCGGTCTGTGGGCCGCCGCCGCTGCCGCTCAAGTTGGTCGCTGCGCCGCCGCCAGTGCCGTCCACAGCGGCTTGACCGCCGCACGCGGGTACGACGCACACGAGCGAGAGAACGAGCGGCGCGTACGA